>CALAMO010000008.1 GCA_937925855.1 uncultured Thiotrichaceae bacterium
ATACCAAGCTGGTAGCGCGCATGGACTGCAAGGCAGAGCGTAAAACCGGCGTGCTCACTATTCGCAGCCTACACCCCGAACCTTCTCTCAAAAAAATTGACTCATTCATGCAGGCTTTACAGCAGACGCTGCCCGCTTTTATGCATTTTAATGGCTGTGATTCGCTACATTATGACGGGCCATGGCCTTTGAATACCCTGCCCTGAGGACAGTGCCGCCCACAGGCCAGTAGCTCAAACGGCAGCACCGCATTCAATGCACTACCCAAACGCGCCCAGCAGAAACAGCAGAAACGGTCACCCCCGTGCGTTTAAGTCATGCATCCTGTTGCGAACTTAAATTTTTTTAAACTTTGGAGAATTAAATGAAACACTTACTATTAGCGCTATGCGTTCTGCCCATGCTCATCAGTAGCACCGCATTGGCAGAACAATACGCGCTGGACGATTTGGTCATTGAAAATCCCTATACCCGCACCACGCCGCCGATGACACCAGTCGGCGGCGGCTTCATGACGATTACGAATAACGGCACAACAGACGCCACACTGGTGAGCGGCACGGCAGAATTTGCAGCGGCAGTCGAAATTCACACCATGGAAATGACTGATAACGTGATGAAAATGCGCCAGCTGGAACAAGGGCTCGTCATTCCAGCGGGCAGCACCGTCATGCTAAAGCCCGGTGGCTACCACCTTATGTTTATTAACCTAACGGAGCAGATGCAGGAAGATGACCGGCATAAGGTTATGCTGGAATTTGCCCAAGCCGGTGAGATTGAAGTCGAATTTGTCGTTAAAGATATTAACAAAATGATGGATGCAGCCGACGCTGATAAGTCAACAGACACGGCGCATGATCACCACAAAGCAATGCAGCATGACGACATGGGCGAACACGACGGCATGAAGCACGACTCAAAGAAAAAACACGAGCACTGATTACCCGTCAAGCCATTAAGTAATCGATCTAACGATGGGTGGCCGTTCACCAAACGGTTTCACCCTAGAATCTGTTCAGTGCTTAACCTAATGTTGCATCCCGCTCTAAAGCGCAGGCTTTTTAACGATTAAGGCCCGAAAAGGAATACGCTATCATCGCCGCATGCTTTATACTAGCTAGCATAACAGCTATCTGCTGGTAGACTTGCTAGTGGACTGATTGACGTCATAAGCTTTCACATCTGGTGATTGTATAGGCGTGCAGGTAGCGGCATGTTCTATAGTCGTAGGGCTGACAAATACAATAAGCGGATTATCTTATGGCGATCAACAGCAATCATCATGCAGGCGAGGCAGCGGCTGCGCAGGAACCGGAGCGTATTGGACTGCGTTTCTCACTACAGCAGCTGATGGCCAAAACTGCGCTGGCTGATATTTACCAGGCGACTGACCTGCGAACCACCGCTGATGTCCCCCCTCAACCCGCGCTACTCCTATTGGTTAACCCCACGGTGAGCAAGCTGGAAGGCTTTAGCACGGCCTGGCAGCAAATTCTAGACCGACCCGCACCCGCTGCGGCAGCTTATCCCGATGTCATTGCTTACGGTGAACACAACAGCCATTACTGGCTGGCACTGAGTAATGTCAGCGGAACCCTGCTGAGCCAGCGCATCAGCGAACTGGACGCAGGCGGCATCCCGCTGAAAACAGCGCTGGAAACATTGAATACTATCCACCAAACGCTGGACAGCATTCAGGCCGGTGCCTACGGCTATATTGAGCCGGGCGTGCTGCACTATACTGACCGGGGCCACTACCGAGTACTCAATGCACCGCTGGTGAAGGTGATGCAGCTGCTCACCTCAGTGCGCACAGGCACAATCAATCAGCTAGCATTGCACTCGGCTTACCTTAGCCCATCAGTTTCTGTCGGCGATGTGCCAGTGACCGAAGACGATACGTTTTCTGCGGCCAGCCTGTTATACATCCTGCTCTGCGGCCAGCCCCCATTTGGTGAACAAAGCACGCTAACGGCAGTAGCCCACGGCGATAGGCCGCTGCCGCTGAAAAAACTTAAAAAAGATCAATGGGAAGCCATCGAACAGGCCTTGACCTATCAACGCAGCGCCCGACCGGAAAACCCAGAAAAGTTTTTAGCGCTGCTCAAGCCATCTAGCCGCACCAAGCTGCTCTTCCCGCTCGCAGTCTTGGCAGCCATGGGGGTTATCGTCTTCGCCGGACAGCATCTAGTCAATCGCCTGACAACTTACCTGCCTGCGAACGGGCCGAATAGTGTGCAATCTGGCGACAATCACGCCCTGTTGTCAAATCAGCCGGATACCGCAGCCTTACCTAGCACCACCCCAGCCGATCAAGCCAGCTCAACTCGCGTCCAAAATCCGAGCCCTACACCTGCCACGGCAACAGCGTCCAGCGAGATCCCAGCGCGCACAACGGCCAGCAGCCAGTCGAGCGCGAAAACAGCCAAAGCAAATCAGCAACAGCCAGATGTATCACTTACAAACGACAGCACTACCCCACTAGCAGCCAACCAAGCAGCTAACACCGCTACCGTAAGCAGCGTCGAAGCGCTCGCCCCAGCCGTAGCAACAGAGGCAGTATCATCACCCGCGGCCGCTGATAGCACTCCAACTGATAGTAACGCACCGGCTAACAATGCCGACGAGGGCAGCGCAACCGCAGCGCAACCCAGCAGCGACCCAACGGAAACGACGCTCAGCAACGCTGCACCCGACAATACAGCGGCGACTACAAACTCAGACTCTACTGATAGCAGCAGCGCTGAACGCGCAGCGCAGCAGCAAGCCATCAACCAATTACTCAACCAGGCCACCGCCACATTTAATGCGGGGCAGCTGGAAGATAGTGATAGCGGCAATCCTGGAACTATCAGCCTGCTACGTGAGCTAGCCGCACAAGATGCTGATAATCCGGCCATAAACACTCTGATGGCTAAGGTGGTTGAAAAAAAATACCAGCAGGCTGAACAGCGGCTCAGTGCCAAAAAGTTTGCCGAAGCAGAAACATTGGTCCAAGACAGCGACCGGCTGATTCGTGAGTTTATGCTCACTAACCGCTTGCAGCGTCAGGTCAGAATGGAAAGCAAGGTGAATCTCCTACGTGAGGAGCAGGCGCAGGTTAATGACTTACTGCGCGATGCTAGAACCGCTATTGGCCTCGGCCTCCTGAGCCAGAACGACGGTCAGGATCATGCCCTGTCTTATCTGCGTCGGGTGCTATTCAAACAACCCGCGAATCAAGCAGCGGTCACACTGCTAGCCGAAATCACCGCCACCCGGCAGCAGACCGCCGCGCAGGCGCTCAATAACGGTCAGCTGGAACAGGCAAGAACCTATCTGCGTGAAAGTGGCCAGCTGATTGAAAAATATAAATTAACCGACCTAAGCACCGACCAGCAAACCATCGAGACCCAATACGCCGCACTGACTGGACAAAACACCACTGGCGGCGGCAATACGACACAAGCGGGTAACACCGTCGGGAATAGCGACCAAACCGCACAGCCAGAAACAACGCGCCAACAGCAAGAAGCAGCGGCCCTGCAACAGGCTGAGGCCGCACGCCAACAGCAATTACAACAGCAGGCGCAAGCTGAAGCCGAGGCTGCGCGCCAACAGCAATTACAACAGCAGGCCGAAGCCGCAAGGCAACAGCAGCTCCAGGCCGAAGCCGCAAAGCAACAGCAGCTACAGGCCGAAGCCGCAAGGCAACAGCAGCTTCAGGCCGAAGCCGCAAGGCAACAGCAGCTCCAGACCGAAGCCGCAAGGCAACAACAGCTTCAGGCCGAAGCCGCAAGGCAACAACAGCTTCAGGCCGAAGCCGCAAGGCAACAACAGCTCCAGGCCGAAGCCGCAAGGCAACAGCAGCTACAGGCCGAAGCCGCAAGGCAACAGCAGCTACAGGCCGAAGCCGCAAGGCAACAACAGCTTCAGGCACAGGCCGCGCGCCAGCGACAATTACAACAGCAGCAAACGCAGATAAACGACGGATTCACGATGGATGAAAACGGCTTTGTTATCGGCGAACCACCAATCAACCCTGCATCTGCGAATAGCACCGCCAGCAATAATGCCGCCCCAGCGGCGCTACCGGTAGAACGCCTGTCACCTAACTCTATTACAATCCAAGAAGTTGAGCTAAATACCAATGGCACTGCGCAGACCGTCCCAGTGTGGGAGGACAGTAACCTGCCGCAAATACAACCAGCGGAAGCGACGATACAGACACAACAGCCCGTCGTGACCTATAACAGTGAGTCGGTACAGGCACAGTTTGACAATTTCCAAGCACAGGCCGATGCGATTAATGCAACGTTTCCCACTGAGGACATTATCCCCGAACTACAAGAAGTACCGCTATCGGTGATTGAGGGCAGTTTGCCGGAGTAACAATAAGCAAAGCAGGCCTTGCGCTGCCCCGCCTGTTAATTCGGGTACAAACTCAACAGGCCACTGCGCTTTTGCACGGTCGCTGCTGCCTGTTTGGACTGCGCATGCTGCCTAACCGCCTCCCATAGCGCCTTGCCCCGCCAACTCTCCTGCGGCGTCGCATATAACACTGCACTCAGCTCATCCAGCGCCTGCTGTAGCGGTAAATCCGCTGCTTGCCGCAGCTGTGCCAGCGTGGCCGGACGCAGCTGCAAATCCTGTTTCACCCAATCCGACAGCGCATCATAAGCTTTTTGGGCTTCATCGCGCCGACAGGCTTGCTGCAATAAATCTAGGGAACTGACACGGTGTGCCGTGCGCTGATAATGTCGCTGAGTGGAACGCTGTGCGCGGCGGCGCAAAATAATACCCAGCAGCACCAAGAGCAGCGCCAGCAAACCTGCCAACCAGAGCCAAAGCTCAGCAAACAGCGGCCTGCTGACTTCGCCCTGCCGCTGCGCTAGCTCAGCGGCAGCTTCATCAGCGGCAGACAGCGACGGCTGTTCAGGGCTAAACTCAGCATTGGCGTCGGCTTCGCCCACAGATTCAGGATTAGCTCCCACCCCGCCCGCATCCGGCATCTCAGACGCAGGAGGCGCCGCCGGTGATGGATCATCTCCCGCTGCACCAGTGACGGTGATCAACGTCGGCGCTATCTCAGCGGTTTCTAACTGTTGCGTCGCTAGATTCCACCAGCGCAAGGTAATTGGCGGCAGCTCATAGCTACCTGGTGCAGTCGCAATAAGCACCCACTGCTCCTGCCGCGTCGCTAGCACGCTGCCACCCTCACTGTTATTCACCAACTCTGCCGGGTTGGCATAAGCCTTAATGCCACTGGGCGGTACAACCTCCAGCTCTGGCAATTGTTCGGCCAGCAGCCCCTCAGCAATCACCGCCAGCGTCAACATCACCGGTTCGCCAGTCTTAAACTGCGCGGGTGGCACCTGCCAATGCGCGTTAATCGACAGACTGGTTGCCGGCAGCCAGTTCACGCCGCTATTAGGTGGCTGCGCTTGAATCGCCAGCTCCAACGGAGCAGAGTAACGCCTGACCTGCTTCCCACTCATCCCAAAGAGGCCACGCCGCTGCGTGCCGTCATTCACAATCCCCTGAAACACCGTGCGCCCGAGCGTCAGCTCGCCGCTACTGTGCGCAAACACCGCATAGCGCCGCTCGGACACGCTATAACGCATCCCATCGCGCTGGACCGTCTTATTCTCAATGCCGCCCAGCTGCTGCACAATGCCCTTGCCGCTGCTAATGCGCGGATGCGTCATACTGGCACTATTTCTGCGCAGCGGCAGCGCGCTTAATAAACGTTGGGTCACAATGATTTGCTGCTGGACATAAGGATTCTCAGCATCACTTTCCAGCTCAACGATAATTTCTTGGGGCTGCTGGCCGCTGTTATTTTCCAATACCGTAAGGGTTAACGGCGGGCTGGCATCACGCCCAAACTGAATCGCCGGTATTTGCAGCACGCCACTGCTTTTGGGAAACACCTGTAACTGCCAGACAATTTCCATACTGGGCACACCGTTAATAAACTGTGTGTTGTGGCGAGTTGAACGGTTAACGATTTCCAGCACCTGTTCCAAAGGTGAAAAATCAGGCGCTCCGTCGGGCTGTTCATTACTGGAAAACGTGAGGGTAAATTCCTGATCAGCATACAGGGTGGTGCGCTCCGGCGTGACGGTAATTTCCGCAGCATAGGCGGGGTGGCAGAAAATCAACCCCAACAGCAGACCGGCTCCAATCCCTAGAAAGCGCGCTAGTCGCATAAGCATTATCCCTGCCAAACACGCGCGCGCAGCTCCTTGCTTAGGCGCTTTATTCACGTTGCTAACACCTGTCATCACCAGCCCTGTCCCTGTTGTGCGGGTTGACCATTCCTGCTGCGTTGGCGGTACTGATAGCGAAATTTACGCCGCCATAAGCCTGCGGGATCATCAGGAATCATGCGCAGCCACTGCTCGGTCGCCTGCTTTTGCTCCCGCGTTTGTGCATCCATTGCTTCATTGCCTTTACCTTCCTGCTCCTGCTGCTCCGCTCCCTTCTTCTCTGCCTCAGCCTCAGCTTGTTCGGCCGCCTCCTCAGCAGATGGGGCGAGCTGTTCGTCCATTGGGCTGGCCGCCTCATCTTCACCCGCCTGGGCGGACTGCGACTCGGCGCTGGCGGATTGCTCATCGCCCTGCGACGGTTGCGCGCCGTCGCTCTGAGCATTTTGGCTTTGATTGCGCTGTTGTTCTTGCTGCTGCTGTTGCTGCTGTTGCTGCTGTTGCTGCTTTAACTGCTCTAAATTATGCCGCGCATCCGCGTGCTCTGGCTCTCGCGCCAACACCGACTCATAGGCCGCAATCGCCTGCGGCAAATTACCCTGCATCGCCAGCGCATTACCGTAGTTATAAAGGCCGGTAACGCTGTCATCCTGTGCATACAGCGTTGCTGCTTTGGCGTAGTCACCCGCTTGATAGGCGGCGGCGGCCTGCCAGCTGGGATCACTGAATAAGGCGCTGGCTGCGGCAGCATCACCCAGCTGAAGCGCGCGCTGCCCCTGCTGGTCGGGGGTGAGCCACAAATCATCCCATAGTGCGGCCTGCGCCGACTGTGGTGTTAACAGTAGCAGTGGCAGTCCCCCCGCCACCAACCACACCGCCAGCCAACCACGCCGAAATAACAGTAGCGCCACCGGTAACAGCAGCAGCACCAACCAAATGCCCTGATTAAACCAGGCATCAAGCCGCCGCTGCTGCTCCTCCAGTGGTGCGTCTATCGCAGGCACGGTCGCCCAATGCGCGCGCAGCGTATTAATATCACGCTCATCCACACTCGCCAACGCCATTACGCCCGCGCCTGCACGCGCTATGGCTTGCAGCGCCGCTTGATCCAGGCGCGGCAAAATAGCTACCCCACTGGCATCCATCATCACGCCACCGTCTGCCAACGGAATTGGCGCGCCTTCTGCCGTCCCAAGCGCCAGAATGGAAACACTGTAACCCTTGGCAACCGCCTGCTGCGCTGCCGCCCGCGCCAAGCGCACATCCGTCGTACCATCGGTTAAGAGTAGAATATCACCTGTACCCGGCGTCGTTTGCTCCAGCACTTCAATCGCGCGCAAAATCGCCAGATCAAGATGACTGCCCTGCACTGGCATCACTTCTGGCGACAGGTTTTTTACCTGGGCGGCAATCGTGGCGGTATCATCCGTCAGCGGTGACACCACAAAGGCATCTCCAGCAAAAACCACCAGCGCAGTTTGACCTTCGCTGCGCAGCTGCAATAAATCCAGCAGCTTAAAGCGCGCAGCAGCCAAGCGGTTTGGCGTCGCATCACGCGCATACATCGAGGTCGATAAATCCAGCCCAACCACCAGCGACTGCTGCGTGCGAAACGCCGGAATTTCACGCTGCTCCCAGCTTGGCCCGGCCATCGCCAGCAGCGCCAGCACAATCAGCAATGACATCATACTGACCGCCCGATAGCGCTGCTTTTTGCCGCGCCCGGTGAGCACAAAGGGAGCCAATTGCGCATCCACCAACTCTGACCAAGCGCCCTCTCGCTGACGCCGCAGCAGCGCCCACAGCCAGAGCAGCGGCACCAACAGCAAGCACCACAGCCAGCCGGGATACATAAAATGAAAATCACTGAGTAGCATAGCCACGACCTTATTCCAAAGCCTCCATCCGCAGGGTAAATGCCAATACGCTCAGCAGCAGCGCCAATGCCAATGGCCAGCGGAATAACTCCTGCTGGGGACGCCAGCTCTCCGCCTCCTGTTCCACCGGTTCCAGTCGGTCAAGCTCGGTATAAATAGACTGGAATTCCTGGGTATCACGCGCTCGAAAATATTGCCCGCCGGTTTTCTCAGCAATTGCGGTGAGCAGGCGCTCGTCTAATTGCGCGGTTTGATTGATTAAATTAAAGCCCAGAATGCTGCGGGCTTGCTGACTTTCCGAGCCGATTCCAACCGTATAAATAGTCAAGCCCTCAGCGGCCGCCATTTCAGTCGCTTCCAGCGGACTCACCGTACCCGCAGTATTCGCGCCATCAGTCATCAGAATCAGCACCCTGTTTTTCTCCGGTCGATCCTGCAAGCGCTTCAGCGCTAGGCCAATAGCATCGCCAATCGCAGTTCGCTCCCCCGCCAGCCCAATAGCGGATTCGTTTAATAACGTACGCACCGTTTTACGGTCAAAGGTTAATGGAGCCTGCAGATAAGCCTGATCACCAAATAAAACGAGTCCAATGCGGTCACCACGGCGCTTAGCGATAAATTCACCCGCTACCAGCTTCGTGGCATACAGCCGGTCGACCACCTGGCCATTAACTTGAAAATCCTGCTCCTGCATGCTGCCAGACAAATCCACCGCCAGCATTAAATCACGCCCAGATACCGGCAGCGGCACCGCAGCACCAATCCAAACCGGGCGCGCCGCCGCGACGACCAACGCCAACCAAGCTAAAACCGCCAACAGGCGCGTCAGCAGCACAGCCTTTGAACGCCCCAGCCGGATCTGGCCGTGGGTAAACTCATGCAGGAACGGCACCCGCAGCGCAACACCCTGGCGTGACTGCGCCGGTGTCCACAGCCAGCGCAGCAGCAGTGGGAGCGGCGCACAGAACAACATCCACCACCAGGCAAACTCATACATCGCGTCGACCTCTGGGCTGCGTTGGGTCATGCTGCTGCGCTAGCCAAGCCCTAACAAGCTGCACCACCTCACTCGCCGCAGCACTATCGCCGACATATTCACGATAAGGCAGCTCGGTTAACAGCGGCCACAACCGCTCAGGCAGTGAGGCTGCTTGAGCGGCTGGACGCGGTTTACCTTGGCTTGACGCCCCACTTTGCTGTTCCAAGAATGTCAGCCAGTCCACACCGCTCAAACCGGAGACACCGTGGCGACCATATAAACTCATCGCACTACGGCGTAATAAGACTGACACCTCACGCACCAGCCGAGTGGGATCATCGCGGTGTGTCTGTTCCAAGCGCGTCAACTCAGCCAGCGCAGGCTGGCAAACCTGTAACACCGGCAGTGGGCGCTGCTGCCACCAGCGGCGTAGCCATGCGCCCAGTAAGATCAGCAGCCCGAACGCCAGCAGCCACCAACCATAAGCGGGCGGCCAGCTGCTCACCTCAGCGGGCAGATGAATATCACGCAGCTGTAAACCTGAGTTCACCGCGTCCCCCGTGACAGCTTGCGCAGCCGCTCGGTAACGCTGTCATTAGTCGCCAGTTCGATCAGCGCGATATGATGGCGTCGTGAGAAATCTCGCAGCGTACTGCGCTGTTCCGCCTCACGCTGCTGATAAGATTGACGCCAGAGCTTTTGCTTGAGATTAACCCAAACGCTATTTTCACCGTCGCTTAGCCGCAGCCGCTCATAGTCCGGCAGCTGCTCTTCAAACGGGTCGCGCACTGAAATCAGCCCGACCTGCGCATGCCGATTCATCATCGCCAGCTGTTGGAGTGCTACAGCACTCACGGCGCGAAAATCACTAATAATAAAGACCTGTGTGCCCGTGGCAGTGACCCGCCGCAGCCGCCGCCAGCTATCCTGCAATGAGTGCGGGTCGGCTTTAATATTGGCGGGGGTTTGCTGCGTTGCAGTTGCCAGTTTGCGCATGACATTCAGCGCCGCCGCACGGCTGCGTGCTGGCTTGAGTTCGATAGCGCGCTGATCATCCTGTAACACCCCACCGGCGCGGTCACCTTCTGCCAATGTTTTCCATAGCAATAAGCTAGCCACCTCCGCTGCAACGACGCTCTTAAACTGGCCGCGCGTGGCAAAAAACATTGGGGCACGTAAGTCCAGCCAAACCAACACCGGCTTCTCACGCTCTTCCTGAAAAATTTTGGTATGCGCCTTGCCGGTGCGCGCCGTTACCCGCCAGTCAATGGTGCGGATATCATCGCCCGCCTGATAGGGGCGTGATTCAGCGAAATCCATGCCGCGCCCCTTAAAGCGAGAGCGGTGCATGCCCACATGCTTGGCCTGCGCATGCCGCTTCGCCAGCTGCAGCGTGCGCACCTGTGCTTGCAGACGCAGTAACGACGACAGCGAGCTAAACACCAGCCCGTCACCGTGAACACTAGGGTGAGGCTTGCCCTGCTGCATTAGGGCACCGCAACCAGCGCCAGCAGTTCGTCAATAATATGTGTTGAGTTCATACCGTCCGCTTCCGCCTCAAACGTCAGTAGAATACGATGGCGCAGCACATTGTGGGCAATCGCCTGGACGTCTTCCGGGCTGACAAAATCGCGCCCGGATAGCCAGGCATGCGCCCGCGCGCAGCGGTCAAGCGCCAGTGTTGCCCTAGGGCTTGCTCCATAAGCGATTAGACCGGACAACGACTGCCCGTAGCGCTCTGGGCTGCGCGTCGCTAACACCAGCTGTAGCAAGTAATTCTCGACGTTCTCAGCCATATACACATCCAGCACCGCCCGCCGCGCCGCGTGTATATCAGCTACAGTGACGGCGGGTTCTACGCTTGTAGCCTGCTGAGTGACCGTTGCTAATGCCTCTTGTCGCCCCAGCAGCAAAATGGCACGCTCTTCTACGGGCGTCGGATAATCCACCACAATGTGCATCAAAAAACGATCCAGTTGCGCCTCTGGCAGGTGGTAAGTGCCTTCCTGTTCAATCGGATTTTGCGTCGCCATCACCAGAAAAGGATCCGGCAATTGCCAGGTTGTGCCCGCCACCGTAATCTGCCGTTCCGCCATCGCTTCCAGCAGCGCAGACTGCACCTTGGCCGGAGCGCGGTTAATCTCATCAGCGAGGATTAAGTTATGAAAAAGCGGCCCTTTCTGAAACTGGAAGCTGCCATCATTGGGGTGAAATACCTCAGTGCCGGTAATATCGGCGGGCAGCAAGTCTGGGGTAAACTGTACGCGGTGAAAATCGCCTTCAATGCCCTCACCTAACATTTGAATAGCGCGGGTTTTTGCGAGTCCAGGGGCACCCTCAACCAGGACATGGCCGTCGGCCAATAGGGCAATGAGCAGGCGATTAATCAGGCCTTGCTGGCCGACAATTTTCTGTTCAAGGTACTGGGCTAACTTGTCAAAATTATATTTTTGGTTCATGCTCACATCAATGGTTGTACGGCGATTGACGCATAAACTTGCTTGAAAATCGCCTAGTTAATACAGACACCGCCGCTTGCGCGGCGCGTACGCAGAATATACGCCTAATCAAGTCATATTCAAGATGCCACGGGAAAACTGATGACGATCCAACAGCAAATTGAAACAAAGTTACAGCAGGCTTTGCAGCCAGACGTGCTGGAGGTCATTAACGAGAGCCATATGCATAACGTTGCCCCCGGCTCTGAATCACATTTTAAGGTGACGCTGGTCAGTGAGCAATTTGAAGGTAAAATGCTGGTTGCACGCCACCGTATGGTGAACAAGATTTTAGCACAAGAACTGGACGGCATGATTCATGCGTTGGCCTTACACACCCTGACGCCGACACAGTATTTTGAGCGCGCAGGCAAGGTGGCGGACTCTCCGCAGTGCCTGGGTGGCAGTAAAACTTAGTGCCCAAATGCACGGCTAATAGCTAGCATTAACCGCCCAAAGTTAAGTACACAAACTTCAATAGGGGATGGACTGTGCGGCCATCGCCCTAGCTCAACCCGCACCATCCAATAGCATTTTTAGGTTGCGTCTGGCCTTAATATTGCCCTCAGCGACCGCCTGGTGCAGCAACTGCTCAGCATAAGCCCGGTCTTGCTTCACGCCACGCCCCAAAATATGCAGTACCGCCAGATTATTCTTTGATTCAGAAAAGCCCGCGCGTGCTGCTTTCGCATACCAGATTGCGGCCTGTTTATAATCGCGCTCCACCCCCAAACCATCTTCATACAGCAGGGCTAGATTATGCTGGGCTTTCGGATAGCCCTGGCGCGCTGACTTGAGATACCAGCTCATTGCCTGCTCATGATTCTGTTCAAACCCGCCCTTACCGTCTTCATAAAGCGCCCCCAACATGAGTTGAGCATATTTATCGCCCTGGCGCGCCACTTTAAGCAGCTGTTCTGTACTCAAACCACCCAGCGCAGCTAGGTCAGGTGCGGATGCTGCGGCTTGGGAATCCGCCGCATTACGCCCAACCTGAGCGCCGTTGGTCGGCGTCACATTAGCGCGTGCTACCGTGCTTTGTGACCTGCGGACTGGTGGGCGAGGGTTGGCCGTATTAGCGCGGGGTGCGAGCGCACGCGCAGGCTGGGGGAGCGCCACAGGCTGGGCCGGTAGTTCACGTAGTGCCAGCTGGGCCATGGTATTACCGCGCTGCTGGGCTTGTTGTAACCAGTGCCGCGCCTTATGCAAATCGCGCGGCACGTATTGACCGTTGGCATAGAGCATGCCGAGGCCATACTGCGCCGTTGGGTGTCCAGCTAACGCTGCTTTTTCTTGCATTAAGACGGAGTGTTGCAGACTGCCCTGCCCACCCTGCTCACGTAACAGCAGTGCCAGCGCATACATCGCCGCAATATGACCACCCTGGGCTGCCGTGTTAAACCAGCGCTGCGCCAGAGCACTGTCCTGTGTGACACCACGTCCGCTCTGGTACAGCAAGCCCAGCTCGTACTGCGCATTCGTATCGCCGCTGTTCGCCCGCGCTAACAGACGATTGAGATCTTGCTGAGCTGAGTTTATGTGCTGCTGGCGTGCCTGATACCAAGCAGCAATTCCTCCGCTACTTCCGGTAACGGTCAGCACAGGCGTAGGGACAACTGGCAGTGCAGCAGAGAGAGACAGCGGCATAGCGTAAGAAAATACCGCGCTCATGATTAGCAAAAAACGGTGTTTTAGCAGCATGGCAAATCTTTGTTGTTGTTATAATTAACTGCCGTTATAACCAATATAAGCCAAACTTTCACTGAATCAGCCTTGGAAACAGGCTTGCTCAGGCAGCAAATACGCCTCAAGGACTGACCTGAAAATTATCCAGCCACATCGATACCCGCTTCAAGGTTTGCTGAAGCTGCTCACTTTTAACCGGCTTGGTCAAATAAGTAGACGCCCCAGCGATCACGCCCTGCACCTCATCCAACGGCGAGGTCTTCGCACTCAACATAATAATCGGTGTTTTCTTCAGTTCAGCCCGCAGCCGCAGCTGACGACAGGTTTCATAGCCATCAATACCCGGCATAATAATATCCAGGAAAATCAAGTCATACTGGCGGCTTGCCACCTTGTCTAATGCCTGCTCCCCCGTTTCTGCAAACTCAGCACCAATCCCCGCAGCGCCAAGCTCCAGCTCCAGCTGTTTGCGAATGGCCGCACTGTCATCCACCACCAGCGCCACATGATGCATACCCTGTGCCTGCGCCCGCCCCGCAGACGCGCTAGCTGCCGACTGCTGAGCTGACTCTGATTCTGGCTGCTCAGCAGACTTTAGCGCTGATGGCTCCGCTTCTTCCGAGGGGGCGGTGGTCGCTGGTGTGCTGTCTGCTGGCTGCTCAGGTTGTGGCGACGGCTCCAACTCTGACGACGGTGACTCCAATGATAGCAGATCCAACTCCGACAGCGACGGCTCTGATGATAACGGCTCCGACTCCGGCGACTCCAATGCTGTCATTTCTGGCAGCGATGATGGCGGGGCAGCGACTGTCGCCTCAGTCCCTAAAATCTGAGCATATAGCGACGGCGCGGACTCCGTCGATTCGACAACCTGCTGAACTGACTCGATCAACTCAGGAACGGGTTCCGACGGTGCAGCAGAGGCCGTATCGACAACAGGCACTGACGGCGCAGCGGCCAAGTCGATAACAGGTTCCGACGGCTGGGTCGGCCGCTCGGCGGACGGCTGCTCTGCTAGCAGCGCTTTCGCTGCATCCAGCGTGCGCAGCACCTTGGTCACCAACAGAGGACGCTGCATGAGTACGTCGTACGCTTGTTGGCTGCTACCATCGGTAATTCTAATCAGCAAACAGCCCGCCGGATTCAATACGGCAGGATCGGGTAGGGTGTCATCACTTAGCACCAACAAATCAGCGGCCTGTGGCTCCACCAAAGTATAGTGTCTACCCTGCGTGCTACTAAAGCTGATGACCCGCTTCAGCACGGCGGCTTCGCGTGCTGGCAAGGCATACAGGCAAATTCCAGTAGTCGCTACAGCATTAGCCATCTATTCTTGCTCCCTGTCCAAATGTATCGCCCGAATCATGCGTTAAACGGCTGACGACCCGCACCGAATCACTGGCCATTTGTGTACCCAGCCATTTCTGCACCTCCCGCTGTAGAGCATCGCTCTGCACCGGTTTGGTCAAATAGCCATCGACCCCAGCCTCCGCCGCCAATTGACGGTGCTTCTGTGTGCCGCGTGAGGTAATCATGACAATTGGCAGGTGTTTCATTTCTGGCCAAATCCGTATGGCCTGCGTCGTCTCCAAGCCGTTCATACGCGGCATTTCCAAATCAGTGAGCACCAAATCCACCGCAATGTTATTCATCAGTTCCAGCGCATCCATACCGTCGACCGCCGTTTCTACCCGATAGCCCATCGGCTCCAGCAGCAGCCGCATCGACTTGCGATTACTGAGTGAGTCATCCACCACTAACAAGGTTTGCCGCTGGCGTTGCGGCATCGAAGCGGCCTGACTGGCCTGCGGCGTGAGCGCGCCTTCTTCCAGCTCATGCAGCAGCCGCATCATATCCATCACCGCTGCCACACCGCCGTTGGCTAAGATACACGCCCCCTGCACGCTGGGAATACGAGTAATCCAGGGCGCGAGGCTATTAATCACAATATCGCGGGAGGGTAAAATTTCTTCGGCGTACAGGGCGTAGGTATTGAGCTCACTGCGCACCACTAACAAGGTATGTGAACTGTCCGCTGTAACCGGTTCTCCGCGCCAGTGCAGTAGGTCTGACAGCTTCAGCACCGGCAGCTGGTAACGCTCGGTCGTAATGCGCCAACCCTGTTCATCGATAGTGCTTTCCGCCGCGGACACGTACAGCAGTTGCTCAACGCTGTCCGCAGGAATCGCCAAATAATGCCCGCCCACCCGCACGATCAGCGCATGAGTCGCAATCAGCGTCTGCGGTAGCGTCAGATTAAAGGTCGTCCCCTCTCCCGGCGTGCTGCTAATTCGGAGGCGACCCCGCAGTTTTTCCAGGGCGGACTGCACCACATCCATGCCAACCCCACGCCCAGAAACCTCACTCACAGCATCGCGGGTGCTGAAGCCGGGCAGTAGAATTAAGCGCAGCAGCGCCTCATCACTTAGGGCTTCATCCTCACGCAGCAGGCCGCGCGCTAGCGCACGCTGTCGGATGTGCTGCGGCTCCATACCCGCACCGTCATCCGCTATCGCTAGGTTTACATTATTACCGGCCTGACTGAAGCGCAGTCTGATGCTGCCCTGCTCCGGTTTATTGAGAGCGGCACGGACGTCTGGCATCTCAATCCCATGATCCACCGCATTACGCAGCAGATGCAATAAAGGCTCAGCCAGCCCCTTCACAATATCCGTGTCGGCCTGTAGCTCCTGCCCCTCGATCTCAATCGCGACCTGTTTACCGGTCTTACGGCAGGTCTCACGCACAATCCGCTCTAGGCGCGGCACCAACTCGCTAACCGGCGTCAGCCGCAGCCCCAGCACGGCCTGACTCAACTGACGCTGTACGCGCTGCTGCTGATAGAGGGCATCACTCAGCTGCCGAATATTATTCTGCAATTCCTGCGCCATCTCATGGCTGTCTGCCGCTGCCTCAGTCAGCAGATTAGTCGTGCTATATAAATCACTATAAGATTCAATTTCCAGCTCGTCTGCGTCGACCTGTTCCGCTGGCACGCCTACAGCCGTCGCCGTTCCAGCCACTGGATTCAGCGCGCGCAGATTTCGCCGCTGTTGGTCGACCAGACTATCCAACTCGTCCAACCGCTGGCGTACCTGATCATCCTGACGGTAAAGTTGCATCCCCAGCGTGCGGGTTTGCTGTAAAGCTTCGGCAGTCAGACTGGTCGAGGTGATCAGCTCTCCAGTCAGCCGCAGCATCGCCTGCACCCGATCTTCACCGACTTGGGCTAAGGCAGGCAGCGTAGCAGCCTTAGGCGCGAGCGTGGCCGCCTCCGTGGTCGCCTCAACGTCCCCCTCCAGATCGGCCCGCGCCTGCAAGAACGCAGGCAATTCAGACGCATTCAGCTTCGGCAGTGTCGTTGCCGCCTCATCCAACGGCTGAGCCGCGTACTCAGCCGCCAGCCCAGTCAGCGCATGCGCCAGCTGCTGCTGCAACTCCGTATAATTTTCCGGTAGCCCAGCACCAGCCTGTAGATTCTCAAACAGCGCTTCCAAACAGTCCGCCGATGCGACCAGCGTTGCCCCCAAATCAGGCTGAGCCGCGATCTGGGCTAAGGGAAACTCCAGCACATCTTCCAATCGGTGGGTAAATTCAGCCAGCACCTGCGCCCCCACCACGCTGCTAGAACCTTTCACCGTATGCGCTAATCGTGCGGCCTGTTTGCGCTGCGCCTCATCACAGCCCCCATCCGCCAGCGCTCGAATCAGACGAGCCACTTCGGCCACATGACCAGGCGTTTCTTCCCTGTAAGCCGCCAGCAGCTCGGGATGCACATCTTCAGCAAAGGCAAGCGTCTGCACCAAATCGGACGCTGCCGCCTCCGACGGCGACACCATACCCTCAGCACCCGCAGGCAGCGCCGGGCGCAGGCTCAGCAGAAATGCCTGGAGCTGTTCCGCAGGCAGCGCTTCCGGCCACAGCGGATCAGCCAGCTCTGCCATTAGCATGGGCAGATGGCTCACCTCTTCCGGTTCGCGAAAGGTTAGGGCCGTTAATTCCAGCCAGGTAAAATACTTACCGGCATCCAACAGCGTCGGTAGCGCCGCGCTATCCAAACTGGCCTGACTCCAATCGATGAGCGCACTCACGTCCGGCAGCACAAACATCTCGGCGGCCATGGCCAGCCGTTCGTATTCCGCCGCAATCTGCTGCGCCCGCTCGGCGGCGGCTAAGTCTGGGTTTTGCAGCGCCAGCTGCAGCGCCACCTCCTCCAATTCTTCGGCAAAGGCTAGGCGCTCTTCTTCCTGTAAATCCAGGTCTGTCTGCACGTCAGTCATGCCTTAGCTGTCCAGCTTAAACACTTTAACCGCCTGTACCAGTCGCTGCGCGTAGTCCGCCATATTGCGCGTTAATCCAGTCAGCGACAGCAGCTCTTTCCCAGTGGCCTGCGTCGTTTCCACAATTCGCTCAGCCCGCTGCTGCAATTCCTGACTGATCGCCACCTGATCCGCAGAATCAACCGCAATATTTTCCACAGAGGCCACCAGCTTATTGGTCGCTTCCAGCGTTGCATTCATCTGCGCAGCAGCCTGCTCCGCCAGCCCAGAACCATCGACCACCTCGGCGATGGTCTCATCCATATTTTGGATCGTTGTATTGGCCTCCTGTTGGATATTGCGCACTAAGACGCCAATCTGCCCAGTGGATTCACGCGAACTTTCCGCCAGATGCTGAATCTCTTCTGCAATCACCGAGAAACCGCGTCCAGCCTCGCCCGCTGCCGTTGCCTGCATATTCGCATTCAGCGCCAGCACCGTGGTGCGCTCAGAAATGGTATTAATAATGTCAACGATGCGTGAAATTTCCTGCGAACGCTCACCGAGGCGCTTCAGGCGCTTACCGGTCTCTTGTACGGTATCGCGAATACCCGACATACTGCCCAACGTACGACTCACCGATTCCTGTGCATGCCGGGTGGTATCCGAAGTGACTCCGGCCACGCTATTCGCCTGCTGTGCGGATTCAGCGATTGAATCCAGGCGACGCAGAATGCGTGACAGCTGCTCAGCGGTTTCCTCAGCCTCGGTGCGCTCCAGCGTCGCCAGCTTATTCACCGACAGCGCATGTTGATTAACGTCCTGTGCGGTGGTTTCCACCGAAACTGCAATCGCCCGCACTTCCTGTAATACATCGCCGGTTTCTTCCGCCAGCTGATTAATCGCATCGGCCACCGGGCCGGTTGCATCTTCGGTAACCTGCGCCCGCACCGTCAGATTACGGTCACTGAGGTCGGCCACCGTTTCCAGCAGCGAAAATATCGACTCATTTAACTGATCGTGCTCTTGATTAATCCGGTTCTGAGTCGAAATACGTTCATCGACCATGCCATCAAAGGCATCGCCGAGTTCAACCAGTTCGTTTTTACCGGACAGCTGGACCCGAGCACTCAGATCACCCGCTGAGATAGCCCCAATCGTCGCGGTCAGTTTATTCACTTGAGTCGCAATGGAGCGGTATATCAACAGGCCTAACAGCGCGGCTAGCAGCATACCGCCGACAATTGCGCCTGCGGCAATCAGCAGGAAATTACGCGCATCCAAACTGGCTTTATCAAAGGCCGCATAAGACTGCTCAACGTCTGCCGCCACCTGACGGTCAACCGCCTCGCGGGCGGGTGTGGTGTCCGCCGCCAGCTCATTCAGCAGGTACGAGCGTAGCTTAACTCGATTCTGCGCCTCCAGCAGCACAATCCCCTTATCCATCCCCTCCAGCAGCTGGTACATCTCACTGACTGTAGTCGTTAGCTCATAAGGCAGTGATTTGGCCTCAAGACGGACACCCTTAGCCTTTTTATAGCGCTCGATAGTCACTTCTGTCAGCTCTTGCCGCGCAGTGGTCAGGGTCTCAAGTCCCTCTTCCCAGGTTTTACTGCCCACGGCCACTTCATGCAGCAGGACTAAATAGTCCAGCTGGGCCCGCCGAATAATCTGATTTCCATTATCAATCGCCCGGATACGCTCGCTAATTTGTACCAGAGACTGTTGATTTTGATTCAGCGCGAAAATAGAGCCCGCACCGATCATTAACAGCAGCAGCAGGGGCACCAATACCAACACATAAATCCGTTGTGCAACCGACAACCTAGTCCAAAACCCGCCGTCCGAGTTTGCTATCGTATCATTCATCTCTACCATCCTTTCCAGTCAGATTGTTGCATAAGCACCCACTGATCATAGTTGCGTGTCCTAATGAGATTGTTGGATAAGTGTGCGGAATAGGCGAGCATGGTCTGCGCTTAGCAATAGCTCATCATCCTGTAACCACGTCTGGCGAATCCAGCCGGGCAAACCTGGCAGCCTTGCCTGTTCGGCAGCAGCGCTGGGCAGTTCTATCTGGCGCGGCAGACCTTCGCAGCTGATGACAACAGGGGCAAACTCGGGGTGCTGCAACCACAACAGGCGCGGCTTTTCAGGGCCGCTGGCATTCAGCAATATCCCATGCATATCCAACACCGGGTAGAGCTCGCCATGCGCACTGATTAAGCCAAGACACCATTCAGGTGCAAACGGTATCGGGTAGATAGTGTCAGAGGTCAACAATTCAGAACGAATACCCGCTTCCAGCACGATATGATAATCGCCGGTTTTGTAGCAAAACGCGGTCTGGGTCACAGCTCCAGCCTCCTGGTCGTTATATTATTGTGTTGCTTGGGGATATTACACACACCATAAACGGCGGCTCAGCCGTTACTAGCTGTCCGATGCCTTTGTTCACACAGCAAATGCGCAGAGAATGCAGACTCTCGTAATCCCAAGTACCTATTGATAATAGTAAAGTTAAAATTGATTGCACAAAAAATTTAACTTTATGAGCCTGTGGACTTATTCAGCGCCACTCCGACGGTAGGCGCTGGGTGTAACTGCGCCTGAATGTGCGCCTGCAAATCGGGGTACAGCATCAGAAAGGCCTGCTCCAGCGCTACATAATGACGCTCGGCTTCCCGCCCGGCCCCATTAAAGCGATTCGAAAAGCGAATGCGCTGCGCCACACGGTCCAACGCAAAGCTGACCTGCTCAAACTGCGCATAGCTGCCCAACCAATCCTGCGCAGCCATTTGCTCAACCGTGGTTTTCATGCGCTCCGGCATATGGTCGCGCCCAGCCAATAAGCCCACATAACTATTATCTAATAGCGTACGCAGCGGCAGTGCATGAAAAGTAGACCAATGCTTAGTCAGGAAATAATCAAAACTAATGTCAACAATAATGCCGGAGAAACGGCGATAACGCGCACTAAACAAGGGCTTCAAGGCCAGCACAGCGGGGTGATTATCGGTAAAACGATCCACCGCCCAGTGGTTTTCAATACCGCGCTGAATACCTATCGGTAGATCTGCCAGCCGCACTCCTTTCATAAAATCGCCCATGAGGTTACCGACCAGCGAATGACTATCGGGTTGAGCGAGACTGAGATGCGCGAGGTAATTCATGGCCTTATGCTACCCTATCGCGCGTTAATACTCGGGTGTAGGCCGTAAGTTGCAGCACTGTTCAATATCCTAATTTTTTAAGAAAGAAACCGCTTGCCGGGTTCAAGCTTTAATGTGCCGTACAAATAGACTAATATACTCACTAAGGACGGTTAACTGGGGTAATCGTGATGGGGTGGATAATTTCCTTGAGCCTAATTACTAACCCGGGAGCGACGTTTCAGTTCCGTGTGCATGACTGCAGGCCGGTAAGCCTAAAGAGCCGTTACGAAGCACCCACTTGAACCTCTGGTTCAAGGCTGAAGCCACACACGACACTTTGGTGCCGTCCCATATTGCTTTTGCTAGGCAGCAGCACAGACCGGATAAGCACAATCCGCCACCCGCCTGCCACAGGCACAGCATTCTGCCTGCGCCAGATCCATAATCAGCGTTGGCATAATCTGCGCCGCTCCCAGATAGTTAGTCAACCGGATTTCAATTTCCCGGTGTTGTCGCTGTTTGCTGCTTATAATCGCCGGAATATCTTCTGCCACATGCCGCCCAGCTGACAGGAAATAAGGCAGCACGACCACCTCCGCAGCTCCAAGCGCCACGCAGCGCTCAATCCCCGTTTCGATAGAAGGCTCGGCCAACTCAAGAAAGGCATGTTCCACCCAATCAAAGGCCGCGGCAACCTGCTGCTCGACCTTCGCCGCGAGGCGTTTAATCTCATCATTAGACTGTTGCCGACGACTGCCATGGGCAGCAATCAGCAAGGCACGTTTATGGCTCATTATTTGTCACAGGCTCTGGGAATTAACTGGGGTGATGCGGTGCTATCAATCGCCTTACTCCAGGCCAGCACAGGCGTATTAGCACCCAACGGCTCATCATAGTCAAGCCAGAACACTCTGCGTCTGGATTTCTGCTCGGTATAACGCGCATCATACCCAAGATAGCGCACGTATTCCGCATGGCGCATAGCGCGCTCGGTATTCTCAAAAAAGCCCAGTGAAATCGCATTGCGATAGGGACCTTCATCAATAATGAGGTGCTGTTCGACCGCATTGGCCTTAAGATCGGCTACAATGTTTTGCGCCTGCTGTAGGTTTTGCTGTGCTGGGATATACACCAGATAATTCAGCGTTTCCAGCGTTTCCAAAGTCCGCATCTGCACCGCCAGCCCATAATTACGAATCCGCGCCATCACCAACTGCGTGGAACGTTCCGTGATATAGGGGCCAATCGTATAACAGCTACTGCTCACGCCCGATGCGCTGCTATAAGCCACCGGCATGCTATCCTCGATCAACTCAAGCTCAGAAATACCCGGTTCTGTCGCGGGCGGTACCGTTACAGTGCGCACCTTGGGCACCAAAACATTGAACGCCAGTATCGCGCCATTAATCAATAACAAAAGCATCAGGAGTGACCGCATGCACCCTGCTCCGCAATCAGCCATAAACCGGTCATCACCAGTGCCGGTTCCAACTGGTAATGATCGTCTAAATGAGGGTGGATGCGCACCGCATCGCCCCCGCAAAGAATGTAAACCGGCTCGCCGGACAATCGCTTACGCATCCGCCGACAAATGCCTTCAATCGCCCCGACCAACGTAAACAAACAGCCGCTCCCAATGCCTTTGGCGGTATCCTGCGCCAGAATCACAGGGCGGGTGAAGTCCGAGCTTGCCATCTGCGGTGCCTGCGTTCGGCGCAGCAGGGCATCGCTCAGCAAGTCCAACCCCGGTAGAATCAATCCGCCGGGATGCTGGCCCTCGGCCGTCAGTGCATCTACGGTGACCGCTGTTCCACAGTCAATCACAATGGCCGGACGCGCCTGCGCGATAAACTGAGCCGCCACCAGCGCCACCCAACGATCTGCGCCGAGATGCGCCGGGTGAGTATAAGCTGAGCGTATACCATAGCGCGCAGCCTCAGTATTAACCAGAAAAAACAGGCAGCGCCTCTGGGCAAATAGCGCGCGCAGCGCCGCACTTAACGCCTCACCTAAGACATGCACCAACACCACCTGAACTGGCTCACGCAGCGTCAACAACCGCAACAGTACACGCACGACCCCGTCCTGCGGCAACTCATGCGCCGCATAAGCTTCGGCGTGCTGCTGGGCAGCGTCAATCGTCGTTACTGCACCACCGGCATCAACCCACACCCATTTTACGCGGGTATTACCGGCATCAACCAGCAGCCGCTGTCCCGTATTCGTCGTCATTCATAATATCCCCAATATATCCCCAACAATATACAATGAAGACCATGCACTGCCCCCAGTGCCGCATTATATTTAAGCATCCTCAGCGCCCACTATCGCACTACGCCGCACCGACACATCGGCGGCGGAAAATGCCTGCTGTTGACCATCCGGTCGCTCAATCAATAGATAACCGTCCCCATTGATACCCAGCGCACGCCCATACAATGCCTGGCCTTGTTGGTGCACGATCACCTGCTGGCCCGCCAAAATATCCCACCTCAGCCAGTCAGCGCTGAGCTGCTCACGGCCCAATTCAGGAAAACCAGAAAGTGCCGTCACCAACTCATTTAACAAGAGACCTACTAAGTCATTGCGCGCTAGCGGCGCACCGCTAATCGTCCGCAGGCTGCACCAGGGCTGGTCAATGCCCGTCGCATCCGCAGTGTGCATATTCACATTCAGCCCGATACCTATCACCACCTGCCGCACCGGCTGAGCAGTTTGCAATAGAATACCGCCCAGCTTTTTACCCCGCCAATAAATATCATTTGGCCATTTGAGCCCGTGGTCGCTAATCCCCAGTTTTTCCAGCGCCCGCACTACTGCCAGACCAACAACGAGGCTTAAACTGCCGTAATGTGCGGGCACCTGTGCGTAGCACCAGCGCAGGGACAGATAGATATTTTGGCGTGGCGGTGATTGCCAGACCCGTCCCCGCCGCCCGCGACCAGCCGTTTGCTGTTCGGCCAGACAAACCTCTCCGCACTGTCCGTGGTCTAATAACCATGCGTTAGTGGAGGGCAACTCAGGGAAAATATGCAGGCCCGTGAGTGCAGCCTGCGTCTCTGCTGAGCAGGCCGCGCGAATCCGCATAGAATTTAACAACATAGCCGGTGCAGACATTTTTTACCTCTTGTTAGCCCTGCAATTACTAGAGCCGCCAGTGTAATGGCAACAACCCTAGTCAAACCAGCTTTTCAACGCTTTAATCCGCAGGTCCAAGCCTCAACATTGCTAGCCCTTGCCCTCAGTTCTGTAGGGTAAACAGGCCGGGAATCAGCACAATGGTTGGCCCAACGCAGATCAAAGGAATCCGTGCCCGCTGCCACGGTGGAATCCCTTTAGCCTGCATAAATTTTTTCAGACTGGCATGCTGGCCGGATGGCAGCAAGAGCTGCTCCCCCCCACAGCGAAAGCGCACCGTTAGCTCATCTGCGGACGCGGCTAAACGCCCACCCACTGCGATCAACAATTCGGGGGCTAAGTGCAGCTGCAAGGCCGGAATCAACAGCGGCTGCGTCCGATCACGCCAGGCATAGACCTGTCCCGGATCATGTTCCACTAGCGGCGGCAGCGCGTACACATCGTTTCGGTAACGCCGCACTTCACAATCCGCCCAGCGCACGCACGGTTTAGCATCCGCTTTGGCCCGCAGTACATCGCGGCCTATATGCGCCAGCTTCACCGCCGAGGGCATGCTAAATCCCCGCACCCGTAGCCACTCACGCAACAGCGCTTTTTGCAGCGCGGGGTCGCAATCTAATAAGCCGCTCACCGTTAGCGTACCGGGCTGCGTACCCGCTAAGACTGCCAGCTGCTGCTGTAATAAACCAGACAACACGGCCTGATTTTCCCCCTGCCACTGCGCCACCCGGGCGAGTGTCACGCCCAACGCAGGCCAACGCCGCTGCAAGCGGGGCAGGATTTCATGGCGCAAATAATTGCGGTCAAACGCCGTGGATTGGTTGCTGGGATCTTCGATCCACTGTAATTGCTGCGCCTGCGCATAGTTCACCAGCTGATGACGCGCAATGCGCAGTAAGGGCCGACAAAGTGAGGCGTGCTGAAAACGGCGGCTAAGCGGCATCGCGGCTAACCCAGCAGCACCCGCACCGCGCAGCAGATTCAGCAGCAGGGTTTCCGCCTGATCGTCCTGGTGGTGCGCAGTCAGTAAGATTTCGTCGCGACCCAGAGCCTCAGCAAAAGCCTGATAGCGCGCTGCCCGCGCCACGGCTTCGATGCTGCTGCCCGGCGCCGGGCTGAGCTGCAAGTCTACCACCTGCAAGGCCACCCCCCACTCCGCACACACAGCGCGGCAGTCTTGCGCCCATTGAGTGGACGTCGACTGTAAGCCATGATTAATGTGAATCGCGCGCAGCGTTAATGGCAAGCCCGATGCCTGGAGCTGAAGCAGAGCATGCAGTAAAACCTGTGAGTCCAACCCGCCGCTCAGGGCAACTAAATAAGAATCTGCGGGGTAGTCCCGCAAGAACTGACGCAGTTCAGCGATAATATCCGGCTTACTTGCCTTCTTCAAAACGGCCAAAGTCCATCAGGCGCTGGTAGCGAATACCTAACATTTGATCGGTGCGCATGGCCTTGAGATCACGCAGATTAGCATCCAGTCGATCACCCAGAGTACGCGATATTTCGGCAAAGTCACGGTGCGCTCCACCCAGCGGTTCCGGCACTACTTCATCAATTAATCCGAGCGATTTCAGCCGATCCGCCGTAATCCCCATTGCATCCGCAGCGTCCGCCGCCCTATCAGCGCTTTTCCATAAAATAGACGCGCAGCCCTCGGGCGAAATAACAGAGTATGTCGCATATTGCAGCATCATCACACGATCACCAACGCCAATCGCCAACGCACCACCCGACCCCCCCTCACCCACCACCGTGCTGATGATGGGCGTGCGTAATTTTGACATTTCAAACAAATTACGGGCAATCGCCTCACTCTGACCGCGTTCCTCCGCACCAATACCGGGATAAGCACCGGGAGTATCAATGAAGGTGAACACCGGTAGTTGGAATTTTTCCGCCAGTCGCATTAAGCGCAGCGCCTTGCGATAACCTTCCGGGCGCGGCATACCAAAATTACGCTTAATATTTTCGTGGGTATCACGGCCTTTCTGATGACCAATCAGCATGACGGACTGCCCGCGAAAACGTCCGATCCCGCCGACAATAGCCTTATCATCCGCAAACGCGCGATCACCGTGCAGCTCTTTAAAATCCACCACCATGTGCTTGACGAGGTCAAAGGTATAGGGGCGCTTAGGATGGCGCGCCAGCTGCGAGACCTGACGCGGCGTCAATTTAGAGAAAATCGACTGGGTCAGCGTTTGTGCTTTCTCTTCCAGCTTGGCAATTTCCTCACTGAGGTTAATCTCGGTATCATCAACGAAACGTAGCTCTTCAATTTTCGCCTGTAATTCAGCGATGGGCAGCTCAAAATCAAGAAAATCGGGATTCATTAGCGGTAAACTTTCCTACACCCTATGTCTGGAAAACCGATTTTACAGGGACTGCGCCCACAATTCGATTTTTTTTACAAAAGTTTATCATTCACAACGCTATGAACCCGGCAATACCCCAATAACCACTACACCGCACAGAGAATGACCGCTAATGAGCTACCCTTTTACATTGACACCTGCTAAAAAGACTGCCACAAGTGGTTCTGGTTTGAAGCCAGTTACGCCATAATGGACGGCTTTGCTGCAACGGATTACGTCCATGTCACACCTGCAATTCAAGCTTTTGTCTACTGAGGGTATTGCTCGCCGCGGCCAGTTAACGTTTCCACGCGGTGTTGTGCAAACGCCAGCCTTTATGCCCGTGGGCACCTACGGCACGGTCAAAGCGATGACACCGGAAGAGCTCAAGGGCATTGGCGCACAAATTATTCTGGGCAATACCTTTCATTTGATGTTGCGTCCCGGTACCGAGGTGGTGCGTGCGCACGGTGATCTGCATGACTTCATGCATTGGGATAAACCGATACTGACCGACTCCGGTGGATTTCAGGTGTTTTCACTGGCCGAGATGCGCAAAATCACTGAACAAGGGGTGCAGTTTCAGTCTCCGGTCGATGGCAGCCGTCATTTAATGACGCCGGAGTCATCGATGCAGGTACAGCGTGAACTGGGCTCTGATATTGTGATGATCTTTGATGAATGCACGCCCTACCCGGCCAGCCAAAGCGAAGCACGTGAATCCATGCAGCGCTCAGTACGTTGGGCGGCACGCAGTAAGGCAGCCCACGGCACCCATAATGCCGCGCTGTTTGGCATTGTTCAAGGCGGCATGTATAACGACTTACGTCTGGAATCAGCACAACAGCTCATGGAGATTGGCTTTGATGGTTATGCCGTTGGCGGCCTGTCAGTAGGTGAACCTAAAGAGGAACGCGATGCCGTACTGACTGCAACTACCCCGGTTTTACCTGCGGACAAACCGCGCTATCTCATGGGCGTTGGCAAGCCGGAAGACTTGGTCGAGGGCGTGCGCCGAGGCATCGACATGTTCGACTGCGTTATCCCAACCCGCAATGCGCGCAATGGCTTTATCTTCACCCGCCATGGCACCCTTAAAATTCGCAACGCCAAACACCAACACGACACCCGCCCTTTGGATGAACAGTGCGCCTGTTACACCTGTCAGCACTACTCGCGCGCTTATTTACGCCACCTCGATAAATGCGGTGAAATTTTGGGCGCACGCCTAAATACCATCCATAATCTCTACTATTATCAGGAATTAATGCAGAGCATCCGCACTGCGCTTGAGCATAAGCAGTTTGCCGCCTTCGTAGAAAATTTTTATGCGCTGCGCCAAGCGGGTAGAGCTGCCTGAGACAGACTGTTATACTCTAATCCTGCCATTACACTACAAGGAAGCGGCATGTCAGAGTTGGTAATCCTGTCCCCCACAGCAGCGTATCAATATCTGCGGGATCATCCCGAAACCAGCGTACTGATAGACATCCGTTCTTCAATGGAATATCTTTTCGTTGGACACCCCAAAGGTGCTGTACATATCGCCTGGATTGATGAACCGGACTGGACCATTAATCCTGATTTTTGTCAAGAGGTCAGACGTACCGTCGAAAGTCGCTGCCAGCAGGTTGACCCAATGGATGCCGCCATATTACTCTGCTGCCGCAGCGGCAAACGTACGCTGGATGCTGGGGCCGCTCTGGTAGAAGCAGGCCAACATAAGGTGATGCACATTGACGAAGGTTTTGAAGGTGAACGCGATGATAACCACCACCGCAGTACGCTTGGTGGTTGGCGTTTCCACGGCTTACCTTGGGAACAATGCTAGGGAATGCAATCTATTATCAACTGCGGTTTATTATCAGTAGTGTCTGTACTGCCAGTGACGCATAGGAGCCACCATTAAGATGCGCTTAAAAACTTTTTTCGTACTGCTGCTCGCAGGAATCTGGGGAATCGGCAGCTGGTGGTGGTACACCTGCAAGATTAAAAGCTACTGCGCGGAAAGCTCACCCTTGTCCGCCCTGATTGGCAGCGGCCTGCAGACCGCAACTGATAACTATAATGAGCTAATGGGCCAAGCTGGCACTGATAGGATCGGAGAATCCAATGCCGCCACAAGCCAAGACGATAGCGCAGCAAGCATCACAGCAGAGACCGCACCCACCGACCACAGCAGCCCCGCTCCGACCACAGCCACCAGCATCGATGATACAGCGACCACAACAGATAATAGTGGTACACCAAGTAATAGTGGTACAGCAAGCGCTGAAACCAGTACAACCGAAACCCGTGAGACCGCCGCGTCGACTGATGCGACAGCAGCGACCGCGCCGACGACCACCGTGCAAACCGACAGCAACGCACAAACTGACGCCAGCGCAGCCGAGACAGCAACGGCAGACACAGCGGCCACTACTCCCACCGATGACAAGGCCTCGCAGAACACAACGGGCACCGACACCGCAGAGGGCGACCAGGACAAAGTAGCAGACACCGAGGCTGCCACTAGCCAAAATACAAACGAAGCAGAAGCCACAACCATCGACCCAACACCCCCTAGCCAAACCGACACAACAGACAGCGACGGCGATGGCTTGAGCGATGCCCTGGAACAAAGACTAGCGACTAATCCGAATAGCCCAGATTCAGATGGCGATGGCCTGCATGATCAGGCTGAAGTCGGCGACAATCCCACGCAACCCCGCGATAGCGATAACGATGGAATTATCGACGCCAAGGACACAGACGATGATAACGACGGCGACCTCACTAGCGATGAAGCCGCTGATCCTGATCAAAATGGCCTGCCCGATGACGCCCGCGATGATAACGCGGATGGCACACCGGATTACCTGGATGCGACCACGAACCAGGAAAGCCGCGATGACGACGGCGACGGCCTATCGAATAGCGTAGAAAAGCGCATCGGCACCAACCCGACGCTCACCGATTCTGATGGTGATGGCCTATCGGACCGATACGAATCAGCAGACCAGAAGGACAGTGACGGCGACGGCACGATTGATGCCCTAGACCCCGACGATGACGATGACGGCATTATGACCGTGATGGAAAGTGCTGATCCCAATGGAGATGGTAATCCAGATGATGCTGTTGACAGCAATGATAATAATAAACCCGATTACCTCGACACCGATAACACGCCGTCTGAACTACCCAGCGAACGCGAAATTCAACAGGGCGTAACTAGCAGCACAGATTCAGATGCAAACGCTACGACAGTCGGCGACAGCAGCAATACGGAACAGTCCGCAGTACCTATACCAGAAGACACTGCGGAACCACAAGACGGCAGCGATACGGCGACCGCTTCAAGTGAGGCAGCACCGCAAGCGCCTACTAGCGAAGCAGCCACTAACACAGAACCCGTCAACATCGAATCCCGCCAGCTCTATTTTTCATTTCGCTCCACTGAGCTGGAACTGGAAGACAACGTAGCGCAGTACGTAGACCAAGTCATCAAGCAGCTCAATGATCATCCGAATGTCAAAATTAAATTAACCGGCCATACTGACAGCGTTGGTAGGGGTGGGCCTAACCGAGAGCTTGGACTGAAACGTGCCAGGCAGGTGCGCGATATGCTGGTCAAACGCGGCGCGCCCCGTGAGCAAATTGAAGTCGATTCAGCCGGTGAGGGCGAACCTATCGCCGATAACCAAACCGAAACCGGGCGCAGGAAAAACCGCCGGGTCGAATTGGAGCAAATTCAATGAATACAGAAAAGCTTGGCGCGCTCTGGGAGCAGCTATTACAAGACCCTAGCGCTATTTGGGCACAGCTGCAAACACAGTTTCAAGCCATGAGCACTCGTCTAGGTGGCAGCGATGCCAGCGCTGAACTTGTGGTACTACTTGCGGGTGCTTTTATTCTGGGTTTTTTGTTCTGCCATGTGCAGGGCAAAGCCAAACGCTAAGGAGCCTTAAAGGCGTACCAGCAGCAGATGAAATATACGGATAAGCAGCATGTATGAAACATGCGCACTTAAGGAGTTACAGCTATTGTGAATAACGATTACAGCTTCAGTGTTGCCAGCCTTGAAATCATTATTGCATTGAGCGCTGCTTTTGTTATGGGTGCCCTACTATGCTTTCTGCTACGTCTGCTAGGCCGACTATTTCGGGGCAAACCAGCCACTGCAGAGCTTCAGCAGGCGAACACTAAGCAAGTGCATCTGGAGCGGACAACACCGGACAAAGCGTCTCCATACCCGACAAACGAAGACAGCGGCAGCGAGCCTTTCCAGGCCGCATTCCCAGAAATGCGTCCCGAGCTACCAGTGGTCGAACGCCAACCCCTACCCGAACCCATACCTGCCCCGGTTAACCAGCTGATGGGCAGCAGCACCTACGAAGCAGATATTGATACCCTGCTGCGCCGGGGTAGCAGCGGTAATCGCCATACCGCTTTGCCCCAGCATAATAGAAACCACGACCCCGACGCCTCGTTCGCCAGCCGCGCTCGCGCATCGCTGACGCAGACCGCCCCGGAGCCGGAGCCGCCCGCATCGCCCAGCCATGATTTACCAGTTTCAGCAGATGAAACGGTTGACGACTTGAAAAAGCTAGAAGGCATTGGCCCAAACATTGAACAACTGCTCAATCAATACGGCATCTACAGCTACGCTCGTCTAGCGACGCTGAGCCGTGACCAACTGCGTGATGTCTTAACGGCGGGAGGCAATGAATTTTTAATGCATGACCCCAAGTCCTGGCCTTATCAGGCCGAGCTGGCCGCCAAGCAAAACTGGGAGCGTTTACGGGAGTATCAGGAGTTTCTCATTGAAGGGCGGAGCAGCTAACGCGCCAGATTTAAGCCGCCTCTCGGCTGGTCTATAACTGACACCTCGTCCCCAACCGGACGCCGCTGGTAACGCTGATAATAGGCATCGGCCACTGCCGCCTTGCGTGATTTCAGCACCAAAAACCCCAAGACATTATCCTTAGCACGGCGCAGCCGGGTCAGCGTATCAGTTAACTTGGCAGGATCAATGCGCGCTTCATCAGTCACCAACACAGTACCATCAGCATAAGCCGTCAGTAGTATGGGATCAGCAAACCCGGTCACAGGTGGCGCATCGATAATCACCACATCAAAATACTGGCGCGACATTTTGATTAAACTCAGCATGCGCTGACAGGCCAGCGCCTCCACTGGATCAAGATTTATTTTGCCTGCCGTGATCACATAAATATTACTGGCATCACTGTAGGACTGCGTTGCATGCACTAATTCAATATCACCGTAAAGGTACTCACCTAACCCAACGTGGTTATTCAGCTCCATTTTCTTATGAATCGTCGGCCTGCGCAGATCAGCATCGATCAGCAAAACTTTATGGCCGAGCTGGGCATTACTCAATGCAAGATTAACCACGGACGTTGACTTCCCCACGGCAGGATCAATGCTAGTCACCAGTACAATGCGCGAACCGGGCGGGCGCAAGGCAAACTTCAGATTCGTCGCCGCCATACGGTAGGCCTCTGCGACTGCTGAGCCAACATCACGGAGTGCAGCCAGCGGCAAAGCCGCCTGACGCGCACGCCGCACATAGGGCACTGTCCCCAATACCGGCAAACCACTATACCGTTCCAATTCAGCCGCAGGGGACAGCGTATTACGCACGCAAGCACGCAGCAGCACAAATGCTGCCGTTAATAACAAGCCAGCCAATAAACCCGTCAGTATATTCGCTAGTTTATTAGGTCGGATACTTTGAGTGGGTGGCTGCGCAAAATCAATAACGCTGACCGTAGGCGTACTGGCACCCGCCGCAACACTCACAGCGGTATGACGCTGCAATAAGCTCTCATACTGTTGGCGTCTCGTTTCTAGCTCACGCTGTAGCGCCGCATCTGCCATACGGCGCCCCGGTTCATCCGCTGCTGAGACTTCGAGCTCCCGATAATCCGCCAGCTCAGCACGTAGGCGGACAACCTCTGCGCCCGCCACACTGCTTTCTGCCTGCAAAGTATCGGCTCTCGCTTGTTGCAGCGCGTTCGTCTCAGTCGCCAGCTTGCGCTTGAGCTTTTTGATTTCAAGCGCAAGCTGCTGCATATCGGGATAAGCCGGCTTAAAAATCTTCAGCTGCGTCAGATACTGCGTTTCCAGGGCATTTAATTGTTGTTTTAGGGGGGCTAACTGTGGATGTGTTAGTAATAGAGTCTCTGGACTACTCTCGCTCTGTTGTAGCTTGCTACTGATTTCCTCCGCCTTTTGCTCAGCCGCAAGCAGTGCGACATTCAGCTCAATCCGCCTTTCCTCCGCCCTCTTCTGTACATCACTAGTCGCCAGCATCCCAGCAGTAACCCGCACAGACTCGGTCAGCGCTTCTTCACTCGCCACCATACGATCACGCGCTTCCAACACCTCGCGCTGCAGCGATGTCTGGGCCTTTATTTTCACCTGCTGCTTGGCCCGTTGCTCAGCCACAAAGGTTGCAACCAAGGCATTAACAATTTCAGCCGACAGCAATGCATCCGGCGCTTCATAAGAGACCTGCACCAAATACGTGCGCTCGATAGGTGCCACTTGCAGCTGCGCAAGAAATCGATCGATTCCATCGACGGTAGACGATGGCGACTTAGTCTTCTGCACCAACCCGGCAGGCAGCCAATCAAATAACAGGGTTCTAAGCGGCGAACTAAAATCATGCGCAAACAAGCGCTTTTCCAACTTTAACTGTGCAATGATTCGCTGCGCCAACTCACGACGCTTGAGCTGTTCGTACTGCGTATGGATGGCGGGGTTAAATGCACCGGCATTGCTTGTGATGACCTGCCCACCAGAGTCAGTCTCAAGTGCACTGGGCGCTTCGATTTGGAGTGTAGTTACCGCCCGAAAGTACGGCGTCATCAACCCATTTAACAACAGGCCTAGTAACGCGCCCAACAATGCCACCGCGACAAACCATTTTTTCTGCTGCCAGAAAAGCTGCCACACTACACGCAATGACAACCGCTCTCCATCTGTAGCAGACGCACTCAAGCTAGCGTTTGCAGCAGTGCTCACCCCCATAAAACCAGAGGTAACAGGATCAGACGGCGAGTCATTATGAAAATTACGCATAATCTACCTTAAATTCAACCATGGGGCGGACACGCATGTAATATTCCCCAATAATACAAACGAATGAAAAGCCAAGCTGTCTTACAACAGTGAAAATGCAGGCATTATTCAGGATGTTGCAGCATGATTAGCGGTGACGCAATGGTGCTCCTGCGCACCTCTACAGTTTTAAGGACAGCCGGTAAATAATGCTGATTTTTAAGCATTTTAATAAGACAACGGAATAATAATACGGTACAAAAAAAGCCTACATGACAGCCCAACCCTAATGAAAGCGCAGTTCAGCACAAGTCACCTAGCAACCCATTACTTAAAAGACTGGCTTTATAAGTTATTCACGCTGTGAGACTTTAAAAAGTAATAAATGTGGCATTTAATTTTAGGTGAATTACCCGTATGATAGAAATCATTAAGAAATAAAATGCAGTATTAATTGAGTTTAAGCTAAGCAATAGAGGATAACGTTATAGATCAAAGCCGGTTCAAACTTTTTTACCGACCTCATCTGACTATTAATTTCCATTTGTCTTATGAAACACTCCATTCAAGCCGCAAAGCAAAGAATAAATCTAATGACAACACTAGATTTAACTTGCATCAAACACATGAATAAAGTTTGCCCGTGCATAAAAAACATTTATTTAAACCAGAACATCCATTTTATAACTTCTGTCCGCTTGCGCTCAGCTGCACTGGACACGCACTGACACGCTCCACCTGGAGCCAACAGCGGCGGCTGCGTGACCAACGGCTATGCACGCTAAGCCCGAACCCAGTGCGCAATGAGTATCATTGGGATGACTGCTCTTTATGCCAAACATAAACGGGCTGCTGCACTACCCTCAGTCTGGGCGACTGACACAGGCCATCCAGGGCATGAATCAGGCACTCAACCCAAGCAGCCCCGCCGAACAGGCACAATGGCAAGACACGCAACGCGGTATCGCACTCGGCCACGGCCTGCTGCGACATGGATCAAACTGCGACCAACAGCCCATCCCCTCTGACGACGGGCGCTACTGTATGCTGCTGAACGGTCAAATTTATAATCAGCATCAGCTTCAGCAGGCGCTAGAACGCGATACTATTTGCGACGGGCCTCGCCCCACCGATCGCAACATCCTGCTTGCGGGCTTTGCGCACTGGGGGATTGAGGCGATGCTAAAACGCATCAGCGGCATGTTCGCCATTGCGTTGTGGGATCGTCAGCAGCAGCTACTTTACCTGATGCGTGACCGGGTCGGTGAAAAGCCCTTGTATTATGGTCAGCTCGGTCAGTGCTTCGCTTTCAGTTCTGAATTAGCAGCACTGCGCAACCTGCCCCTATTCCAAGCATCTGTGGATCGCTGCGCCTTAGACACCTATCTGCATTACGGTTATATTCCAGCCCCACAATCCATCTATCGAGGTATCCATAAACTTTCTCCCGGCAGCGTGCTTACCCTAGACTATAAAACTTACTGTCAACACAAGTCGCTACAAGCGGCCATTACCCAGCGGCAATGGTGGTCATTTGTTCACACCGCACAGCAGGCGCAGCGCCGACTGATCACGGATGAACAAGACGCTAAAAACCGCCTGCGCCAACAGCTGCAGCACAGCGTGAGTCAACAGAGCATAACGAGTACTAATGTCGGCACCTTTCTGTCCGGCGGCATTGCTTCAACGACAGTGTTAAACCAACTGTGCAAAGTGAATGACGCCCAAAATGTTCACACCTTTACTCTCAGTCCAGCGCAATCTAATTCAACACAATACGCCGACAGCACCGCACAGCAGGCTGTAGCACTGGCTCAACACTTCGGCACCGTGCATGAAACTATTACACTGAATGCGGCAGCAGCGCAGGCAGTGGTCCCACAGTTGGCACAGGTACACGCCGAACCCTGTGCCTCTGTTGCGCAGATCTCAACCCAGTTACTGGCCCAACATGCCGGGCAACAGGTCAATGTGGCGTTATCTGGCATTGCCGGTAACGAACTATTTGCCGGCCACAGTCGCTACCTGCACAGTCCGGCGATTTGGGCTAAAGTTCGTCACCTACCGCTTTTCTTGCGCAATCGCCTTGCCCAATTACTCATCCGCGTCAACACCCAACACTGGGATTTTTTAGCCGAACAGCTGAACAAACGCCAGCTCCGTGGCGCCCATTTGCACAAGCTAGGGTACAGTTTGCATAACTGTCGCACGCTGGAAGACTTTTTTAATCGGTTTGGCCTGCAACTCTCGAAAGCAGATTCATGGGTCATTGGCGGTAACCCGCAAGCAGATAGCTCACCCCAAACACTGCCCCCACAGGCTATCGACTTTCAGAGCGTGTACCTATCAGATGACATCTGGCATAGTTTCACTGCGGAGGCAGAACATGCCATGATGCTAAGCGACTCCACTCACCACCTACCGAATAGCATGTTGTGCACAGTGGATCGTGCCACCATGGCGGTGGGGCTGGAAATGCGCACACCCCTACTGGATCACCAGCTGATAAAACTCGCTTGGCGCCTACCCCTAACTATGAAAATCCATCATGGTCAAGGCAAACATATCCTGCGTCAACTGCTGTCTGAAGACATCCCCATTGAGCTGCTAGCACAGCCCAAGCAGGCCTCTCATTTACCACTGAACTACTGGCTACGCAATGAGCTGCGCGATTGGGCAGAGGACTTACTGGATGAACACCGTTTGCGGCGTGAGGGCTATCTGCATACCGCTAAGGTACGCAACAGCTGGCAGCAGTTTTTACGTGGGCAGCACAACAACCAAAAGCTGCTCTGGCATGTGCTGATGTTTCAGACATGGCAGGAACGCTGGCTCACGTAGAGTGCCTACCACCCTTAGGCCGTGTGCAATGTATTGTCTATTGGGACTGTCCTTGCCTAGCCCGTAGCCGCGCTAACAGCGGCCCCTGCAAATACGCGGCTGAGGTTGCACACAGCAGATTCAACACCTCAATATGTTGCACCCCACTTACCACCGTAACCACGCCGCGCCGGCTCATTTGTTGTAACAACGTCTGCAATGTAGCGGGTATTCCAGTCTCTGTATTAATGGCATGAGCATGACTGGCGTGCGCCTCAACCAGACAACCTTTGAAGGGCGCCAACAGCGCCAGCAATGGCGCATCCACATGGTGTACACCTTCGAACATCAGCGTTACGCCTGCAGCCTGGTACCGCGCAAGCAAGGGCTGCACCCTTTTTGGGTGAGACAGACAGACGCGGCTATCAACACCCAACACCAGCTGATTGCTGAGCGCAGCCTGCTGCTTCAGCAACGTTAATAGCGATGCAACCTGCCCGGCATCTGTCAATGCCCAGCGCCCTAAACTCACCACCACCTGCTGTAAGGCAGGTGCTTCTTTTTGGGCGGAAAGGTAATGCAACGTAGCCCTTAGATTACGGCGGTCCAGCTGAAAGCGGGCGCCCTCATCCGGCGCATTCGCCACGAGCCAGGCATAATCTAGGCGGGTTGTGGGGGTATCTTGTGCCCAGGGCCGTGCCCAGAGTAACGCGGGTCGGTCTACGCCCTGCAAATTCAACAACTCGTTAAACATTGGCTGTAGCTGCTGGAGCGCAGCACTATACGATTTGGCAGGCAGGGAATCCATGCCCAGAGCCTGATGGTGTATGTGCTGGGGCAGCTGACAGGCGCTGACTGACGGCTCTTGCCAAGGGTTAGGCCGCTCCATTGCACCCGCCCTCGCTACTCGTTTCCGCTGTTCGGCAGGCACCAGGGGTGATACATGCAGGCGCAAGCAACGCTGACCGTGATAAACTGCGGGTATACAACGAATCTCTGCTCGAAAGAGCGCGTTATCTTGGTTGCGCACGGCCTTTAACGTTAGCAGCAGTTTATTTGAGGGTCTGTTATGCTGCTCAGCTTCCCGGCTAAACGCAGTGAAAATAGCACGGTGCTCGAACTGCACCAGATTAAGCACATCCATTGCCTGCGCTTCTGCCGCAGAATAAAAGCCAAACAGGCTGCGATAGGCGACATTAACGTGTAAGTGTTGATTAGCCGCTAGATAGGCAATCGCTTCACGACTATAGTCCACCAGCCATCGGCTGCGTAGCTCAGCGATACGCAATAAATGTTTACACTGGCGGAACTTAGCTTTTAACTGCACATAGGCTAATAAATAGTCCAGCTGTTGCCTCAGCTGAGTACTATCACCCGTTGCAATCGTACAAACCTCAGCATATGCCGCCATGCCCTTATTAGGCAGTTTCAGCGGTGTCAACGCCTGCCATGCCTGATCAGTGAGACACACCAGAACACAGTCATACGCCAGACGTTGAAGCAGACGCAACAAGGCATGCTGCTGCCGCCTTGACACCACATCATTGTCTGCCATCGCATAAAACAACAGTAGTGGGGAGCGCGCCAACAGCGTTTTCAGTGCGGACAGATCCCCCGCCAGCTCAATATCAATATCAGAATGAGCGGCACGTAGCGCAAGCAGCAGCCGTTGCTGCTGATGTGTGTTCTGTTGAATAACAACACAAGACAGAGGATGCTCATTCATTTCGCCAACGATAACAATATCTATTGGCTTCAGCAGAAAAGCGACTTATTTTCCCGACTATCGAGCCAACTTGAGAGACAAACCGAACTACTCATTAATGTTTTTAATCAAACGACTATAAAACGTCCCATAAATTCTCAAACTCATCATCACCGTTGGCACTCTCTTCAATCTGCGTGCTGTCCAGTACTTTAAAGCTAAAATACGCGAAGGCGCCGAGGCACTCATCCAACGCACCGAGCACGATATAAGCTTCGCGCTCATCAAAGTTAACGTTCAATTCATCACCCGGCCTAAACACATAGGCCGGCAAGATTAAAGAAGACTCCTCACGAATACCTTCAATACGCGGCAGCATCAAACCATCTTGGGTTAACACACAGCCAGGGTCACGATTCCGAATCGCGAGTACCTTCAGCAGTTTAACCTGCACCGATAACAGCTCAACCCCACAGGCAAGGCCGGCCTTTGGCACATACTCCATCCATTTAACCACGCCAACCATCCAGGAGTTATCGGCCTGTTTCATATCACGCAAACCGGCCAGTTCCCCGACTCTAACATCCGACGTTTCCCGCTCATTCCAATATAAGCCGTACCCACCCACACTATTATTTCGGGTCATCCAGATGCTCACTCCGCCCTCATCAATGCTGTCATCATCGCTCGGCACCTCATGGTCCTCTGCGGCGACATCAACAGAATAGGTATCACCGGAGAACGCATTGTTAAACAGCAGATCCTCTTCCTGCATTTCAGCCGCCGGTTTTTTCTGATTGGCATTATTAAGCACCTGTAAAACATTGCCCATGCCCATAGCAGCCGAGATTGTACTATTAGACTCAAAACGATTGTGCTGGCGATTCCTGATCGTGGTCAGATGGTAGACCATCCGTTTCGCCAGATTGCGGCTCAGTCCATTCGTCAGAATCAGAGCGGACGAATTTTCGTAGGCAATTTCATCAATGAAGCTGTCAATTTTCATTATCAATTGACGCAGATTAAAGACCCGCACGGTAGGTGAATGTGGCAAGTCACCATAGGGCATGGTCACCGCGGGCTCATCATTATTCAGGACAGCCGCATGCACAAAATCACCCAGTCGTTCTTCGTCGGCCAATTCTCGGCTAATGCTAATCAGATGGCTATTTTCCTGCACGTAACGAGCAATGCGGAGCGCCTCCTCTTGGCGCACGCTATACGGCTTAAATAACGCCAAGACGTTGACCTGGATATAACGCGACTCAATGCTGCACGGTTTATTTTTACCATCATTAAACTCCAACACATCCATGCCGCGCTCGCTGGCTAACAAATACATATGATGGATGTCGTGCCACACGGTATCGCGGGTTTGAATATAGACAGAATAAGTGCTCAACAAATATTGACCGAGATAGTCAATCACCCGATAAATCGCAATCTGTAGCGCACGCTTGCGACCACTGTCTTTATTCAGCATATCCAGCGCAGCCAGCTGATAGGTACCCGCAAATTCCAGCAGCAAAGACTGATTCAGATCAGAGATTTTCTGGCCGCGTGCCGGTAGGGGAAAAGCCTGATAAGACAGATGGCGTTGCAGGTTACCAACAAGCAAGTCCACCTTGGGGCGCAGATACTCCGCAATGCGTACCCGCACCAGAGGCGGCACCATACGCCGATTAAAATCAACGAGGCCATAAAAAATTCGCCGGGTCGTCTCCCCAAAATCCGTCGTCGATAAGGATTCTACCCACTTCTTTGCTTTTGCTTCTGAGAGGGGAATTTCATAGCTTGCTAGCTGTTGCTTATCTGCTTGCGCTGCTTCCATCGTTTAAACCTGCAATCTATTATTATTAATTGGTATTTGTTATAGCAGTTTCAGCCCTTACAAACGATTAAGAACCGACGGGCCGTACCGCAATTTTGCATCACTCAAACCCTGCGTCACTCAAACAAACCGTCCAAACCATCAACCGCTTCCAACGCGGCCATGCCATCTCGTATATCGGCCTCAATGGCCCGCTGTAACGCAAAAGCATTATGCTGGCGCAAAGCAGCAATGGCTTCTTGATGCCGATCAATACGGTACACCACCTTCAGCTTACGCAACGCCACGCGCACAAACGGCCCTAGCTGCAACCAGACACTTTCAATCGGTGGTAACACCACTTGCGCAGGCGGCACAGCGTATAAATAGCGATGGAAAGCCTGATTAGTCAGTGTCACCCGCTCAATATCACCCGAGGTCACCGCCGCATCTACCGCCGCATCCAGCGCTTCCAACGCTGCAATATCCTCCGCCCGCAGATAGGGCAGCGCCGCACAGGCCGCATGCGTTTCCAGCACAATACGCAGTTCAAACAGCGCCTGTAATTTAGGTGCTGTCATCTGCGGCACAATCACTCGCCGGTTGTCTTTCACCTCCACCGCTCGCTCGCAGGCTAGGCGATGCAGCGCCTCCCGCACTGGCATCGGACTGACCGCCAGCGTTTGCGCTAGCCCACGAATCGTCAGCGCTCGCCCAGGGTCAATCTGGCCACAGATTAAGGCATGACGCAGCGACTGATACACCCATTCTTGCAGGCTTTGTTCAGGTGGGCGGGGCGCTGGGATAAAATTAATTTCAGTCGGCAAACTGTTATTCTCACGCTATATGATGGCCGCTATGGTGCACACCCCACCTCAGCAAGTCAATTTTTGTGATCACATTACAGCAGTGTTGGGCTTGCCAATGCAGCGGCTAATCACTACTATCGATGAACGATCAGTAGCGTACTATCAGCCAAGCAAAGTGCGCTCTTTAACCAGGATGCCCCCATGAGCAATGAGTTCTACAGTGATGCTGCTTTCACCGCACCCAGCCCCTATGGCCTCCACCAGGAGCCCATGTATGCGGGCGCGCTCAGCCTATTTCGCCGCCAATACAGCCGGGATTTAAGCCAGGCCGACATTGCGGTACTGGGCATTCCATTTGATACCGCAACCAGCAATCGGCCCGGCGCTCGCTTTGGGCCACGCGCCGTGCGGGCGGCCTCCACTCAGCTGTCGTGGGAACGGCACTGGCCATGGGACTTTGATGCATTCTCTGAGCTGGCGGTGGTCGATTATGGCGATGTGTTTTTTGATCATGGTCGCCTTGCTGATGCGCCACAGGCCATTGCCGATACGGCCCGCCACATTCTACAGACCGACACGGCCTTGCTCAGCCTTGGCGGTGATCACTTCGTCACTTACCCACTGCTACAAGCGCATGCAGAACACCACGGGCCACTCTCACTCATCCACTTTGATGCGCATTCCGATACTTGGCATGATGCCAACGATACGGGCCGCGTTGATCATGGCACCATGTTCTACCACGCTCAGCGCGAGGGCTTGGTCGACCCACAGCGTTCGGTACAAATCGGCCTGCGCACAACCAATGATGAAACCTTTGGCTTTAATATCATCAATGCCCGCCAGGCCTGCGCAACTGATGCGGCCACGCTGGGCCAGCAAATCAAAGACATCGTCGCTGATAATAAAGTGTACCTCACCTTCGACATTGACTGCTTGGATCCGTCCTGCGCCCCCGGCACCGGCACGCCGGTTTGTGGCGGACTGTCCAGCCGCCATGCCTTGGACATATTGTGGGAGCTACGCGGCATTAACCTAGTGGGCATGGACTTGGTGGAGGTGGCACCGGCTTATGACGTAGCGGAGATCACAGCGCTGGCTGGGGCTAATTTAGCGCTGGAATTTATCCACCTGTTTGGACACGCCCGCCGCTCAGCTTGACATTATGTCCCACCCTCCACAAAATGTGATCACTAAATACCAACTAGCACACTGACTCGGGGCACTATGAATACACCTGCGGCTGATTTACCGGAAGCCATTTCGTTTCGTATCGATGCCAATACTGATCCAAAAGCGCAGCTCAAGACGCTGATCCGCGAGCACCGGATTGATGAGGTGGAGTGTGTTATCGCCGATATTCACGGCATTACTCGCGGTAAGGCCATGCCCGCCGCTAAATTTGCCGATATGAAACCGGCCTTTCTACCCTTTAGTATTTTCTTCCAAAGCATCACCGGCCAATATTTCGAATTTGATTCCGACGAATACAACACCGAGATTGATATTCAGCTCATTCCCGATTTATCCACGCTGCGTAACCTGCCCTGGGCGCGCTCGCCTAGCCTAATGGTGATTCATGACCTGCATTACCCCAGCGGCCAGCCGGTGGCCTGCGCCCCGCGCAACGTGTTAAAACGCATTCTGGCGCGCTATGCCGCACAAAACTGGCAGCCCATTGTCGCCCCGGAACTGGAATTTTACCTGACCGCACGTAACACCAACCCAGACATACCGCTGGAACCACCGGTGGGTCGCTCCGGGCGCCAGAGTGTGGGTCGCCAATCTTATTCTATAATGGCGATTGATGAGTATGAGAATATTATCGAAGACATCTACCGTTTTGCTGAAGCACAGGGGCTGGAAATTGAAACCATTATCCAAGAAGGCGGCCCGGCACAGCTAGAAATTAACATGATGCATGGCGACCCACTTCAGATGGCCGATAATGTCTTTATCTTTAAACGCCTGATCCGTGAGGCAGCGCTGCGCCATGACTGTTATGCCACGTTTATGGCTAAACCAATGGAAGGCCAGCCCGGCAGCGCCATGCATATCCATCAGAGCATCGTCGACTGCCACACCGGGCAGAATATTTTCTCCGATGAACGCGGTGAAACCACCGAACTGTTCACGCATTTTATCGGCGGCCAGCAGCACTACCTGGAAGCGGCCACCTGCATTCTTGCACCCTACGTCAACTCCTATCGTCGCTTTATGCCCGATGATGCCGCGCCGATTAATCTGGAATGGTCGTTTGATAATCGTTCTGCTGGGCTGCGCGTCCCGCACAGTGCGCCTAATGCGCGCCGCGTAGAAAACCGCGTCGCCGGTATTGACTGCAATCCTTATCTCGCGCTGGCGGCAAGTTTGGCCTGCGGCTACCTCGGGATGATGGAAAAAATTGAGCCAACGCGCGCCTTTAAGGGCGATGCTTATGAAGCAGCCTATGGCGTGCCGCGCGGGATTCAGGAAGCACTGCTTGCCTTTGAGCAGTGCACGCCGCTGCAAGAGCTGCTGGGCATGCAGTTCTCTGCTATCTATCGGGCGCTGAAAGCCCATGAATTTGATGAATACATGAAAGTGGTCAGCCCGTGGGAACGCGAACACCTCCTACTCACGGTCTGAACTAACTATAAGGCTACCTGTGCCTGAAACACAACTGCTACGAGGAGAAACCAACATGACTGATATTAGCGCTGAGCATACACCAATGCGCTCTGATGATTATCAGGCCCAGGATGCTGCCCATCACCTGCACCCTTTCACTGATACCAAGGCGCTGAACGCCAAAGGCGCGCGCATTATCACCAAAGGTGAGGGCGTTTATATCTATGATGCTGACGGTAATAAATACCTCGATGGCATGGCCGGGCTGTGGTGTATGGCCGTTGGCTACAGCCAACAAAGCATTGTTGATGCGGTGGCGGCGCAGATGCAGGAACTGCCCTACTACAACACCTTTTTCCAAACCTCACATCCCCCGGCGTTAAAACTGGCCGAACGGCTGGCTAAAGTCACGCCCTCACACATTAATCACGTCTTCTTCACCGGCTCCGGCTCTGAATCTAACGATACCGTGGTGCGGATAGTGCGCCACTACTGGGCCACCAAGGGCCAGCCAGATAAGAAAACCATTATCTCACGTAAAAACGCCTACCACGGCTCTACCATGGCAGGTGCTAGCCTCGGCGGCATGAAGGACATGCATGAACAGGGCGACCTACCCATCCCTGGCATAGTGCACATTAACCAGCCCTATTGGTATGCAGAAGGTGGCGACCACGACCCGGAAAGCTTTGGTCTGGCCCGCGCCCAGGAATTGGAACAAAAAATTCTAGCGCTAGGTGCGGATAACGTTGCCGCCTTCATCGGTGAACCGGTACAAGGGGCCGGGGGTGTCATCATCCCACCCGCCAGCTACTGGCCAGAAATTCAGCGCATCTGCCATAAATACGACATCCTGCTAATTGCAGATGAAGTCATTACCGGCTTTGGCCGAACCGGTGAATGGTTTGCCTCCACCTACTATGGCATTACTCCCGACATTATTTCTATCGCTAAGGCAGTCACCTCCGGCTATCTCCCACTGGGCGGGGTCTTATTGGGCGAGCGCGTGGCTAATGTGCTGATTAATGAAGGCGGTGAGCTACAGCATGGCTATACCTACTCCGGCCACCCCGCCTCCTGCGCCGCTGCCCTAGCGGTGCTGGACATTATGGAACAGCAGGATATTCCCAATTACATTAAACACGACATTGGCCCTTATATGCAGGAACGCTGGCGGGCACTGGGTGAACACCCGCTGGTGGGCGAGGCGCGCATGATTGGCCTGATGGGCGCCTTGGAACTCACACCGGATAAAGCCACGCGCGCGCCGTTTACGGTCAAACAAGGCACGGTCGGCATGCTGTGCCGCGAACACTGTTTGCATCATGGGCTCGTCATGCGGGCCACCCGGGATACTATGATAGTCTCGCCTCCAATGGTGATCACTCATGCTGAAGTGGATGAGCTAATCGCCAAGGCCAGCCAGGCGCTAGATGCAACTTATGCCGAGGCCGAAGCCTTGGGCTATTTATAAATCAGTACGCAGACCAGCACGATGCCCGCTCCGTTGCTATATGCTAATGACTCGCCCGGCCAATACCCTAAGTCCTGG
>CALAMO010000009.1 GCA_937925855.1 uncultured Thiotrichaceae bacterium
GCGGGCATTTACATGGGAGCACTGGACAAACTCCGTGAAGACGCCGGCGGTTGGGATCGCTTCTGGAAAAGTATGGGTCTGATTCTATTATTCTATGGCGGCACCCAGCTATTGGGCGTTGCCGCTGGCAGCACTAATCTCTTACAACCCTTAAAAGGCATATTCAAGGTTGGCGCACTACCCGCTGGTGCGACTCAAACCACACAACAACACGCCCGCTTTCAACACATTAAGTCAAACGCCGAACTGGACAGCGTCTTAGCGGACGCGGCACAAAACGGGCAGCTGGCACTCCTCGATTTTTATGCAGACTGGTGCGTGGACTGTGTGCGGATGGAGAAAAATGTTTTTACTGATCCTGCGGTGCAGGCCGCATTGCAAAATGTCGTGCTGATAAAAGCTGATGTAACTAAACGCAGTGAGCTGGATAAGGCGCTGGAAAAACGTTTTGGTATCATCGGACCACCGACCATTATTTTTTTCGATAAAAAATCAATAGAAATCAATGACTTAAGAATGATTGGTTATGAAAATAGCCAGCAGTTCATCCAGCGCCTTCAACAATTCACCAACCTGTAAGCAGCCTCTCGGCGGAGGCTTCGTAGCATCTTACGGCGCACTAAACAAACGTTTTATCGGCAAAAAAAAGCCACCAACACCCCAGTCAGCAACAATTCATCTGCTCCCGATATACTGCTCTGAAAACAATAAAAAGCACCATCCTCAGGTGCACTAGGAGCTAAATATGTTAGATAACAATAATAATAACGATATATTTATCAATGAAGATCAGTTGCTTAGCGCATCACATTCCAGTGAAGCCGACAAAAAAACCAAACCACACGTTATTCGCCGCAGCATTGAAGATTACCTGGAGCAAAAGGCATTAGCCAAGCGTCTACAAGATGTATTTGATGACGATTTTCTGCTCGATTAATACGCCGAATCCAAGAAACTCAACAAGGGACGGGCTGTAACAGTCGTCCCACGTTATTTCATAGACCCCCAGCCACAAGGCATGTCCACCGCCCACTTAGGCGCTTTCCAGCAAAGCCTATCTTCCCCATTCGGCGTCTTACACCAGCACCTGCTTCAGTAAGGGCACGGTAATTTTTCTGCCGTGACTCAGACTGACCTCATCTAATTTTTGCAAGATCGCAATCAAATTCAATATATCACGCGGAAAGTGCCGATTAATGTACGCAGCGACTTGCTCACTGATCTCAAGTCCCCGGTTACGGGCGCGCCACTTAAACACCTCCAACGCCTGTGCTTCATCAACACCGCGCACCGCATAAATCGGCCCCCAGAGCAGTCTTGAGGCCAAATCTGGCAGCGAACAGTTCAATGCATGTGGGTTGCTACGCGCACTCATTAACAGTGCCTGCTGCTGCTCCCGGCACCGGTTAATCAAGTGAAATAAAGCTTCTTCCCAGGCCCGATTACCCAGCACCGCATCGACATCATCCAACGCTAACAGCACCGCGTGCTGGCTCAGCCCCTCCAACACACCCGTACCAAAACGCGATAGCTCGCGCAACGACAGATAGTGTGCCGCCGCAAATTCTTCTTGCAAGCGATAGCAGCAGGCCTGCAACAAATGGGACTTACCGCTGTTCGCTTCCCCAAACAAAAAGACCTGTGGCAATTCTTGCCAGAATGGCGTTTGTAACAGGGTTAGCACATCCTCATTGCCAGGCAGCGGGCAAAAAGAGGCGAAGCTAAAACCATCCGGCAGAGTCACATTTAGCGCCAGTTGCCCCATCACTCATCCATATGAATACGGTAGATCTGACTTTGTTTATAAGAATCGTGCAAGTGACGCAGTATCACCGCTAATACTGCCGCCACAGGCAAGGCCAACAACACCCCAAAGAAGCCAAATAACTGCCCTCCCGCCAACACAAAGAAGATAACAGACACCGGATGTAAACCAATGCGTTCACCCACAAGTATCGGCGTTAACAGCATACCTTCGACCATCTGCGCCACCCCGAAGACCAGCACCACCCAAAACAACTGAAACGCATCGCCAGTCTGGAATAGAATCGCAATTCCAGCCACCCCGATGCCAACAATCAGGCCCAGGTAAGGTACAAAGCTTACGATCCCAGCGATCAAACCAATCAACAGCGCAAATTCCAAACCAACGGCCCATAAACCTAGTGTATACATCAGGCTGAGACCCAACATAACCATCAGCTGACCACGCAAGAAAGCACCAAGGCGCTCATCCGATTCCTGCGCTAGACCACTGACTACAGGCTCTATATCACGCGGCAGCAGCTCATGGATATAGGCAATCAGCTTGTCCCAGTCACGCAGTAAATAAAAACTAATCAGAGGAATCATCGCCAAATTCGCCACCCAGCCCAGTACCACAAAACCGGAAGTAGACACAGCTTGTATCGCCTTGCGCACCAAACCGCCCGTTTCCTTAAGGTTTGACGTAATCACCGACATCAGTTGATCCGCGTCCAGCGGTTTGACCTCAGGCCCCATAGCACTCTGAAGATAAGGCGCAGCTATATCCAATGTCTGACGCACATAGCCCGGCAAGACTTCCGCAAAGCGCCTGACCTGCGTTTCGAGTAGTGGAATCAGAATCAACAGACACAGTAAGATAAGCCCAAAGCTCACCACGAATACAATAGTTACCGCCGCCCCGCGTGATAATTTATTCGCAGGGGGGATTTTAAGGGCTTCCAGGTAATCGACCAGTGGATCAGCCAGATAAGCGATCAGTGCCCCGGCCACAAACGGCATAAGAATAGGCTGTAACAACACCAGCAGCAGTACTGTCGTCGCTGCCAGTAAAATCCAGAACCAGAAACGGCCATCAAAGGTCATACTGACACCTCTTTATGGAAGACATAATAAGTCCACCAGTATACATAAGCCAGCCCGCTAAATAAGGTGGTTACTGCCACTAATGCCTGCAAACCCGCGATGATACCCGCAGATAAGGGATAAAAACCAACGTGCAGCAGCGTCACTAATAATAATAAAATCTGGAACGCCGTATTCAGTTTGCTAATCAGCAGCGGCTTCATTTCCAAAGCGCCCGTAATATAGCGATACAGCAGAGCACCGCCAACAATCATTAAATCGCGCCCCAGCGCCAACAGCACCAACCATTCCGGCAAATAGCCCTTAGCGCTAAACAGCAGCATGATGGAAACAATGAGCAGCTTATCGGCTAAAGGATCTAACATCGCACCCATGCGACTACCCCAACCGCAGCGGCGCGCCAGAAAACCGTCCAGCGCATCACTCAAACCCGCCAGTATCAGACAATAAATCGCGGGCACAAAAGCATCCTGCCACAGCAACCAAGCAATCGGAATAATGGCAAACATGCGTAACACAGTAATAATATTGGGGATTTGCTCCATCGCTAGGCGCCACTATTCATTCAACAGAAAAACCGATTCAAACCGAGCACAGACCTTTATTGCACCCGTCTGGCCGTTTTCCCTTTCCAGGGTTAATAAATAAGCCTAACCGCATCCTGTCCCAAAACTTGACGTAGCTCACGTAAATTACTATCACTGAGCGGAATGTGTAGATGAGCATCCAGCCGAACTTCTGCGTGCGCCTGCCGATTGTGGTAATCCAGCACCAAGGGATAAATGGGATCGACCGACTTTTGCAGTAAGCCCTGTAGCTGCTCCATCATTCCGTTCCGAAACTGGGCGGCATTCACCGTCAATTGTAGCTTACGCAGCAAATTCTCACGCATAGTTTGCATATTATAAATGTGATTAATACGCAAACGTACACTCTCCGTCCGAAAATCAGTATCCAGCGTACCCTCAATCACGATCACAGCTTCTTTTTCCAGCAAATGACCGTAGGTTTCAAACACATCGCTAAACACCATCACTTCGTAATAAGCCGACTTATCATCCAGCTGCACAAACGCGCGCCTCCCCCGATCAGTCGATTGTGCCCGCACACTATTCACTAGTCCGGCAATCATCACTGGCTCTTTCTTAAAGCGCTGCTGGGTGTCCATTTCAACCAAATCCACCAGGCGCTGCGACGTGACCGCGCGTAACTCCTGTTCATAGGCATCCAGCGGATGCCCGGTGAGATACAGTCCCAGCGTCTCTTTTTCCAGGCGCAGACGCTGTTCCTCCGGCCATTCCGGCAGCGCTGGAATCGTCTGTTGTTCAGCCGGTACAATCGCACCACCAAATAAATCAGTCTGCCCGGTTCCGAGATCACGGTGATATTGCTCCGCCATCTGTAAAGCTGCCGGAAGAAATTCCAGCTGGGCATGGCGGGTGCCCTGTAAGGAATCGAGCACACCGGCTTTAATCAAAGTCTCTAATACGCGGCGCGTCACTTTATGTGAGGCCACCCGCTGGCACAAATCCACCAGCGATAGATAAGGGCCATTGGCATCACGCTGCGCTAACATCACACCAATTGCGGCTTCACCGGCCCCTTTCACCGCACCCAGACCGTAGATAATATGATCATCCTCATCGACGGTAAACTGATACTCCGACTTATTGATATCCGGCGGCAATACCGTCAAACCCAGCTGGCGACAGTCATCCAACATCATGACCACCTTATCGGTATTATCCATATCCGCCGATAAGACAGCCGCCATAAACGCCGCCGGATAATGGGCTTTGAGCCATGCCGTTTGAAACGACACCAGCGCATAAGCTGCCGAGTGCGACTTGTTAAAACCGTAGCCTGCAAACTTCTCCATCAGGTCAAAAATATAAGTTGCCTGAGCAGGATCGACCCCATTTTTGCCCGAGCCCTCCATAAACAGCACGCGCTGCTTCGCCATTTCTTCCGGCTTTTTCTTACCCATGGCGCGGCGCAACATATCCGCCCCACCGAGGGTATACCCCGCTAACACCTGGGCAATTTGCATAACCTGTTCCTGATACAGGATAACGCCATAGGTCGGTTTTAAAATAGGTTCTAAGTCGGGGTGCGGGTATTCAACCTTAGCGCGACCATGTTTTCGGTCGATAAAGTCATCAACCATACCGGACTGCAGCGGGCCAGGACGGTACAGCGCCACCAACGCCACAATATCCTCAAACACATCGGGCTGAAGCCGCTTAATCAGCTCTTTCATACCGCGGGATTCCAGCTGGAAAATTGCGGTCGTTTTCTGCGCCTTCAATAAATCAAACGACGGTTTATCTTCCAAATCGATGCTGATGATGTCCAGCGGCGCCGCACCTTTAAGCGAACGTTTACGATTAATCGTTTTCAGCGCCCAGTCGATAATAGTCAGATTGCGCAGGCCCAAAAAGTCAAACTTAACCAGTCCAACCGCCTCAACATCATCCTTATCGTATTGCGATACCAGGCCGCTGCCGTCTTGTTCACAATAAATAGGGGTGAAGTCAGTCAGGTCAGACGGCGCAATCAGCACCCCACCAGCATGTTTACCCACATTGCGCGACAAACCTTCCAGCGACAGCGCCAAATCCAACAGCGCCTTCACCTCCTCATCATCGTCATACAGCGCTTTGAGGTCAGCAGCTTCCGCCAGCGCCTTTGTTAGCGTCATGCCGACTTCAAACGGCACCAACTTGGCAATACGATCCACAAAACCATAGGGATGGCCGAGTACGCGCCCGACATCACGCACCACGGCCTTTGCCGCCATTGAGCCATAGGTGATGATTTGTGAAACCTGATTGCGACCATAGGTCTGGGCCACATAATCAATCACCTTGTCACGGTTATCCATGCAAAAATCGATGTCAAAATCTGGCATTGATACCCGCTCAGGATTGAGAAAGCGCTCAAACAGCAGATCATATTCCAAGGGATCAAGATCGGTAATCTTCAACGCATAGGCCACCAGTGACCCCGCACCCGAGCCGCGCCCCGGCCCGACCGGAATGTCGTTATCCTTCGACCATTTAATAAAGTCAGCCACGATGAGGAAGTAGCCCGGAAACCCCATCCCATTAATCACATCCAGCTCAATCTTCAGGCGCTCATCATAAGGTTGACGACGTTCAGCAAACTCAGGCGTACCGCGCGGCGTCGTGCTGCCCAACAGAAAATCAAGCCGCTCCTCCAACCCCTCCTCACTGACTTTGCAGAAATACTCCGCCTCTGTCATACCCGTAGGAATCGGAAACTGCGGGAGGTAGTTCTTACCCAAGGTCAGTGAGACATTACAACGCCGCGCAATCTCCACCGTATTCGTCAGCGCCGAGGGAATGTCGGCGAAGAGCTCCGCCATCTCCTGGGGCGAGCGTAGATATTGTTGAGCGCTGTAGCGCTTAGGCCGATTTTTATCCGCTAGCACATAGCCATCGCGAATACAGACCCGCGCTTCATGCGAGTAAAAATCGCTCTCACAGACAAAACGCACATCATTTGTCGCCACCACCGGTACCTGCTCCGCCAGCGCAATGTCGACGGCGGCATGAATATAAGCCTCCTCATCCTCACGCCCCGTACGCTGCAACTCCAGATAATAGCGCCCCGGAAAAATTGACTTCCAAGCGCGCACCCGCGCCGCTGCCTCATCGGGATGGCCGTCTTTGAGCAACTGACCCACATCCCCATCACGCCCACCGGACAGTGCGATAACTCCCTCGCTAAACTCACTGAGCCACTCGCGCCGCACCCTGGGTTCACCGTTAACCTGCCCTTTGAGGTAAGCGCGTGACACCAACTTGGTTAAATTGCGGTAACCCGTATTGTTCTGGCACAGCAGTATCATGTGATACAGGTGCTCATCCCCTTCATCAATAAAGGTAATATCCAAGCCAAAAATGGGCTTTATACCCTGACTCATCGCAGCCCGATAAAACTTCACCAGCGCAAAGAAATTATTCAGGTCGGTCATCGCAATAGCTGGCATGCCGCCCGCAACAACCGCTTGCATAAGTGGCTTAATACGAATCGTACTGTCAACCAGTGAGTATTCGGTGTGGAGACGCAGGTGTATGAATTGGGTCATCTTAAAGTGCACTTTCTGGCCGGGGCAATAGCATTTTAGGGGTGAAATGAAACACCCCACATAGGTGAATCCTTATTTTCTCAGTGTACACGGCTCAATGATTTCTGGTTAGATGATATTTTTTAGGTTCTGCAAAAAAATCCTCACTCCAGTGGGCTCTTCAAGCACATAACGTGCACGAGCTCATCGAGGTTTGACACAAGACAAAATAGTCACCATGCTATATTCCAGCAGCAATGCACATGAATTTAAAACAAAAAAAGCCAGCAAGGTTATCGGGCTAGAAAACCGACTATTGCATTGGGAAATGCATGCTTTACTCTAAAAAAATGGCTATGAAACTTATGGCTGGGGAAGCTATGCTCACGCAAGAAACGGCCCCAAATTGGCGGGAATAAATAAGTTTAAAGACTCATTTAATGGCAAACTTATAGCGATATTTAACGACTACTCAATTCCCTATTATTTACTGACACTCCTGAGAAAGGCTTTTGCAAAAACCAAAAATAATTTAGTAGGTATTAACTTAAAAAGTCTAACATGCTGTATAACGATGAACAGCACCGGGCGAGGTCAGAACCCCAGCCCGGCTATTCAGGTCGGAGTTTAATCTGCTTCCGCACCCATAGCATTGCCATCTACCGCCATCGGCTCCAGCGCTGCTTGTACTTCATTACCGATATTCACTTCCAGCGGTTCCTGCTGCTCCAGTTCAACAGCGAACGCATCTTCCACCTGGAATGGATTACGCTCCCGTCGACGCTTTTCATGATAAGCCAGACCAGTACCCGCCGGTATCAGACGCCCAACAATGACGTTTTCCTTCAAGCCACGCAGCTCATCCCGCGCACCACGCACAGCCGCATCCGTTAACACGCGCGTGGTTTCCTGGAACGATGCCGCCGATACAAAGGAGTCCGTGACCAGCGAGGCTTTTGTAATGCCCATCAGCACCCGATTAAACCTAATCGGTAGACCACCCTGCTCTTCCAACTTCTTGTTCGCTTCAACCACTCGCCAGAAATCAGTCTGCTCACCACGTAGGAACTCACTGTCACCCGCATCGATAATATCGACCTTCCGCATCATCTGACGCACAATGACTTCAATGTGCTTATCATTGATGCCCACGCCCTGTAGGCGATAAACATCCTGAATTTCCTTAACCAGATACTCCGCTAGCGAAGTCGCACCCAACAAGCGCAGAATATCATGTGGATTCGGTTCACCATCGGCAATCACTTCACCCTGAATGACTTTCTCCCCCTCGAACACATCGAGATTACGCCATTTTGGAATCAGCTCTTCATAGGTATCACCTTCTTCACCGGTAATAACGATACGCTGCTTACCCTTGGTCTCCTTTCCGAAGGAAATAGTACCGGTCTTCTCCGCCAGAATGGCTCCGTCTTTTGGCTTACGGGCCTCAAACAAATCCGCAACTCGCGGCAAACCACCGGTAATATCACGAGTCTTGGACGATGCTTGTGGCAGACGTGCCACCACCTCACCGACTTCCACGTCTGCACCGTTCGTCGTGGTGACAATCGCACCCGCAGGCAGAGGATACTGCACCGGAATTTTGGTGTTTTCGAAGAAGATGCTATCGCCATTTTCATCCAGCAGCCGCACCGACGGGCGTAAATCACGTCCTGCACTTGGACGACTCTTTGGATCCATCACCTCAATTGAAGATAGTCCAGTGATTTCATCTACCTTGGTTTGTACGGTCACGCCATCGTCAAATTCGATAAACTCAATCCGTCCAGACACTTCTGAGATAATGGGGTGCGTGTGGGGATCCCACTGCGCCACGTTCTGACCCGCTTCGACCTCATCGCCGTCACCGACCATCAAAATGGCACCGTAAGGAAGCTTATAACGTTCTTTATCACGTCCATTCACATCCACTACGCCCAGCTCACCAGAGCGGGAGACAGCCACCAGGTTACCCTGTGCGTTAGTCACCGTTTTCATATTGATCAGACTGGCTTTACCGGCAGACTTGACGGCAATGCCGCTTTCCGCCGCAGAACGACTCGCTGCACCACCGATGTGGAATGTCCGCATCGTCAGCTGCGTACCCGGCTCACCGATGGACTGCGCCGCAATTACGCCGACAGATTCACCCTTACAAACCAAATGACCGCGAGCCAAATCACGCCCATAACATTGGCGACACACGCCGTAGTTCGATTCACAAGTAATTGCCGAACGTACGATCAGCTCATCAATCGCCAGACGGTCAATTTCCTTCACCCACAGCTCATCGACCAAGGTTCCAGCAGGCACAACGACGTCATCACCACGCATTACATCCTGCGCAATCACTCGGCCCAGCACGCGCTCCGCCAGACCTTCGACAACGTCACCGCCTTCGATAATAGGACGCATCAACATGCCCTTCACCGTGCCGCAGTCATTCAGCACTACCGCCATATCCTGCGCCACATCCACCAGACGCCGCGTCAGATAACCAGAGTTCGCTGTTTTCAGTGCCGTATCCGCCAGACCTTTACGCGCACCGTGAGTAGAAATAAAGTACTGGAGTACGGTCAGGCCCTCACGGAAGTTAGAGGTAATCGGTGTCTCAATGATTGAACCATCAGGCTTAGCCATCAGACCGCGCATTCCCGCCAGCTGCCGAATCTGTGCGGGTGAACCCCGCGCACCGGAATCAGCCATCATATAGATCGAGTTAAACGACTCCTGTTCGACCTCATTGCCCTGATCATCCAGCACCGGATTACCCTCAGCATCCGTCACCACTTCAGAACCAATTTTCTTCATCATCGCTTTCGCAACTTGATCATTGGTACGCGCCCAGATGTCGACCACCTTGTTATAACGCTCACCCTGAGTAACCAAACCGCTGGCAAACTGATATTCGATCTCTTTGACCGACTCTTCGGCGACCGACAGCAATTCGATTTTCTTTTCTGGGATAATCATATCATCCGCACAGAAAGAGACGCCCGCCTTGGTCGAATAGCGATAACCGGTATACATCAACTGATCCGCAAAAATGACGGATTCTTTCATCCCAACAGAACGATAAGCCGCATCCAACAGACGCGAGATTGCTTTCTTCTTCAGCGTCTGATTAAACAGCTCAAACGGCAGCCCCGGCGGCATTATAGTGGTTAGAATCGCCCGCCCAACAGTAGTATCTAACAGGCGAGTACGCTGCACTAACACCGCATCTTCGCCCTCACCCTCAAAAATACTGTCAGTAATACGCACCTTAACTTTGGCATGCAGCACGGCATTATCAGTCTCATAGGCGCGCTGTGCTTCGCTAGGGTTAGCGAATACCATGCCCTCGCCTTTAGCCCCAATCGCATCGCGCGTCATGTAGTACAGGCCGAGCACCACATCCTGTGACGGCACGATAATCGGATCGCCATTAGCCGGTGATAATACGTTATTAGTCGACATCATCAGGCTACGCGCTTCCAGCTGCGCTTCCAGCGACAGCGGTACGTGCACTGCCATCTGATCACCGTCGAAATCAGCGTTAAACGCAGCACAGACTAGGGGATGTAGCTGAATCGCCTTACCCTCAATCAGCAGCGGTTCAAACGCCTGAATGCCCAAACGGTGCAACGTCGGCGCTCGGTTCAGCATCACCGGATGCTCACGAATCACCTCAGCCAGAATATCCCAGACCTCAGCGGTCTCACGCTCAACCAGCTTTTTAGCCGCTTTAATCGTGGTCGCCAAACCGCGCCGCTGTAGCTTGCCGAAGATAAAGGGCTTAAACAGTTCCAGTGCCATTTTCTTGGGCAGGCCACACTGATGCAAACGCAATGTTGGCCCGACCACGATCACCGAACGGCCAGAATAATCAACGCGCTTACCCAGTAGGTTCTGACGGAAACGGCCCTGCTTACCCTTAATCATGTCAGACAACGACTTCAGCGGACGCTTATTAGAGCCAGTAATCGCCCGGCCACGCCGTCCATTATCCAGCAGCGCATCCGCCGATTCCTGTAGCATGCGCTTTTCATTGCGCACGATAATGTCCGGCGCATTCAGCTCCAACAGACGCTTCAGTCGGTTGTTGCGGTTAATCACACGGCGATACAGGTCGTTCAGATCAGAGGTCGCAAAACGCCCACCGTCCAACGGCACCAACGGACGCAAGTCCGGCGGCAGCACCGGTAGCACATTCATAATCATCCATTCCGGCTTATTGCCAGAATTTTGAAAGGCTTCCATCACCTTCAGGCGCTTGGTCAGGCGCTTAAGCTTGGTTTCTGATCCAGTTTCAGCAATCTCTTCACGCATCTGCATGATTTCTTGCTTGAGATCAATGGTGCTCAGCAGTTCTTGCACTGCCTCTGCACCCATTTTGGCCTCAAACTCGTCGCCAAATTCTTCTACCGCATCCAAATAAGCCTCATCCGTCAACAGCGAGCCGCGCTCCAGCGTCGTCATACCCGGCTCGGTCACCACGAAAATTTCAAAGTACAGGATGCGCTCAATATCTCGCAGTGTCATATCCAGCATCAAACCAATACGCGAAGGCAACGACTTCAAAAACCAGATATGCGCCACCGGCGAGGCTAAATCAATATGCCCCATACGATCACGTCGTACCTTGGTCTGCGTCACTTCAACACCACACTTCTCACAGACGACACCGCGATGCTTAAGGCGTTTGTACTTACCGCACAAACACTCGAAGTCTTTCACCGGGCCGAAAATTTTGGCGCAGAACAGGCCGTCACGCTCCGGTTTAAAGGTACGATAATTAATGGTTTCCGGCTTTTTCACCTCACCATATGACCACGACCGGATAACCTCAGAAGACGCTAAACCAATCCGAATAGCATCAAAATCCTGGGTTTCCTGCTTTTGCTTATAAAGGTTGAGTAAATCTTTCATAGTTACTTATCCGCCTGTCTTATCGGTGTAATTCCGGTCAACTAGTCTCTTTCCAACTCGATATTCAAACCGAGCGAACGGATCTCCTTCATTAATACATTGAAGGACTCAGGCATGCTGGCTTCCATCTGGTGATCACCATCGACGATACTCTTATACATCTTGTTTCGACCATTCACATCGTCCGACTTAACGGTCAACATTTCTTGGAGCGTATAGGCTGCACCGTATGCTTCCAGTGCCCAAACCTCCATCTCACCGAAGCGCTGTCCGCCAAACTGAGCTTTACCGCCCAACGGCTGCTGTGTCACCAGACTGTACGGCCCAGTGGAACGTGCGTGCATTTTGTCGTCCACCAGATGATTCAGCTTCAACATATGCATGTAGCCAACCGTAACATCACGCTCAAAAACATCACCGGTACGACCGTCATACAAGCGCGTCTGCCCACTTTCCGGCAAGTCTGCCAGTTTCAGCATGTCTTTTATTTCGGTTTCTGCCGCACCATCAAACACCTGAGTCGCCATGGGTACACCGCGCCGCAGATTACCTGCCATTTCCATAACTTCGGTATCATTCATTTCAGCAATATCTGCCGCACCCTGATTAGGGCTGCCACCAGTTTCGTAAATATCCGTCAGGAATTTACGCATCTCATCCACCTTGGCCTTGGTATCAATCATGCGTCCAATCTTGGCACCCAGACCTTTAGCCGCCCAGCCGAGGTGTGTTTCCAACACCTGACCCACGTTCATACGCGATGGTACGCCCAGGGGGTTAAGCACAATATCAACGGGCTGACCGTTTTCTAGATAAGGCATATCCTCCACCGGCACAATGCGCGACACCACACCTTTATTACCGTGGCGACCGGCCATCTTATCGCCAGGCTGCATGCGACGCTTCACCGCGACATAAACCTTAACCATCTTCAGCACGCCAGGGGCCAAATCATCACCCGCCGTCAATTTGTCACGCTGTTTTTGCAGGCGAACTTCATATTCCTTTTTCTTATCCGCCATCTGCGTCGACAGGCTTTCCAACTGCTCATTCAGCGACTCATCGCTCATACGCACCGAGAACCATTCGTGACGCGCCAGTCCATCCAGGTAGTCCTGGGAGATCTTACTACCAGCCTTGAGCTGGTCTGGCCCACCATCCGCAGCCTTGCCGACGATCATGCGCGCTACTCGCTCAAAGACATCGCCTTCGTATATACGCAGCTCATCCAACAGGTCTTTACGCACCTTCTTCAGGTCTTCTTCCTGCACCGCCAAGGCACGCGCATCGCGCTCAACCCCATCACGAGTAAAGACACGCACGTCGATCACCGTACCCTTCATCCCGGTAGACACACGCAGCGAGCTGTCTTTAACGTCGGATGCCTTCTCGCCGAAGATGGCACGCAATAACTTTTCCTCTGGTGTGAGCTGACTTTCCCCTTTCGGCGTCACCTTACCCACCAGAATGTCACCCGGCTCGACCTCGGCACCAACATGGATAATTCCACAGTCATCCAGCTTCGACAGCAGGCTTTCGCTCACATTAGGAATATCAGCGGTAATCTCTTCAGGCCCCAACTTAGTATCACGCGCCAGACAGGACTGCACCTCGATATGGATCGTGGTATAACGATCCTCTTCCACCACACGCTCAGACAGCAGGATGGAATCCTCGAAGTTATAGCCGTTCCAGGGCATAAAGGCGATGAACATATTCTGCCCCAACGCCAGCTCACCTAAATCGGTAGAAGAACCGTCTGCCAACACATCGCCGCGTGCGATACGATCGCCGACTTTAACAATCGGACGCTGGTTAATATTGGTATTCTGATTTGAGCGCATGTACTTGATGAGATTATAAATATCGACGCCACCTTCCTTCTCATCGGCCTCCTCATCATTCACCCGCACCACAATGCGACCCGCATCGACTGAATCAATGACACCGCCACGCTTCGCCACCACGGTAGAGCCAGAATCCACCGCCACCGCACGTTCCATACCCGTGCCAGAAACTGCCGTTTCGGCACGTAAACAAGGCACAGCTTGGCGCTGCATGTTTGATCCCATCAAAGCCCGGTTTGCATCATCATGCTCTAGGAAGGGAATCAACGATGCAGCCACGGATACAATCTGCTTAGGCGAGACATCCATGTATTGGATTTTGTCTGACTCCATCATCAGCGATTCATTGCGATGACGACAAATCACAAAGTCATCGCCAAATGAACCGTCATCATTCAGCTCGGCATTTGCCTGTGCGATAACAAACTGCGACTCTTCAATAGCCGACAAATAGTCGATTTCTTTACTCACCTTGCCGTCGATGACGCGGCGATAAGGCGTTTCCAGAAAGCCATACTCGTTGGTGCGTGCATACACTGACAGCGAGTTAATCAAACCGATGTTTGGTCCTTCAGGCGTTTCAATCGGGCACACTCGACCATAATGGGTGGGATGCACATCACGCACCTCAAAGCCCGCACGCTCACGCGTCAAGCCACCCGGCCCAAGCGCAGAAATACGCCGCTTATGCGTCACTTCTGACAGAGGATTATTCTGATCCATGAACTGCGACAGCTGACTAGAGCCAAAGAACTCTTTAATCGCAGCCGAAACCGGCTTAGAGTTCACCAACTCCTGCGGCATCAACCCTTCGCTTTCTGCCATGGTCAGACGTTCTTTAACCGCACGCTCGACTCTTACTAGGCCAACACGGAAGGCATTTTCAGCCATCTCGCCCACGCTGCGAATCCGGCGATTGCCCAAATGATCAATGTCATCGATGTCATCACGGCCATCACGAATATCAATCAGCTTGCGCAACACTTCCAGAATGTCATCCTGGTCGAGGATACCGGCACCGGTTGACGCTTCACGTCCCAGACGACGATTGAATTTCATCCGGCCCACACCAGACAAATCGTAGCGATCGGAAGTGAAGAACAGATTGCCGAACAAGTTCTCTGCCGATTCTTTCGTTGGCGGCTCGCCCGGACGCATCATACGATAAATTTCGACCTGCGCTTCCAGCTTGGAGCGGGTTGGATCGATATTCAGCGTATTGGAGATAAAGGGGCCTTGGTCCAGCTCATTGGTATACAGAATATCAAACGCAGCAACGCCGTTATCCTTCAGGCTTTCCAGCAGCTCGTTCGTCAGTTCAGCATTAGCCGCAGCAATCAGCTCACCGGTCGAAGTATCCACCACATTATGCGCCAGCACCTTGCCATGCAGATACTCTTCTGGCACAACCAGCTTAGTCAGTCCGCTCTTTTCCAACTTGCTGATATGCTTAGCGGTGATTCTGCGCCCAGTCTCGACCAGCACTTCACCATCCAGCATGATATCAAAAGACGCCAACTCACCACGCAGACGCTCAGGCACCAGATCAATCTCAATCTCATCACCAAGCGAGACCGCTACTTTATCAAAAAAGTAGTCGAGTATTTGCTCATTATCCATACCCAGCGCGCGTAGCAGGATGGTAGACGCCAGCTTGCGCCGCCGATCGATACGCACGAAAATACTGTCTTTGGGATCAAACTCGAAATCAAGCCAGGAACCCCGGTACGGGATCACCCGTGCACTGTGTAATAGCTTACCGGCCGTGTTTGATTTGCCTTTATCATGCTCAAAAAACACACCAGGGGAGCGATGCAACTGCGACACAATGACTCGCTCGGTACCGTTGATAATGAAGGTGCCTTTGTCGGTCATGAGCGGCAGTTCGCCCAGATAAACATCTTGTTCCTTGATGTACTTAACCACCTTGGCTTCGACCGGCGCTTCTTTATCATGAATCACTAGGCGCAGTTTGACCCGCAGCGAGGCCGCATAAGTTAGGCCACGCAGCTGACATTCATGCACGTCAAATACCGGATCGGCCAGACGATAATCCACGTATTCCAACGCGACATAATTGTTATAGCTAATAATGGGGAAGACCGATGAAAAAGCGGCATGTAAACCACGACTATCTTTTTCCTCAACCGGCTTTTCTAATTGCAGAAAACCCCGGTAGGATTCCAGCTGAATTGTTAACAGATCGGGTACTTCCAGAATCTGCTCACGTTTGCCAAAATCTTTGCGGATTCGTTTCTTTTCAGTGTAACTTAGTCCCATCGTGCTTCCTCACCTGGAATCAAATATCTGTTGTAACTGAATACAATTTGTCTTGTCGTTTTAATGTCTGACAAGCGACAAAAGGCTGACAGTGTCAAACACTGTCAGCCTTGAAGTTTTTATGCTGTTAATTATTGAACAACGCTAGATTAACCTCAATCTTACTTAAGCTCAACTTCAGCACCAGCTTCTTCAAGCTGCTTCTTAATATCTTCGGCTTCATCCTTAGATGCGCCTTCTTTAACAGGAGCAGGTGCGCCTTCAACCAGCGCCTTAGCTTCCTTAAGACCCAAACCAGTGATAGCGCGTACTGCTTTAATCGCACTGATCTTATTTGAGCCCGCGCTTTTCAGCACAACATCAAACTCAGTCTGCTCTTCAGCCGCCGCAGCCGCATCACCGCCCGCAGCCGGTGCTGCCGCAACCGCTGCTGCCGCTGCGCTTACGCCAAACTTTTCTTCCATTGCAGAGATCAGATCAACAATCTCCATTACCGTCATATTAGAAATCGCTTCTAACATTTCGTCTTTAGTTATAGCCATGATAAATCTCCAAACTACCGAGTCGCGCAGTAATCACCGCGCTATTCAAATTAATATATCCGCCGCATAAAAAGCCTGTTTGTTAACGTGTCGACCTATATATGCGCCTTCACAACAAAATCAGGCAGACGCCTCTTTCTGTTCACGAACTGCTGCAAGTGTGCGTACAAACTTACCTGGAACCTCATTCATGGTGCGCGCTAACTTATCTAGCGGTGCACGCAAGGTACCAGCCAGCATCGCCAGAGCCTGATCGCGTGTCGGTAATTTCGACAGACGTTCCAGCTCGGATGCAGGCAACATTTGCCCACCGACGGCGACAAATTTAACCTCAAGTTTGCTATTCGCTTTATCCTGGATGAAAGTTTTAATCAGACGTGCTGCTGAGCCTGGATCTTCCTGAGAAAATGCCATCATCAGCGGCCCAGTCAAACCCTCTTGAATACAATCGAAATCTGTATCCTTGACGGCGATTTTAGCCAGATTATTTTTCACCACACGCAGATAAACACCGCTCTCACGCGCCTGTTTGCGCAGCGTTGTCATCTGTCCAACGGTCAGTCCACGGTATTCAGCAACCACCGCAGAATGAGCACTTGCAGCTACCGCAGACACTTCAGAGACAATCTGTTTTTTCTCATTCAGTGTTAATGCCACGATAACTACTCCTGGTTCGGCGACCAAAGCCACCGTTAATCAACACCCCAATCACCTCGATCAACAAGGCCATTGAAATGATGGAAAACGACGCCCCAAACCAGTTTAACGACTCGGGTAACGCCATCTACGCAGGTGATTAAGCCAGCACACGCCATGATCAGCGAGTGACCGGCCCCTGCGGTCTTTGACGACATACATCCTTGTATATCTAAATGCTGCGAAAAGTCAGATAAAACATCATTATTTTCGTAGCCACTCTCATCCATAAGAGCGTGCTTGAGCATGACTACTCAAAATTTATTAATAGCTACTAGAAACTACTAGAAAGCCAATAACCGCTTAATAGCTCAACGTTGACTGATCAATACCCAGTCCCGGCCCCATAGTAGTAGATAGCGAGACACGCTTCAGGTAAATGCCTTTCGCCGTAGACGGCTTGGCCTTAACCAAATCAGCCACCAAAGCATTCAAGTTCTGAACTAACGCCGCCGTATCAAATTCAACGTTACCAATACCACAGTGAATAATGCCGGCCTTATCTGTCCGATAGCGCACCTGACCTGACTTGGCATTTTTGACCGCTTCCGCCACATTTGGCGTCACAGTACCCACTTTAGGATTGGGCATTAAGCCGCGTGGCCCTAAAATCTGACCCAGCTGACCGACAACACGCATCGCATCAGGACTAGCAATAACCACATCAAAGTCCATCATGCCGCCTTTAATTTCAGCGGCCAGCTCGTCCATGCCGACAATATCAGCACCGGCTTCTTTCGCCGCATCGACATTAGCACCCTGTGTGAAAACGGCAACACGCACTGATTTACCATTACCATTCGGCAGTACGGTAGAACCACGCACGACCTGATCCGATTTACGCGGATCAACGCCAAGATTCACACTCACATCAACGCTTTCAGTAAATTTAGACTGGGGCAGTGATTTCAGTAAATCCAGCGCTTCGGATACATCATAAGCCTTATCCGCTTCAATCTTCTCGGCAACTGCCTTCTGACGCTTAGTTAACTTAGCCATCTTATACGCCCTCCACATCGATGCCCATGCTACGGGCACTACCCGCGATGGTGCGTACAGCCGCAGGCAAATCAGCCGCCGTCAAATCAGGCTCTTTGGTTTTAGCGATTTCTTCCAGCTGTTCCAGTGTCACCTTACCCACTTTCTCAGTGTTCGGGCGGCCACTGCCAGACTTCAGATTCAGTGCTTTTTTCAGCAGAACTGAGGCAGGCGGCGTTTTAGTAACGAAGGTAAAGCTTTTGTCACTGTATACCGTAATCACAACCGGAATCGGCATGCCAACCTCGACGCTTTGCGTGGCTGCATTAAACGCCTTACAAAACTCCATAATATTGACACCATGCTGACCCAAAGCAGGGCCTACCGGCGGACTGGGATTTGCTTTGCCCGCTGGCACTTGCAGCTTAATGTAACCATCAACTTTTTTTGCCATTTCAATTACCTATATGTGGGTACAAGCGCCGTGTTAAGGCTCCCCTAACTCAGGTCTTAGCAACCTGATAAAATTCCAGCTCAACCGGTGTTGAGCGACCAAAAATCTGTACCGCCACCAATAGGCGACTTTTCTCGTAGTTGACTTCCTCAACTACACCGCTGAAGTCTTTAAACGGCCCGTCAGTCACCCGCACTACTTCACCCGCATCAAACAGCACCTTCGGCTTAGGTTTGTCAACGCCTTCTTCCACTCGCTGCAGTATTGCATCGACTTCTTTCTGCGTAATCGGCGCAGGCTTATCGCCTGAACCACCGATGAAACCCAGCACGCGATTGGTGTCTTTCACCAAATGCCAGGTATCATCATTCATTTCCATCTCAACAAGCACGTAGCCCGGAAAGAATTTACGTTCACTGCGCCGCTTCTGACCCTCGCGCATTTCGACTACTTCTTCAGTTGGCACGAGAATATCGCCAAACATATCTTCCATGCCAAAGCGGGCAATACGCTCTTGCAAAGAACGCTGCACCTGTAACTCGAAACCAGAAAAAGCCTGTACCACGTACCAGCGCTTAGACATTAACCACCCCCAAGCAGGGATCGAACACCCCAACCAAGCAACATATCGACCAACCAGAGAAAAATGGTTACGATCAGCACGATAACAAAAACCATAAGGGTAGTTTGCATGGTCTCAGCGCGAGTTGGCCAGACCATTTTGCGCACTTCTGTACGCGAATCCTGCATGAAGCCAGTTAGACGACGCCCACTTGCGGTCGTAAGTGCAATAAACGCACCCAAACCTGCCACAGCGAGCAAGCCCAAAACACGGAACAGCAGGGAAACGGGCTCGCCCTGCCAAGAAGCAAAATAATAGAAACCAGCCACGCCCAGGACCAGCAAAGCCAGTGCAACCACTAGCTTAACTGTATCGAGTGAAGAGCTTTGTTGTTCGGCTTTTGTCGACATATCTATAAAAACCCACACCCGCCAAGATGACTTAATACAAAGCTGACGGCAAGAAGTAAAAGGTGGCAGGCCAGGAGGGACTCGAACCCCCAACCGACGGTTTTGGAAACCGCAACTCTACCAATTGAGCTACTGGCCTAACAAACGAAAGAGCGAGAGTGTACTCACTCTCGCCCTGTATTTCAAACAAGATTATGGGTTTTACTCAATAATCTTAGAAACAACTCCAGCGCCCACGGTACGGCCACCTTCACGAATCGCAAATCGCAGACCGTCTTCCATCGCGATCGGTGCGATTAGGGTAACCGTCATTTTCACGTTATCACCTGGCATCACCATCTCAATGCCTTCTGGCAGCTCACAAGCACCGGTCACATCGGTGGTGCGGAAGTAAAACTGCGGACGGTAGTTGCTGAAGAAAGGCGTATGACGCCCACCCTCGTCTTTCGACAGGATGTAAACTTCAGTTTCAAATTTAGTATGGGGTGTGATGGATGCAGGCTTACATAACACCTGACCACGCTCAACGTCTTCACGCTTAGTGCCCCGTAGCAACAGACCCACATTATCACCGGCCTGACCTTCGTCCAGCAACTTGCGGAACATCTCAACGCCCGTTACTGTGGTCTTGGTGGTATCTCTAATACCTACGATCTCAACTTCTTCGCCGACCTTAATGATGCCGCGCTCGATACGACCCGTCACCACGGTACCACGGCCTGAGATTGAGAACACATCTTCAACCGGCATAATGAAAGCACCGTCAACTGCTCGCTCTGGCTCAGGAATATAAGAATCCAGTGCGTCCATCAGCTCCTGAATCTTAGCTTCATAAGCTTCATCGCCTTCCAGCGCTTTCAGGGCAGAACCTTGGATAACCGGCGTATCATCACCAGGAAATTCATAAGCATCCAGCAGCTCACGGATTTCCATTTCAACCAGCTCCAGCAGCTCTTCATCATCGACCATGTCACACTTATTCATGAATACAATGATATAGGGTACGCCGACCTGACGTGACAGCAGGATGTGCTCGCGCGTTTGTGGCATGGGGCCATCCGCCGCTGAACAAACCAGAATCGCGCCATCCATCTGCGCCGCGCCCGTAATCATGTTCTTCACATAATCCGCGTGCCCAGGACAATCGACGTGAGCATAGTGACGCGAGTCGGATTCATATTCAACGTGGGACGTTGAAATAGTAATACCGCGCGCCTTCTCTTCTGGCGCGTTGTCAATCTGGTCAAACTTCTTGGTATCACCACCAAATTTCTTCGACTGAACCACTGAAATCGCTGCCGTCAGCGTCGTCTTACCGTGGTCTACGTGACCGATCGTACCCACATTGACGTGCGGTTTCGTACGCTCAAATTTATCCTTTGCCATTG
>CALAMO010000010.1 GCA_937925855.1 uncultured Thiotrichaceae bacterium
GGTAGGAGCTACTGACTATCTTTACTGCCGAGCAGGCAGCTTAGAAATATACCCTCAAGCGCTTCAGCTATTCTGACTACTTTACTGCCGAGCAGGCAGCTTAGAAATTAAAGGCATACCAACCGCCCATCCGGCCTGATCTTTACTGCCGAGCAGGCAGCTTAGAAAGCCAGCTTATCGCCATACTGTGTACCGATATGCTTTACTGCCGAGCAGGCAGCTTAGAAACTGAGTATGCAGAAGCGGGTGATTGATGCGAACTTTACTGCCGAGCAGGCAGCTTAGAAAACCGGACGCATTATTACGACTATCCAGAACATCTTTACTGCCGAGCAGGCAGCTTAGAAATAACATGACAACCCCGCACCCGCAAAACACAACTTTACTGCCGAGCAGGCAGCTTAGAAATACCGGGGTGAGTATGTCGCGGCCTGATGTTACTTTACTGCCGAGCAGGCAGCTTAGAAATATGTGGAAAAGCGCGGGCAATCACCACAAGCCTTTACTGCCGAGCAGGCAGCTTAGAAAGTGCGCCAGGGGTAATGTGAAAATCGTTCTCCTCTTTACTGCCGAGCAGGCAGCTTAGAAACATCGCCGTCGTACTGCCGTAAAGGCCCGTGACTTTACTGCCGAGCAGGCAGCTCAGAAAACACTGGCAATATAGAGCGGCATGGGCTGCCTCTTCACTGCCGAGCAGGCAGCTTAGAAATAATGAGGTAAAATCTTTTATTGAAATAATATTCCCTCAATAGAATAGTTGTGCTGTAAATTGGGAAATCGAATATACAAATACATTTGAAGAATGGTGGAGCAGCCTCACTAATGCTGAACAGATTTCTGTCGCCGCTACAGTGGAGCTACTAGAGAAGCGTGGCCCACAATTATCTTTTCCACATAGCCGCGGTATCAACGGCTCTCGAAATCGTGGCTCGCTTTCCTGATGGGGAAGTGCAGATTCAGAATTTTGTGATGCCAGGAGAGGAACCGTTAGGCCATGTGCAGTAACAGGCATCCTGCAAACATAGCAGTCTGCGACTTCTGCCGTAAGATTTTACGCTAACCCCTAATACAAGCGCCGCCCCGCTGCTTTATTCTGCGCCCGATGCATAAACACATATTCGCCCTCAATTACCGGGTTAGCGGCGGGCAGGGTGTCCTGCCAGAAACGCTGAGCAAAGTCGCTGGGATAGTCCTGTAGCGCTTCGTCGATCATCTGTTTATAGCGCGCCAGGATCACACCGCGATGAATTTTTTCTGCTTCCGGGATGATGTAAGCGTAGGCCGCCAGCGGGTCGCCGGTGCCGCATTGGAGTTCGATGGCGCAGCGCTCATAGCCCTGTTCGCGCGTATCGAGCATGCGTAATTCACGTTCACACACCTCAATCGCCACCCCTCTACAGGATTTTCCGCGATGTGCGGTGAGGTCAAGAAATAGAGCCTCACAAGGCTGCACCTGCGCGTCGACGCTGGTTTGTAGTTTCACATTGTCCGGGGCCGTCCAACTGCGCAAATAGCCGTCCAGGGTGGCGCAGCCCATTTGATGACGGCACAATGAGCGCCCCAACGTCTTTTCAGCGCTGCGCGGATTGATGAGCGAGCCGTAGCCAAAAATAATGGGCATGTTTTCTCCTGCGACGAATGACGTTTTTCTAGGAGGCTGTCCGAAAACAGCGCCCGTTGCGAGGGAAAGCCATTTTGAGGCAGATTTTTCACTGATTTGAGGCGAATGGTCATTCCATTTAACGAAAATCAGCGGAAAATATGACCAAAATGGCTTTTCCGCAGCAGGGCAGTCTGTTCTCGGACAGCCTCCTAGGACGCTACTTCCCGCGTTGGCTGAGTATTTTTTGATTTAAGCGGTCAATTAGCGTGCTGCCCGTTTTCTCAAACAGAAAAGGGAAAAAGGCATGTACGAACGCAGCGAGACCGCCCATGAAAAAGAGCAGGCTGAAGCTCAGCGCGACCCGCATATGCTGGAAGTAGGTCTCATTGACTGAGGCGGGATGTGCGGTGAATTTTGCCAACATAGGTGTATCCTTTGACTCGTTTTTATAGGCCGATTAGAGAGTTACAGTATATCGATAAAAGGCTGAAAAAATGTACCTATTTCTGGTGCAACGGTTCTGCCGCTGGGTGATGTGCTGGCGTGGCGCGGGCTTGAACACGGTACGGTAAGGGCGACACCAGTTGTGGCCGCTGCCGCTTGTGGATTATGCTATACGCATACGCTATCAATGTCCCATTCAATGCGAGTACCCATCAATGGACGACCAGAAAAAAGTCACCGAGCTTTATCACACCTTGCACAGCCACCTGCCGAGCGAACCTGCGCTACGGGTGAAAACGATTCAGAGCCTGCTGGTCGAAAAAGGCCTGATCCAAGAAGCGACCATCGACAGCTGGGTACAGGCGTATAGCGAAGACATTGGCCCGCGCCGGGGCGCTGAGGTGATTGCGAAAGCCTGGCTGGAGCCGGATTTTAAGCAGGCTCTATTGGCGGATGCCGCGCAGGCCGTCGATGAGTTGGGACTGATGGGGAAGGCCGTCGGCCATTTAAAAGCGGTGGAGAATACTGACGCTGTTCACAATATGGTGGTGTGTACGCTGTGTTCCTGCTACCCCTTTGCGCTGCTGGGTATTGCGCCGGACTGGTACAAAAAAGCCGCCTATCGCTCGCGGGCTGTGCGTGAGCCGCGTCAGGTGCTGCGCGAGTTTGGCGTCGAATTGGCGGATGAGATTACCGTGCGGGTGTATGACAGCACCGCTGAGCTGCGCTATCTGGTGATTCCGCAGCGTCCGGCGGGAACCGAGGATTTTACGGCAGCGCAGCTGGCCGATTTAGTGACGCGCAATGCGATGATTGGGACACAGCGTGAACTCAGCGTGGAGGTGGCCTGATGGACGGTATTCATGATTTAGGCGGGAAGCAGGGCTTTGGCCCGGTGGCGGTCGACAGTGAATATCACCGTATGGACGATCCCATCGATGCCTTCGGTTGGACGATGAACCAGACGCTGCGGGCGCCCGGTTTGAGCATTGATTGGTGGCGACATATTCGCGAGCTGACCCCCCCGGTCGATTATCTGACGCGGCCTTATTTCGATCAGTGGGTGATGACGCAGCTGATTGCGATGCTTGATACCGGCGTGCTGACCTTGGAGGAGGTGCTGACGCATCAGCCGATTCCGCTGGCTGAACCGGTACCGGCGATGAGTGTTGCCGATGTGCTGGCGGCGAATCGTGCGGCGGGCAAGCGTTTCGATACGCCGATTGCAGCGGCGCCGCGCTGGGAGATTGGCAGCAGCGTGCTGATGCGTAATGCCTCGTTTTCTGGACATAGCCGCTTACCGAATTACGTGCTGGGGAAAGCGGGCGTGATTACGGCGCAGCATGGCGCACATTGGTTCCCTGATGCCTGTGCGCATGGGGATGAGCGCGCCGAACACCTGTATACCGTGGAATTTACCGCCGCTGAACTGTGGCCGCAGGACGCGGTGGAGAATAACCTGATTTATCTGGATTTATGGGAGTGCTATTTTGTCGACGCCTGAATCGTGCGTGGCCGCAGGCCCGGTATTTGCCGAACAGTGGCAGGCAGAAGCGCTGGCCATGGCTGATTTGCTGATGCAAAGCGGGCAGGTGGATGCGCAGGTCTGGGCGCAGACCTTGGGCGCGCAGCTGGCGCATTGGCAGGCACAAGAGGATAGTGTGGAGCACTATTATCAGGCTGTACTGGCGGCGTTGCAGGTGGTGCTGCGGGATAATACCTTGCTGGCTGAGCCAGAGATAGCGCGCCGCCAGCATGAGTGGGAGCGGGCTTATTTGAGTACGCCGCACGGTGAGCCGGTCATGCTGAAAAAGGCAGGAGCTAAGCCATGATGTTATTAGGACTGGACATGATTGGCGTGTGGATGAGCATTACTCATGACTGAAACCCAATTACGTGATCAAATCTGCCTATTGGCGCAATCATTATTCGCGCGTGGTTTAACCGGTGGCAGCACCGGCAATATCTCCGCGCGCACCGCCGAGGGCGGTTTATTGGTGTCGCCGACCGGTTCCTGTTTTGGGCGGTTGGATCCGGCCCGACTGAGTCATTTTGACGCGGATATGCGTCTAATCGACGGTGATAAACCTACGAAAGAGATGCCGCTGCATGCTGCCTTCTACGAGTCGCGAGCCCGTACCGGCGCGGTCGTCCATCTGCACGCCTGTCATTCGGTCGCCTGGTCGATGATGCCGGAGGTGGATGAGGATAATTTTCTGCCGCCGCTGACGCCCTATGCGATTATGAAGCTAGGTAAAGTGAAATTGCTGCCGTTTTTCCTACCGGGTGATCCGGCGATGGGGGCTGCGATTAAAGGTCTGGCTGGCAAGCGCAGCGCGGTGATGCTGGCGAATCACGGGCCGGTGGTGGCCGGTAAAGAGGTGGAGGCGGCGTGCAATGCGATTGAGGAGCTGGAAGATACGGCCCGCCTCGCTATGCTGATGCGCGGGTTTAATCCGCGTATGCTGAGTGCGGAGCAGGTGAGTGCGCTGGTGGAGAAATTTGATGTGCAGTGGGATTAAGCCTGAGCGAGCACCGCCAGCCGTCTGTGGTTTTTAGGTCGTGTGAAAATCTACTGTATTAAAATCTACGCTTTCCGTAGCAGAGACCGCATCGAATAGACCCCCAATAGCGGCCCCGGTACTAAGGCAAGGAACAGGTATTGGGGGGCGATAAACTGCAATAGGTAGCCTAATAACAGGATGCTCAGCGTGGTGATCGCGAAGCCAATGCTGTTGGTGATGGTGAGTGCGGAACCGACCAACGCAGGCGGGGCATTTTGCGCATTGAGAGCGGAAAACTGCGGGGAGTCACCGGCGACGGTGATACCCCAGAGCAGCAGGAAAGCGAGGAAAACTGGCGTTGGGGCGAGAAACGCCAGCGGCGACAGCAGACAGCACAGGCCCGATACGGCCAGTTGAGCGCTGGCAATTCGGCTGCTGCCCAGCAGTTTGACCCCATAGCCGCCGCCCGCACAGCCAATACTGCCCACCGCAATCACCAAAAACACCCAAAAGGACAGGTTTAAGTCCTGCTGGCCGCTGAGTCTCAGCTGTGCTGCCAGGAACAGCGGCAAGAAGGCAAAGAAGGCGTATAGCTCCCACATATGGCCGAAGTAGCCGAAGGCGGAGGCACGGAAGTCAGCGGAGCGAAACATAACCGCCAGCGCTTTGGGGTCGAAGGGTGCGCCCTGGCGGTGATAGGGGCCATCCGGCACATAGCGATAGAGCAGCATACCGCCACCCGCCGCCAGTAAAGACACCGTAATAATCACCGCCTGCCACGGCCAGCCCACATCCAAGCTGTTTAATAGATGGGGAAACGCCGTCCCGAGCACCAGCGCACCGACCAGAAACCCCAGGGCTTTGCCTAGGCCTCGTTGGTACCAGCCCGCCGCGATTTTCATGCCGACGGGATAGAGCCCCGCGAGGAAAAAACCGACTAGAAAGCGGCATAGGAGCAAGCACGCATAGGTGGGCGGCAAGAGGGTGATGGCTGCGTTGCAGACGGCCCCGGCTAAGGCGCAAATTAGAAATATTTTACGCGGTGAGAACCGATCGGGTAGCGCCAGAAACGCAAAGACTAGCGTGCCGCTAATAAAGCCGAGCTGCACCGCCGAGGTGATTAGGCTGAGTGCATTCGGCGGCAGCTGCCAGTCCTGACTGAGATCGGCCAATACCGCATTACCGGCAAACCACAAGGAAGTGGCCGCGAACTGACTGATAATAATCACTAGGAGCAGCCAGCGCGGGCGCGTGATCTTGGCGGCGCCCACATCGGCGGTCATCAACGTACTCTGCCTGTCCTTCGGTACCGTACCGCCCATATTAATGGTCTAGCACCGCATCTAGCGACTCAGTTCAGCAATTTTATCCAACAAAACCTGAGGGACCTCCACGCCTTCCTGTTCATGCTTAGCCCGTAATTCATGGCGGCGTGCGCCCGGAATCCTCACATCATTGTCATGCGTCAGCGCGGTGAACATCGTTTCTAGGTGCGTAAGGTAGCTGTCACTGTAGAAGTCCGGGTTAAACGCAATAATGCTCTGGCCGACATTGGGTGGCCCACCGTCGTTGGTGCTGAACATAGAGGCTTCATAGGAGCAGTTGCTGCCGGTGAGCACCCCGCCCATAAGATCAACGATTAAGCCAATGCCAAAGCCTTTTGGCCCGCCAAATGGGAGTTGGGCGCCTTTAAGTGCCGCTGCCGGGTCGGTGGTGGGATGACCATCAGCATCAATCGCGTGGCCCGGCTCAATTTCTCTGCCTTCATGATTAGCCCGGACGATGTTGACGCGCGCAGTGGAAGCAGTTGCCATATCAACGATGACCGGCTCGGCGTCTTTGCGCGGTGCGCCAAAAGCGAAAGGATTGGTGCCAAAGAAGGGGACTTTACCGCCGTGTGCGGCGACGGCCTTGGAGGAGTTGGCGAACATGAGTGATACCAGTCCACGCTGTGCTAAGCGTCGTACAAACCAGCCGAGCACGCCCGCCGAGTAGGAATTGTGGATGGCGAGCATGCCGATGCCCTGCTGCTGCGCCGCTTCTATCAGGTGTTCTTCCGCATGCATATAAGCGGTGTGGCAGAAGCCAAAGTGAGCATTGACCACGGTGGCCGCCGCTGATTCTTTGACGATTTCTGGTACCGCATCGCCGACGACTTTGCCGCAACGCAGGTGATTGAGGTAAAGATGGATATAGCCAAGGCCGACATTGCGGATACCTTCGGCTTCGGCGTCCATCAGCTCTTGTGCGACCACACCCGCGTGTAATTCACTGGCTCCGCAGCGACGTAGGGCGTCATAGCTTAAATCGTGGATTGCTTGGAGGGTAAGTATGGGCATGTGCGTTCCCCGCTGGTATTTGGCTGCTGGTGTAGGATGTAAAGGCTAAGCCGCGTGTTGCCTGCTGCCTGCTTGGTGGCATGAGTGTAACGGGATCGTGCGGGGTAAACAATTCACGGCGCGGGAAAATTATGGCATTCAGGTTTAGGCGGGCAAATCTAACCAGTTTTCAAACTGCAGCTCCGGTACTCGACTCAATTCATGCGTGTTATTAGTGACGAGGATGAGTCCTAAAGCGCGGGCATGTGCTGCAATCCAGAGGTCATTGCCACCGATGATCTGCCCTTGTTTTTCCAGTGTGCTGCGAATCTCTCCGTAATGCACCGCAACATCCGTTGCCAGTGGCTGAACTGGGAGTAACTCACTCAGCCGGACTAGGTTTTGGCGTACTGCTTCGGCGGCATTGCTTTTACTGGCCCCGTTATACAGTTCACCGTAGGTAATGAGTGACATGACCACTTCGCCGGGGTGCAACTGACGGAATTTTGTGGCGACTGCCGGTGGGCGACGTTTGCGTAAATAAATACAGGTGTGTGTGTCCAGCATATAACGGGCTTGCATCAGTCGAAGTTTCTTTCTTGTGGGGTAGGGGCGTTGCGGCCTTCAGCCATAAAGTCATCCGGCATGTCAGCCAAAACGCTTAACACATCCAGCAGGTTTTCTTGCTTGCGGCGCAGCACCAATTCATCGCCACGCCGAAAGATTTCTACTTCACTGACATCCAACTGAAATTCTCTTGGGATGCGCACGGCCTGAGAATTGCCGCTTTGAAAGACTCGTGTTGTTTGCATATTATTTCCCGTATATACTTTTATGTCTATACATTAGCAGTTTTGTATGATGGCTGCAAAGCTTAGTCAAGCGGCGTAGCGTATTTGCTGCACCATTGCTTAAGTTGGCTTTACGGCGGTTTTATTGCTGAAGCTTCTGGGCAGACTGTATAAGTTTGTGCCAGACTCTAGCGTTATGAACGATATTTTTATCAGCTATAGCTCAAAAGACCGTGCCTGGGTGGAGGGGCTTGCACGCCTGCTGACTGCGCAGGGTTATCGTGTTTGGTGGGATAGTAGCCTGCTCGCTGGTCACCATTTTCACCGTACTATCGCGGAAAAACTCGAAGCCGCACATTGTGTGATTGTGGTGTGGACAGAACATGCCGTTGAATCAGATTGGGTACTTGCTGAGGCGGATCGGGCGCGGGCGCGGCGCGTGATTGTGCCGATTCAGCTGCGGGATGCGCCGCTGCCACTGCCGTTTAATCGAGTGCATACGGAGAATTTCCAGAGCTGGCAGGGTGGGGTGGACGAGCAGCCGTTTCAGCGGCTGTTGCGAGCGATTGAGCAGCATGTGGCGGCAAAAAACGCAGCCGTAAAGCCAAAGCCGCGCCTAGTGCAGGGCAGGCCTGCTAAGTTTTTACCGCGTGTGAGACGTAACGGTTGGGCAGCGCTGAGTGCCGTGCTGCTGTTTGGCGTGGTGTATGCGGTTAATGGTTTTTATGGGATTAGGGGTGATGCGGCGCAGGGGCGGGCTGTGGATAAAACGCCGTTAATCACCGCCAGCACTCAGCCAGCGCCGGCGGGCGCGGTGATTGCGCTGGATCATGGGCTGCGGCTTGTAAATATTCCGCGCGGGCGTTTTCAGATGGGGAGTCAGCAGGGGCGTGCCAATGCAAAGCCGGTGCATACGGTGACGATTGGCGCTGATTTCTGGATGAGTCAGACTGAGGTGTCCTTCGCACAGTATGCTGCTTATGCTAAAGCGACGGGACAAGCGCAACCTGATGATTACGGTTGGGGGCGGGGTTCCAGGCCCGTGATCAATGTTTCGTGGCACGATACGCAGGGCTTTGTGCAGTGGCTGTCAGCAAATAATAAGCAGGGCTTAAGCTGTCGTCTGCCGTCAGAGGCTGAGTGGGAATATGCTGCGCGCGCGGGTACGACAACGGCTTACTCTTGGGGCGATCAAATTGCTGTAAATCAAGCGAATTGTAATGGCTGTGGCAGCCAGTGGGACAATATAAAAACCGCGCCTGTGGCCCGCTTTGCCCCGAATGCATTTGGTTTATATGATATGCATGGTAATGTTCGAGAATGGGTGCAGGACAAATTTTATTTGAACTATCAGAATGCACCGACAGATGGCACAGCCTGGGAGTCGGGGGGAAGCAACAATCGGGTAATTCGCGGGGGTAGCTGGGATTTTTCTCCTCCACAACTAGCGGTTGCGCTGCGGGGGTACGACCTGCCTCGGCATAAGCACGCCAGTCTTGGCTTCCGCATTGTGTGTTCACGCAGCTAGTGTACTGATGACAGCACACTAAGGCGCCGATTAAACCGTTAAAGATAATGCTGGGAGAATAAGTTATGTCAGTTTCTATGCAGTCCAGCCAAGCCCTGCCCGCCCTGGTGGACGTGGCGTGGTTGGCGGCTAATCTCGGGCAGGCCGATGGGGTGGTGCTTGATGCTAGTTGGCATATGCCGCAGGAAAATCGTGATGGTGCGGCTGAATTTCTGGGCGAGCGTATTCCGGGGGCGCAGTTTTTTGATTTTGATCGCCGCGTTTGTGACAAAGCGGCCGCGTTGCCGCATATGTTGCCGGATGTGGCGACGTTTAATGCTGAGGTGCAGCGGCTGGGGGTTAATCAGGATAGCCGCATCGTGGTTTATGATAGCCTCGGCGTGTTTTCAGCGGCGCGGGCGTGGTGGATGTTTCGGGCGATGGGCCATGCTAATGTGGCGGTGTTGAATGGGGGGTTGCCAGCATGGAAGCGTGGCAGGCAGATGATTGAGTCAGGTGAGTCATCCTTGCCGGAAGCGGGTAATTTCAGCGGTACTTTACAGCAGCATTGGGTGAGTGATGTCACACAGGTGCAGGCGGCGCTAGCTGATCCGGCGCAGGCGGTATTAGATGCCCGCAGCGGTGAGCGTTTTGCCGGGGTGGTGGCCGAACCGCGTCCAGGTTTGCGCAGCGGACACATGCCAGGCGCGCTGAGTTTGCCGACGCCAGATTTGCATGCTGCGCAGCAGTGCCTGCAATCTCCGGCTGAGCTGAAGGCGGTGTTTGCCGATCTCGGACTGGCACAGGACCAGCATCTGGTTTTCAGCTGTGGTTCTGGGGTGGCGGCCTGTGTGCTGGCCTTGGGGGCGGAATTAGCGGGGTATAGTCATCTTAGCGTATACGATGGTTCGTGGACGCAGTGGGGAGACCCCGCAAGTGGTTTGCCGGTGGTCACGGGTTGGGAGGGTTAGGAGCGGCGGTGTGTACGGTAATGCCAGCGAGCGGTATCCATCAAGAAATTGGAGAAATGCATAGTGTCAACACCCAAGCCTAAGCCTATTTTGGCGATGTGGTCGGGGCCGCGTAATCTGTCGACGGCTATGATGCGCGCCTGGGAAAATCGGGCGGATACGCAGGTGGTGGATGAGCCGTTTTATGCGGCCTATTTGCAGCGCAGCGGTGTCTCCCACCCGATGCGGGCCGAGGTGCTGCTCAGCCAGCCGACTGATCTTGCTGAGGTGATTCAGCAGTGTACCACGCCGCTAACCGGCGGTTTTTTCTATCAGAAGCACATGACGCACCATATGCTGACGGCTTACCCGCTGGATTGGCTGGTGCAGTTACAGCACTGCTTTTTGCTGCGCGATCCGCGTGAGGTACTGCTGTCCTATGCGCGTAAGCGCGAAGCCGCTACGCTGGAAGCTATTGGTTTGCCGCAGCAGCTGCGCTTGTATCGTTGGGTGAAGGCAAATTTACCCCAAGCACCGCTGGTGGTTGATGCGAAAGACTTTCTGCATGCGCCGCAGGCCTACCTGGAGGCGATGTGTGCGCATGTCGGCCTTGCCTTTGACCCAGCGATGCTGAGCTGGCCTGCTGGACGACGGGCGAGTGACGGCGTATGGGCGGCGCATTGGTATGATGCGGTGTGGCAGTCCACGGGCTTCGCTGAGTGGCGGCCCCGTAGCGGCGAGCTTACGCCAGCGTTTGACGCGGTGCAGCGGGCTGCGACGGAAATTTACCGTGAGTTATGGGCGGAGCGGTTGATTTTGTAGTATCGTTTGCGCGGATAAGGCTGCGTTGTCGCGTGAGTTGAAGCTGACTTGAACGCGATCTGAACCTAATCTAAACCCATCAAACACCGCTAAAAGGATGCGTTATGGCTGCTGGAAATTTGTTAACCCTGTTGGATGATATCGCCGTTCTGCTGGATGACGTGGCGGTGATGACGAAAGTCGCTGCGAAGAAGACGGCGGGCGTGCTGGGCGATGATCTGGCGTTAAATGCGGAGCAGGTGACCGGCGTTAAAGCGAACCGGGAGCTGCCGGTGGTATGGAAGGTCGCAAAAGGATCGTTTGTTAATAAACTGATCTTAGTGCCCGCAGCTTTATTAATCAGTGCCATAGCGCCCTGGTTAATTACGCCGCTGTTGATGCTGGGCGGTGCTTTTTTATGTTACGAGGGCTTTGAAAAGGTGGTGCATAAACTGTTCCACGATAAAGAGGAACAGGCCGCACACCACCAAGAAATATTGCAGGCCGTCCAGGATGAATCCGTGGATATGGTGGAATTTGAGCGCCAGAAAGTGCGCGGAGCGATTCGCACTGATTTTATTTTATCCGCGGAGGTGATTGTGATTGCGCTAGGTTCTGCGGTGGCGGCAGGAGCCAGTTTTACCGTGCAGGCGGTAACGGTAGCGCTGATTGCAATTTTGATGACCGTCGGGGTGTACGGCATTGTGGCTGGGATTGTGCGTCTGGATGATGCCGGTTTATACCTGATTAAATCGACGGCGGTGGGTGTTTGGCATGATGTGAAGCGCCGCCTGGGTAAGGCTATCCTGTGGTTCGCGCCGATGTTAATGAAAACGCTGTCAGTAGTCGGTACGGCGGCGATGTTCATTGTGGGCGGTGGCATCCTGGTGCACGGTATTCCGGGGTCGCATGACTGGATTCATCATGCTGAGGCGATTCAGGGCCAGATTCCACATGTCGGCCATGTGTTGTCAACGCTGACGCCTACATTAATCAATACGCTGTTTGGGATTGTGGCCGGTGGCGTGATTTTCTTTCTGCTGATACCCCTGATGAAAGGGGTGAATATGCTGCGCGCTCGATAAAATACTGATTGACTTTAGCGGGCGCAGTGTATAACGTGCGCCCCAAGCTAGAAAAAGTTAAGTCTATTTTTACATTCTCCATTGCGTTGTATCTCCATAGTTCTGCGTCCTGTAGTTTTAAAATTTTGTCTATTTTTTCCGCTATTCATGCCTCATGAAGGCACATTTGTACTTATTAAACATGCTATAGGAAAGTCTATTATGTCTGAGAAGACTGTCGGAACGGTTAAGTGGTTCAACGAAGCAAAAGGTTTTGGTTTTATTGAGCAGGAGTCTGGCCCGGATGTGTTCGCACATTTCAAATCAATCGAAGGTTCAGGTTTTAAAACACTGGCGGAAGGCCAAAAGGTCGAGTTCAACGTAACTCAAGGCCAAAAAGGTCTGCAGGCAGAGAATATTTCAGCGCTGTAAACAGCCCGCTGTACATTCTTGTCAAAAAGGCAAGCCCATCGGGGCTTGCCTTTTTTTTACCGGTACTTTATTTCCAGCGGTAAGTCAGTCCCACCGTAGCGCCCCAAATCAGCTCATTAGCCACTATCGGGCTGGCGCTAATCGCCTCATCATAGTGCGTGACATTCAACTCGCCGATGAAGGTGAACGCTTCTGATAGACGGTGACGATAGGCGACCCCCGTTTTGAGCGCTAATGCGGCATCGGCCTGATACTGTGGGCGTCCACTAGTAACTTCAGTGCTATCCACCCCAACATAATAATCCGTTAAGTCCGCTGACAGCCACTGGGCTTCTACATAGGGCCGAACTTCATGCTGCGCTGAACCGAGGCTGGTGGTGTAGCGCAGCTTGGCCTGTAAGCCCGCATGCGCGCCTGCCAGATCTTGCGCGAGTTCAGCGCTGATCCAACCAGCCAGGCTTTTGCTTTCGGCTGCAATACCCGCGCGGACATTGATCGCGCGGTCTAGTGCGTTCATGTCGGCTAGCTGTGGGCTGTCATCGCGCTCATGGCTCCAGTCATCCAGTCCCGCACCCAGATAAACCGTAAAGGTCGGCTGCTGATAAACCGGCCAGGCGAAGCCGCTGAGCCGTAAACCACTGTGCTTGAGACGAGTCGGCGCGAGCGAGAGGCGCTCTTTACCACCAAGAAAAGGTGACTGTACGACGCCCAGGGTCAGGCCAATATCCCAAGGCGGGGCAGTCTTCGTGGCCTCGGCATCATCTGCCAACAGAGGACTGTTCCAAAGTGACAGCATGAGCGCCATTGGCAGGAGTGTGAGCAACGATTTGTTCGTGAGCTGCCCAATAGGGGCTTTAGAATGAACGTGTGCCAAGCGCGTGTCCTTATTGTGCTGAAGGTATCTATAATAGCTTAAAACGTCGCGGAGAACATAATGGGTGCTCAGAGTGGGTGAATTAGTGGGTATTGTATTGGCTGCGGGTCAGAGTGAACGGTTTGTTGGGCAAAAAGGCATGGCATTATTGCCCGAGGGCCTGCCGATGGCTGTGCGCAGTGCGTTGAATTTGCGCGCGGTCTTAGCGGAGGTCATCTGCGTGGTGCGTCCCGGGGATGATGCCTTACAGGCTGCTCTAGCGACGCACGGCTGCTCAATCATTGTGGCGGAACAGGCCGCACAGGGTATGAGTGCCAGTCTACAAGCCGGGTTGCGCGCTGCGCCGACAGCGGCTGGCTGGCTGGTTGCGCTGGCCGACATGCCACTAATCAAGCGTCAGACCTATCAGCAGCTGCTAGCCGCATTTTCGAGTGGATCTGAGACGGCTCAAGCTCAAATCATCGTGCCTTATACGCACCGCGAACCGGTTCAGCGTCGCGCCGCTGGAGAAACAGCGTTAACGCCGGGTCATCCTGTTATATTCCCAGCCTGTTATCGGCCAGATTTAATGGCATTACGCGGTGATCGTGGGGCGCGGAGTGTTTTGCGGCGCTATGCGCATGCGGTGCGGTGTATTCAGGTTGATGATCCGGGGGTTTTGCAAGATTTTGATACTCCAAGCGATTTTCGGCGTTTATTTATCCGCGCTTGCGCTGGCGAGAGTTAACACAAACTGATACCTTATCGACCTCTGAATAAACGGTTCTGGCTGCCTTATGAAATCAAGAAAAATCCTCGTGACTACGGCTCTGCCCTATGCAAATGGTGCGCTGCACCTCGGGCATATTCTTGAGCATGTGCAAAGCGATATTTGGGTGCGTTTCCAGCGTTTACGGGGTCATGAATGTTATTCAGTCTGTGCCGATGACGCCCACGGCACGCCGATTATGTTACGCGCCCAGCAGGAAAATATTAGCCCGGAGCAGTTAATCGAAACGATGTGGCATCGCCATAAGGCTGATTTCGACGGCTTTGAGATTAGCTTTGATAATTATTACAGCACGCACTCCACTGAAAATCGTGAGTACGCTGAAAAAATATACAAAGCGGTGCGCGCTGCTGGGCATATTGACCGCCGAGTGATCAAGCATGCGTACGATGAAGAAGCCGGGATGTTTCTGCCGGATCGTTTTATAAAGGGCGAATGTCCGAAGTGCGGCACAGCAGATCAATACGGTGATAACTGTGAAAGCTGTGGGGCGACTTACTCGCCGGTTGACCTGAAGAATGCGGTGTCGGCTATTTCCGGTACGACGCCAGTGGAACGAGAAAGTGAGCATTATTTCTTCAAGCTCGGTGATTTTGAGGCTTTTCTGCTGCAGTTCCTGCGCAGTGGGGCGGTACAAACAGAAATTCTTAATAAGCAGATGGAGTGGTTTGAATCGGAGCAGGGGCTGGCGGACTGGGATGTTTCGCGTGACGCGCCGTACTGGGGCTTTAAAATTCCCGATACGGAAGACAAATATTTTTATGTCTGGCTGGACGCACCGATTGGCTATCTGGCGAGTTTTAAAAATCTGTGCGAGCGTGAGGGCATTGACTTTGATGCCTACCTACGGGCCGATTCAACGGCAGAAATGCACCACTTTATCGGCAAAGATATTGCCTACTTCCACACCTTGTTCTGGCCTGCCCTGTTAAAAGGTTCTGGCATGCGGGTGCCTAGCGGCGTGCACTGCCACGGGTTTCTATCGGTGAATGGCGCGAAGATGTCGAAGTCACGCGGCACCTTTATTCAGGCCGAGAGTTACCTGCGTCACCTGAACCCGGAGTGGCTGCGCTATTATTTTGCCAGTAAATTGAGCGATGGTATCGATGATATTGATCTGAATCTGGAAGATTTCATTCAGCGCGTAAACAGTGATCTGGTCGGTAAGGTGGTGAATATTGCATCGCGCTGCGCGGGATTCATTAACAAACGTTTTGAGCATACGTTGGCGCAGGAACTGCCGGATCCGGTCTTGTATCAGGAGCTGGCAGATGCGGCGGATGAGATTGCCGCGCTGTATGAACAGCGGCGCTATAACCAAGCAATGCGTGCCATTATGGCCTTGGCGGATCGGGCGAACCAGTATGTGGACGAGCAAAAACCCTGGGTGCTGATTAAAGACGCAGCTCGTCAGGCGGAAGTGCAGGGCATTTGTACGCAGGGTATTAATATGTTCCGCGCAATTATCACCTATTTGAAGCCAGTTGTGCCACAGCTGGCGGCAGATGCCGAGGTTTTCCTGAATGCTGGTGAGCTGCACTGGTCTAGCGCGCAGACTCCGTTGCTGGGGAGTCAGGTGGTGAAATTTAAGGCGCTGATGACGCGGGCGGAGCAGAAAATGGTCGATGCGATGCTGGTGGATAATCAGCAGGCCATGCCCGCAGCGCAGGATGCAGCCGCTGCGGCGACGGGGCCACTGGCGGATGATCCGCTGAGCGAGACGATTCAGTACGATGAGTTTGCTAAGCTTGATTTACGTGTGGTGAAAATCATTAAGGCGGAGCATGTCGACGGTGCGGCAAAACTGTTGCAGCTAACATTAGATCTAGGCGGTGAGCAGCGTAATGTGTTTGCGGGTATTAAGTCGGCCTATGATCCGACGGAGTTGGTCGGACGCATGACGGTGATGGTGGCGAATTTAGCGCCGCGCAAGATGCGCTTTGGTGTGTCGGAGGGCATGGTGCTGGCGGCCGGGCCAGGCGGTGAGGATCTGTTTATTTTGGCGCCCGATGCGGGGGCTTTGCCCGGAATGCGCGTAAAGTAAGTAGCGTAAAGCAAGTATATTGTAAAATAAATATATTGAGTGTCGCGGCATGCAGCGTTGTTTGTGTGACTAAGTGTACCATTGAGTGCAAGACACGGATAAAAGGCGGGGAGAACAGTAGTGTTAGGTAGTCTTTTTAAACCGAAGTGGCAGCATGCCAACCCTAAGGTCAGAATAGAGGCGCTGGTTGGACTAGGGGCTGACAGCCCGGAATTGATTCAGCTGGCGCAAAATGATCCAGACACCGGTGTTCGGCTGGGCGCGATTGCGCGCCTGACGAACATAACGGCACTGATTCAGTTAGGCAAGCGTGCCGGTGCGATTGGTGAGCGAGCGCAGCAGCGAGTGGTCACACTGGTGGCGGATACTTCGCAATATGATGCGGTGCTGGTTGAGGTATTTGACTGGTTTAAGGCCGATTCGGCTTTGCTGCAAGTGCTGGCGCGTGACCCTAAACGGACGGTGGCGCTGCGCAAGCTGGCCATAGCAGAATTGGATGATGAGGCGCTGCTGTTTAATATCGCCAGCGGCGATGGCGCGCGTGAAATTCAGTACTTAGCCGCTAGTAAAATCAGCGATCTGGGCCAGTTAAAGCAGCTGGAAAAAACACAGGGCCGTAATAATAAGAAGCTGCGCCAGCTGTTAAAAGAGCGGATGGCGAACGAGCAGGCCGAACAACAGCGCGTCGTTATGCTGGCTGGGCTGTGTGCTGAATTAGAAGGGCTTGGCCAGTCTGGCTCCTGGGCGCAGGATAAAACCCAATATCGTGTGTTGCACCAGCGTTGGCAGCAAGCGTGCGATCAGGCTGCGCCGCCGCAGACGCTGTTGAAGCGTTTTCATGACGCAGAGAAAGAATTTCACGGTCGATTAGAAACCCACGAGCAGCAGCGGGCTGCCCTCGCGCCGTTACAGGCAGTGTTTGAACAGTGTTTTACGGCTGCTGAGCACTTGCAACAGGCGATGCAAACCACTCCAGAGCAGCTAAGTCTGAGTGCTATTGATCAGCAGATAGAACAGCTACAGGATCGATGGGTAGCGGCTGCCGTATTGCCTGATGAGGTGCAGCAATCTGCGCTGAACCAACGTTGGATTGCGGTTTTTGTCGCGCTGACGAATAAGCGCGATGCGCTCGCAGGGGATTTGTCTGCGTTGGATGAGATGCAGGCTTGCTGTCGTCGGCTTGAGGCGCTGCGTAATGACAAAAAACCACTGCAAGCTAAGCGCCTGACGCACTGGCAAGCGGAATGGATTAAGATTCATCGCCCTCGCCACATGGATGCAGCGGTGGCTGCACTGGAAGGGCGTTTTCATCAGGCCATGGATAGCTTGAATGCACGTTTGATCCGTGAAACCGAGGCACGCGCCCAACAGGTGCAAGCGATGGTTGTGCGCTTGGATCAGATGGACGCCGTGCTGGCACAGGAAAAATATGGTGAAGCGGTGGATATTCATCGTGAGGTGAGCGCTCAGCTGAAAGCAATGACCGCATTAGCAGTCCGTGATCGTTCTGCTTTGGAGCAGCGTCTACGTGCTGCCGCACCGTTGGTGATGGAATTTAAGGACTGGCGGCGCTGGGGCACCGATCAGGCGCGTGAACATCTGATTGAAACGGCGCAGCGTCTGGAAAATGATGAGTCCATAGCCCCCGAACAGCGGGTGAAAGAAATTAAAGCCCTGCGTCAGGAATGGCGGAAGCTTGCGCAAATGGAGCCGGGCAAGCAGCGCCAGCAGTGGAAGGATTTTGATAGCAAAGTGACGGCGGCCTACGAGCCGAGTAAAAAGCATTTTGCTGAGCAGGCACAGCAGCGCAGGCAGAATCTGAAACAGCGCGAAGGCGTGTGTATTCAGCTGGAAACTATGGCGCAGGTGACGGATTGGTCGGATACCGATTGGAAAGCACAGTATGCCGGTATTAATGAGCTGCGTAAGTCATGGAAGCGCTGTGGCACGGTCGGTCATAAGGAATGGCGCGCGATTAATGAGCGTTTTAATCAGGCGATGGACAAGCTGGACGCACACCTCAATGATGAACGTGAGCGTAATCTGAAGTTACGTCAGCAGCTGGTCGAACAGGCAACGGCGCTGCTGGCTTTGGATGATATTCGAGCCGCAACGGCGCAGGCAAAAGCGTTACAGGCGCGTTGGCACATCACCATTCCGTCGCGCCCAAAGGACGAACAGAAGCTGTGGAAAGCCTTCCGCAGTCCAATTGACCAGGTGTTTCAGCGCCTGAGTCAAGAGCGGCAGTCGCAGCGCTCGGAAACTGATCAGCGGATTCAGCAGAAAACGCAGCTCTGCGCGCAGTTAGAGGCCTTGTTACAGCGGGCCGATGATGAATTTTCAATGCAGGTGCATGAGCTGGATAGCATACGCGCGCAGTTTAATGCACAGCGTGACCTGCCTAAGGCTGTGCTACATAAGCTGGAACAGCGCTTTAATTCAGCAGAGCAGGCCGTGTTGCAGCGTATGGAACAGCGCAACTGGCAGCGCCATTTAGACAAGTTGGATGCATTGACAGCACAGTCTGGTGAACGCAAAGCGGCGGATGCTACAGCAGAGGTGCAGGCCGCAAACCAGTCGGAAGGCGAGGCCTTGTGCTTGCAATTAGAAATCCTGCTGGATATTGAGACGCCAGCGGCATTCAGTCAGGCCAGAATGCAGTACCAAGTGGCTCAGTTGTCAGAGGCAATGCGCAGCCGGAATGAGGCTCAGGATGAGGATGAGCAGGCTCTGGGTTTGTTGACGGCTTGGTACCAGCTGGGTGCGATGCCTGCTGTTGCCCATGAGACGCAGCAGGCGCGGATTAAGCAGGCGCGTCAGGCCATATTGAAGTAGGTGCGTCGTTCTTCGGCGCTAATCACTTCCTGCTGCTGATTTTTCAGAACGCCGCCTAGATGGCTGGTGATGCGCTCGGCGGTGCGAATAAAATCGTGGATCGCCTCGCTGTCGCTGATTGGGCTGGGTAGATTTAATACCATGGATAAGCCGGGCGTGCTCATGCCTGCGGCTAGCTCTTCGGGGATCAGCGTCCAGGGCTTGACACCATTGGCGACGTTGAACAGGCTTTTCTCACCTTCATCAGACAATACGATGCGGTGGTAGACATCCATCTCACCATAGGTCAGACCGGAGTTGTCCAGCGCCTCGATGACGTTGTCGCCACTAAAGCCAGTTTCATTGTCAGCGGCGATAAACATAATGAGCTGCGGTGGCACCGCCTTCGGCTGTTGTGCAGCACCGCCTGCTGCGGCATCTTCCTGCACAGAGGAAGTCGGCGCGGCACCGGCCAGCGCACCATTCGCGGCACCCTGAGGTGGTGCCATAATGTCGGATAAATCCTGCGCATTCGCAGCGGGTGCTTTGCCGTCGCGAGCGGGTTGATCATCCATGATCGAGGTTATTTCTGCGCCGTCATCATCCTTTAGGGTGTTGATCGGGGGCAATTTGCGTCGCCGGGGCGTATCCTGCCCCGACATGCGGCTGAGTATATAAATACCGGCCAGCGCAGCAAGGCCCACTGCCATAATCACCAGACTCACTATTTCCACGGGATGTGTCCTTTTGTCCTTAATGTGGGAGCATCTGATTGTAACGTCTATTCGTCGCCCGAAGCTAATCTAATCGCTGGTTGACTCAGGTAACTTAACGCGAATGCTTAGCTCACGCAGCTGTTTCGCCGGTACATCGGCGGGGGCTGAAGTCAGCAGGCAGGAAGCGGTCTGCGTTTTTGGGAACGCCATGACGTCGCGAATAGACTGGCTGCCGGTCATTAACATCACCAGACGATCCAGGCCGAAGGCCAAGCCGCCGTGCGGTGGGCAGCCGTACTTCAGCGCGTTGAGCAGGAAGCCAAATTTCGCCTCTGCCTCCTCAGCGCTAATGCCTAATAATTCAAATACGGTGCTTTGCATATCGGCTTCGTGGATACGCATTGAGCCACCACCCACTTCAGTGCCGTTAATAACCATGTCATAGGCGCGGGACAGGGCTTTGCCAGGGTCGGCCTTTAGAGCTTCTACTGAGCAGGACGGTGCGGTAAACGGGTGGTGTAAGGCATTCCAGCGCTTATTATCCCATTCAAACATTGGGAAATCGACTACCCATAAGGCGGCCCATTCGCTGGTTAACAGCTGGCGATCCAGCCCCAGTTTTACTCGTAGTGCACCGAGAGCGTCATTAACTACTCCTGTTTTGTCGGCGCCAAAGAAGACTATATCGCCGTTCTCGGCGCCGACGCGCTGCATAATGCCCGCAATAGTTTCATCCGGCAGGAATTTCAGAATTGGTGATTGCATACCGTCGCGTCCGGCGGCGACGTCAGTGATTTTAATATAGGCCAGTCCTTTCGCGCCGTAGCGACTGACGTATTGGGTATAGTCGTCAATTTCCTTGCGCGATAGATCACTTCCCTGCGGTAGGCGCAGTGCAGCGACCCGGCTTGCCTCGTCCTTAGCAGGGGCAGCAAATACCTTAAATTCAACGTGCTGCATCAGGTCGCTCACCTCGACCAATTCCAGCGGAATACGCAGATCCGGCTTGTCAGAGCCAAAGCGTTCCATGGCCTCTGCATAAGGCATGCGTTGAAAGGTATCCGGTAGCTCGACGTTTAATAGCTGTTTGAACATGCCGCGCACCATCGTTTCTGTGGTGCCCATCACGCCCGCTTCATCCTGAAACGAGGTTTCAATGTCTAGCTGGGTAAATTCGGGTTGACGGTCAGCGCGCAGATCTTCATCGCGGAAACAGCGGGCGAACTGGTAGTATTTGTCCATGCCTGACATCATTAGAAGCTGTTTAAACAGCTGGGGTGACTGCGGCAGGGCAAAGAAATTACCGGGGAAGGTGCGGCTAGGCACGATATAATCGCGTGCGCCTTCCGGTGTTGCTTTCGTTAGCATGGGTGTTTCAATGTCTAAGAAGCCATCCTCTTCGAGGAAGCGGCGCATATACGCGGTGGCTTTAGCGCGCAGCTGTAGATTGTGCTGCATTTCTGGGCGACGCAGATCAATATAGCGGTAGCTGAGGCGATGCTCTTCGCCGACGTTATCTTCGTCCAGTTGGAATGGTGGTGTTTCCGCAGCATTCAGGACGGTGAGTTCCAAGCCGAGGACCTCGACTTTACCGCTGCGTAAATTATCGTTAATTGTGCCTGCGGGGCGGTCACGCACCCGACCGCTAACCTGGATGACGAATTCATTGCGCAGACGTTCGGCGGTGGCAAACATGCTGGCACGATCCGGGTCAAATACAACCTGTACTAATCCTTCGCGGTCGCGCAGATCAACAAATATAACGCCCCCATGGTCGCGGCGGCGATTGACCCAGCCGCACAGCGTTACTTCCTGGCCCAAAAGGGCTTCATCGACCTGCCCACAATAATGACTACGCATGTTCATATCCGGTTTTAGTTTTTATGAAAGCGACCCCTATCTATTCTGTGGGCCGAACTTAAACGCATAAGCCCGAAGGCTTATTCAGGAGGACGAAATGTTAAGCGTTGCTAGCCGGATGTGCAAGCAGGATTATTGCTGGCAGGTTAGAAGTAGTGCCCTAGCTTAGGATGAGCAGTTTGGGGAGGAGAGTATAGCGGGCAATTCATTCCTGAAGCGGTTCACCAGGGCGGAGTGAATGAATTGCTCGCTATAAGTTTTGGCGTGTTATGGTTTCGAGGCTATTGCTCGACAGCGCTTAGAACGTTGAATAAGTTAAGCTAGCGCCGTAATTCAAGCTGTCTGCGTCGCCACCGAGGTACTCGACTTCGCTACGCGCCCCGAGGTTTTCGCCCAGTTTGACCTGTGCACCTGCACCCAATATAAAATCTGTACCGCTCACGGCGACATCGCCGTTAACTTTACTTTTCCAGGCGCTCATACCAAGCTTGCCAAACAGCTCCATGTTCTGTGCATTCGGAATAAAGTCCAAATATTGCATCACAGGATCCAGAAACTGCAGTTCTTGTGCCGGGGTAATCCCAAGCACAGACATTGACAACCCAGTCAGGCTTAGGTCGTCGTTTACACCGCTGTCATCGCGCGCATCTAGCAGGCTGTGGAAGCCTGCCTCCAAGGCCATATGTTTACCGGTACGGTAGCCCACAAAGCTTTTCCAAGTCAGGCAGTCCACCAGGTCACCACATTTTTCACCGGCATCGCCGCCCGCAATCCCCATGCCGGCACCGGCATAAAGACTTTCAAAGCCATTCGTTGAGCGCTGTTCCTGCGTATAGCTGTAGTCGTAGGCAAACACTGGCGTGCTGCCCAGTGCAAGCGCAAGTAGAGCGGCTAAGTTCGTTTTTTTCATTCTAGTTTCCCCTATCGTTTATTATTATGGGGGGTAGGATAGTTATGGCGGATAGACTGATAGGTGCTATCCGCCATTGCTTGGGTATTTAAGTTAACAATCAGAAGGTTGAGAAGGTAACGCCTGCTGATAAAACATCAACATTACTTTCTTTAGTTTTGGTGCTGTCGGACAGGTCGTTTTGATACTCCGCAGCAAAACGCTCATATTCACCGCGCAAAGCGATGCTATCGGTGATTTTGTAGCTGGCGCCAGCGCCGTAGATCATGCTGGTGCCACTTTGTGAGGGACTTTTGGTGCCAATTGATGAATTTTTAGCGGTACCTTCCAGATCCCAGCGCATCATGCCTAACTTGCCGAAAACATCGAAGTTATCGAAGATTTCAAAGGCATATAGCCCGCTCAGGCCTAGGCCCGAAGCCTCGCCTGTACCTTCTACATCGCCTAAGATGGCGTGTTTGTAAGTCTCTTCAGCCTTACCTAATTTATAGTAAGTACCTTCTATTGCGAGATTTTCGGTAAATTTGTAACCGGCAAAGGTTTTCCAGCCGCCTGTAGCACAGTCTTTATCTTCTGATTTGTAGAGCAGCATGCAGCGGGTGTTGGCTTGTCCGTAGCTACCACCAACATAGATGCCATCCGCCATAGATGATTCGCCACTGTCGCCAAAGAGGCTGCCGCCGCCTGCCGTAGCATTGCCCATCGCTAAGATGGCTGCACCCATCAAAGATGATAGAATGGTCTTTTTCATGGGAGGAACTCCATTTATTTTTATTATTAGTAAAAGAATTATATGACGCCAATTTTGCTGTGTAAGCTTGTTATTTGCAACGCCGTTGCGGTGTTTTCCGATAAATGGGGCGTTGCTGCTGTGCGGTAAGAGCAACAGCAGGGCTGGGGTGGTGGTGGTTCTCTGTTATGCGCTGTCGCGTTATGTTTTTTGGGTGCTGGTGCTGGAAGCCTTATTTTTACTGGCATCTGCGGCAGGCTTGTCTTTTGTTCCGCTATTTTCTTTGGGCTTATCCGCGCCTTTTTTATCGTGTTTATTGTCGGTTAGATTCTTTTTATCGCCCTGCTTAAAATCAGTTTCATACCAACCGGAGCCGCTCAGACGAAAGGCGGCGGCTGTTACTTTTTTTTGCAAAGTGGCGGCATCACAGGCCGGACAGACCGTTAGTGGTGCATCGCTGAGCTTTTGCAGTGCTTCCATTTCATGGTCGCAGGCCGTACATTGATAATCGTAAAGCGGCATGAGCAGGTGTCTCCCGATAGCGCGTGATAATGGTGGCAATAATAGGGCTGCCGCTGGGTAAATTCAATGCTAATTAAAGACTAATGCTGCGATAAGGCAATGAAATAATAGGAAGTCGTATGGGTAAGAACGATGAAGCGCGCAAATCGCAAGCCACAAAGACTGTAGACGGCCAGCGCAATGTGTTAGTGACGGGGTGTTCCAGTGGCATCGGCTATTGTGTGGCTCATGGCCTGCGGGCGCGAGGTTACCGAGTCTTTGCTACGGCGCGCGCAGCAGAAGATATTGCGCGCTTGCGGGATGAAGGGCTGGAGGTGATTGCGCTGGAACTGGCAGACCCGGCCAGCGTGCAAGCCTGTGCAGAGGAATTTTTGCGCCGCGCTGAGCATGCGGTTTATGCTGTATTCCATAACGGTGCTTATGGTCAGGCTGGGGCGCTGGAAGATATTTCGCGCGCGGTGCTGGAACAGCAGTTTGCGGCGAATGTATTTGGCTGGCATCAGCTGACAAATTTATTATTGCCCGCGATGCGGCGGCAGGGTGCTGGGCGCATTATTTACAACAGCTCAGTGCTGGGACTTATCGCACTGCCGTTTCGTGGCAGTTATAACGCCAGTAAATTTGCGCTAGAGGGGATCGCTGATACGCAGCGGCTTGAGTTATACGGCACTGGGATTACGGTCAGCCTGATTGAACCGGGGCCAGTGGAGAGTGCGTTCCGTAAAAATTCTCTTAAGACGCTGCGTGCACATGTGGATATTAGCGGCAGCGTACACCATAAGAAGTATCAGAATGCGATTCGGCGCATGGAGAAAGTTGGCCCGGCGGCACCGTTTACGCTGCCACCGGAAGCGGTATTAAAGAAGGTGATTCATGCCTTGGAGAGTCGGCGACCACGGGCGCGTTATCCGGTGACTTTTCCGACTTACTTGTTTAGCGTGCTGCGGCGCATACTGCCGACGCGCGCGCTAGACCGTGTGCTAAGGCATGTCGCACACGGTGAGGGCAAGCCTGAGTAGGCCACGCACTATCAGTATAAGCAGTACAAGCGGCTAGCTCAGTTTTTGGGACAGCGCCTAAGTCCATTTTGGCTGAAACTTCGGCGGCCTTGGGAAGCGTGACTGAATGTCATGCCGGGTTAAATCCATGTGGCTGCGGGTATATTGCTCGGCGGCATTGCTGACTGGGTTGTAATCCCAGGCGGTATATTGCCCGATTCGCAGGGCAGCGTGTAGCACCCGCCGTCGCTGCTGATCCGCGATGACACGCTGGCGCAGCGCCTCTGCATCCCAGTGCCGCTCGGCTTCTTCACGAAAACCTGCCAGCAAAGCCTGCTGTCGTTCGGTGGCGGCGTCATTCGCGAGGTTGAGTTGCTCATTTGGATCTGTTGCCAGATCAAACAGCTGGTCTGGGTCGGTCATGCAGCTAATAAATTTATACGAGCCGCGCCGGATCATCAGCATGGGTGCTCCCGTACCCTCGGCCAGATATTCACTGATGCAGGCATTGGGATCTTCCCTGTCATTGCCGTCGCACAGCGGTACTAGGGAGCGCCCGTTGAGAGGATCAATCGCCTGCGGTGGTTCTACCGCGTTAAAGCGCTGGGCTAAATCCAGCAGCGTGGGGGTGACATCGACCTGGGCGACCGGCTGGGTCACTTCGCGCGCGTTAAACTGCTGTGGGTTATGCACAATCAGTGGGATGCGGCATGACCATTCGCGGAAGCTCATTTTGTACCACAGCCCAAACTCGCCCAGCATATCACCATGATCGGCGGTGAAAATCAGCGTAGTATTATCCGCCATGCCGCACTCAGCCAGCGTAGCGCGCAGCCGTCCGACCCATTCATCGACGTAGCTGACATTAGCGTAATAGGCGCGGCGGGCATTGATGATTTCCTGTTCGCTGACCGCGACAGCATCCAGCGCGATGACGTGTTCCAGTCGTAGATTGTGCGGGTCGTTTTCGGCGCGTGCCGGACGCGCCACGCTCGGTAATGGAATATCGACATCAGCATATAAATCCCAGTACTGCTGGCGGGCAGCATAAGGATCGTGCGGATGAATAAAGCTGGATACCAAGCACAACGGGCGTTCATCCTCACTGCGGGCATGATCGTAAATTGCCTGCATTGAGCGTGCCCCAACTTCATCATCATATGCCAGCTGATTGGTGATGGCTGCGACGCCCGCCTGCTTGACGCTCGACATATTGTGGTACCACAGGTCAATGCGCTCATCGGCGTTTGTCCAGTCTGGCATCCAGCCGAAGTCAGCGGGATATATATCGGTGGTCACGCGCTCTTCAAAGCCGTGGAGCTGGTCGGGGCCCACAAAATGCATCTTGCCAGCTAGACAGGTGCGGTATCCCATCATGCGAAGATAATGGGCGAAGGTCGGCAGGGTAGACGGCATATAAGCCGCATTATCATAGCCGCCACACTGGGAGATATTTTGGCCGGTCATAAAGGCATAGCGCGCCGGAGTGCACAGCGGAGAGCTGCTGTACGCGGCGTTAAATTTCACACCCTCAGCCGCCAGCTGGTCGATGTGTGGGCTTTTAACTGTGGGATTGCCGTAACAGCCTAGTGCCAGCGCAGTCAGTTGGTCGGCCATAATAATCAGGATATTTTGCTGCGCCATGTATGATTCCTTAAGCGTCTTCAGGGGGTGTTTCCCCTGTTTTTCTGGGTACTGTCGAGGGGGGTGCTGGTGCGCTGGGAGCGTCAAAGCGGCGTAACCAGCCTACAATGCCACCTTTGCCTAGTAGCACCAGAAGTACCAGCATCACGCCAAAAATCAAATGCCAGTACACCGTAATTTTTGACAGGAGTTCTTCCAAAATAATGAAGGCTAACGCGCCAAGCAGCGGCCCAAAAAAAGTGCTCACGCCGCCGATAATTACCATGAAAATGAGTTCGCCGGAGCGCGCCCAACCGATCATGTCTGGGCTGATAAATTCTGTGAAATTACCTAATAATACCCCGGCTACGCTACAGATCATCGCGGATAAGACGTAGCACAATAGGCGATAACGGTAGGTATTAAAGCCGAGGGTTTGCAGGCGGGTCTCATTAAACTTTGCGCCGACGATGACTCGCCCAAAACGCGCATAGACCAGCCGTTGGATGAACAACAGCGTCAGCAGCAGAACGGCAAATACCCAATAATACAGTGCGGTACTGCTTTCCATAGTAATCAGGGCGGGAAATTCGCTGCGCTGGTAGATCACTAGTCCGTCATCGGCGCCGTATTCTTCCAGGCTGAGTAAAAGGAAATACAACATCTGGCTAAATGCCATGGTGATCATAATAAAGTACACGCCCTTGGTGCGCAGGCTAATCGCGCCGGTGATGAGCGCAAACAGGGCGCTAATGCCTAGCGCCAGCCCAAGGTGGAGCCAGCCATTATAGTAATCGTAATATGAGGCGATGCCGACGCTATAAGCGCCAATACCGATATAGGCGGCGTGCCCCAGACTCACCATGCCGCCAAAGCCTAGAATCAGATTTAGGCTCAGCGCGGCAATCGCTAGAATCAGTGCCCGACTGAGTAAGTCGAGGTAAAACGGCTGATTGATCCACTCGAAAATAAACGGTGCCAGCGCTAACAAGCCCAGTAGCAGCGCATAAACTTTCGCGGTCACGCCGGACAGGCTGCGCCAGCGGCCTAGCATCACTTCGCCCCTGCCGGTGGGAATAAACCCTGGGGGCGAAAGGCCAGCACTGCGGCCATGAGGATATATACCAGCATCGCTGATAGTGCGGGCGCGGCCGTTTCCGCATAGTCTGCCGTCATAAACAGCTTCATGACATCATCCAAATAAGAACGGCTCAGGGTATCGAGCAGCCCCATAATTAGTGCGGCGTAGAAGGCGCCTTTAATCGAGCCAATGCCGCCAATAATAACCACGACAAAGGCGATAATAATAATGTCATTGCCCATGCCGATACTGGCTTCTGTAATCGGTGCGATTAGCATGCCGGCCAGTCCGGCCAGCATAGCACCCAGCGCAAACACCACGAGAAACAGGCGATTAATATTCACTCCTAGTGCTTCAACCATCACTCGATTAGAGGCACCAGCCCGTATCAACATGCCCAGACGGGTTTTACTCACTAGCACATACAAAAAGGCTGCAACCAACAGTCCAGCCGCAATAATGACCAGGCGATACAGCGGCAGTTCCAGGCTGCCCAGGGTGAATTGTCCATCCAGAAAAGGGGGCAGTGGAATGGCCATGCCCGATGCGCCCCAAATCATGTGCACGCTGGTATCAAAGATCAGAATCAGGCCAAAGGTGACCAGCACATGATCCAGGTGATCTGAGCGATACAGCTTGCGCGCGATGAGCCACTCAACCAGCGCCCCCACCATGAATACCCCGGCCATGCCGCCGATGATGCCGAGCAGAAATGAACCACTTTTTGCCGCGATGGTGCCACAGAAATAAGCCCCGATCATGTAAAACGAACCGTGTGATAGGTTGATGAAATCCATGATGCCAAAGATCAGGGTTAATCCGGCGGCGAGCAAAAACAACAGCAGTCCGAGCTGGACGCCGTTGAGTAATTGGGTGATGAGTAGATTCCAGTCCATAGCTTGAGCGACCAAGACAGCAGGGGGTGGTGGGCGGTGCCAGCAATCTTGCTGGCACCCTGAATCAAGGATTACATCGTGCAGTCTGCTGCGTAAGGATCCTGATGATTTTCATAGACGGTGTCGACGATTTTGGTTGTCCAGCGTCCATCTGCATCTGCAACGACCTCACGCAGATAAAAATTCTGTATGGGCATGTGGTTGTTGCCGTAGGTGTATTTACCCCGCACCGAAGCAAAATCTGCGGCTTTGAGTGCGGCGCGTACTGCATCCTGGTCATCCAGTTTGCCGCCGACCGCCTTTACTGCACTGGCAATCAGCATTATGGAGTCATAGGCCTGCGCACCGTAGAAAGATGGGTATTTATCGTGTTTCTTGAGGTAGTCAGCGACAAATTTTTGATTAGCTGGATTGTCCATATCTGGCGACCACTGCTGGGTCATTTTTGAACCCAATACGCCTTCCAGTTTGCCTTGCTGAAACTTCGGCAGGCCAATTGAATCGACGGTAAACACCGTGTACAGCGGCATTTCATCACGCAGTCCAGCCTGCTGGTATTGCTTAATAAAGGCACCGCCTGCCTTGCCGGGATAGAACACAAACAGCGCGTCCGCACCGGAGGAGCGTGCTTTGGCGAGTTCAGCGGAGAAGTCGAGCTGGGCGTCCGCGCCCCATTTAGTCAGGTCTTTACCTTTCACCTCACCGTTAAAGGTTTTTTCAACCCCGGCGACCATGTCTTTACCGGCGGCATAGTTGGGGGCCATAATGTATAGCGATTGCACGCCTTGCTTATTCAGGTGTTCACCCATCGCCATCGGGGTTTGGTCGTTCTGCCATGAGGTGGAGAAAAAGTTTTTGTGGCAGCGCTTGCCGGCGATTTTAGACGGCCCAGCATTGGCACTAATCAGGAATTTGTCCGCTTTTAACACAGAGTTGGCTGAAGCCAATAAAACATGTGACCAAATAAAACCGGCGACAAAATCGACATTATCCTGCTTGACTAGCTTATCAGCTTTCTGTTTACCCACATCCGGTTTGAAGCCGTCGTCTTCCATGATCAGTTCAACGTCGCGCCCGCCCATTTTATGGTCGAGGTGTTCCAGCGCTAGCTCGACCGAATTTTTCATGTCCTCACCGATGACGGCTGCAGGGGTGGTCAGGGTAGTAATGAAACCAATTTTCACGCTCTCAGCGTGTGCGAGACTGCTGACGGTTAATGCGCTGGCGAACAGCGCTGTGCGGATGGTTTTAGCGAGCATAATATTCTCCTTTGAAGACACCGATTAGCTGACAGGCACCTACACATCCAGCGTATTGTTGTGTGCTACGGTGTGTCTTTGCACTACGCTACTTTAATACCTCAGCTGTATTGCATTCTAGCCTGTTTTTCACGCTGCGTGCGTTGATTAATTGAGCTGATGCCGGTAATTACTCGATGAGCTGTCAAAAACAGTGTTCAGCGGGTGCTCAGTGATTATGTCGCTGGCATGCATCGATTTTGTGCACTGACCGCAGGCAATAAGTGCGCTAGAATCAAGAGTCAATCGCTTTGCTGAGGATAATAATCATGCTGGACTGGAATGAGATACTGCGCTTGGCCGAAACGGGTAATTTGCCGCCGGAGCGGACAGTACAGAAAACGGAAGCTGAATGGCAGGCCCAGCTGAGTGCTGAGCAATACCGTGTGACCCGGCAGCAGGGTACCGAGCGGCCTTTTAGTTCTGACATGTGTGGCCTGTTCGCTGAGGGGCAGTATGGCTGCGTGTGTTGTGATACTTTGCTGTTTGATGCTAGTGAGAAATTTGAATCAGGCACCGGTTGGCCTTCCTTCACCCAGCCAGTACAGGCTAACGCGGTGGCGTACCATGCGGATCATTCGCACGGTATGACTAGAATCGAAGCGGTGTGTAATACCTGTGCAGCCCATTTGGGGCATGTCTTTCCAGATGGCCCGGCACCCGGTGGGCTGCGTTATTGTATGAATGCGGTATCGCTGCGCAAGGTCGAAGACTGAACGCAGCGTTAGCTAAGGGCGTAGCAGCGGCCGGGTATTAATCTATTAATGCTAGTGCGAGATGTGTGGCCACGGCATACGTGGCCACTAGCGTTTGGGTTGCGGGCGCGGTTTATGGATGAGGCAGCGCGTCCAAGTTAATTTGATCCGGGTTGTCGCTCTTAGCGGCCTGTAATGCTGCGAATAATTCGGCTTGTTCAAGGATTAGCTGCGCACCCTTGCTGAGCTGCTGATAGGCTGCCCACGGCACAAATTGAGTCAGTGGGTACCGCTGCTCCGGCGGTGGTGAGACATCAATATGTAGTCCGGCAAGGTAAAGTAGATTTTTGCCCTGATAGGCCGGTTCCTGCACAATGCTGCGCCAAGCCCGGTCAAATTCGGCCTGTGTATTCACCTGGGCCGCCGTCAGCATAGGTGAGGCTGAACTCACAATCCAGGGCATGGCATCCAATAGGTTGAGCTCCAACTGGTGAACGCCGGTCTTGTCTGCGGCGAGTGCGGCGTGGCGATAGCTGAAAAACTCTGGTTTGAGTGCTGCCCCAATGCGTTGCCGCCCCGCTGCAGGGTCGATAAAAGCCTGCAAATGTTGGCGAAAGCCTGCGCTGGCCTCAAAGGTTTGTGCGCTGTTCGGTAGCGTTAGGGCAGTGATTTGGCTATCGGATTGGGTAGTCAGCATCTGTCCCAAGTCTAACACCAGCTGTGGTTCTGTGTTGTCGGTAGATAAATACTGCTTATCCAGTGTCAGCTGGCAGCCCGTGGTCGTCATCTCAACCTGGATATCCTGGCAGGCCCGCTGATATGCGCGCAAATAGGGGGCCAGCACGCCATGGATTTTACCACAGTTGGTCGAACAGCCCGCAGGCTCAGTTTGCCAGCGACTATATTCGCCAAACACATCGCGCTCCGGTAAATAGCCGACGTGGCTGGCCTGTACAATCACGAGGTCTTTGCCATGGGCGGCATGTGGGCCATGTCGGCCCGTGGACATAATGCCGCCGACCCGCCCATGATCGAAGGGGAAGGTGCCGAAATGTTGAGTCATCAGCAAAATGGGGTAGCCCTGGCTTTCATCTGAGCAAAAGGCGCGTGATGGCATGATTTTACCGGCGCTGAAGCCCAGTGATTGGCACCAGTTATATAATTTGGGCATAAAGCTGCTGTAGGGCAGCGCATATGGCGCTACGGGGAAAGGGCTAGGTTTAGTTTGGTGCGGTGCAGACAGGTCATACATTTAAGCAGGTCCTTGGATTAAAGATCATGATTAAGCGCTTAGAAACACACCCAGCGGGAACCATTATCCGCAGATTCAACACAGCATTCCAGTAAACGCACTCCGCTAATGCCGTCATCCGCGCCGGGATACCACAGCCCGGCGAGGGTTTCCCGATCATTCCGCTCCGCCGCATCCATCGCCAGTCCAAAGCGGTGATACAGATTCGCCCAGGATTCAAAAAAGCCTTCCGCGTGTCCGCCACCAATACGGGCGCACACGCCGGGGTCATCGCTGTACAGATAATTCATACCGCGATCCAGTAGCTGTGCAGGCTGGCCCTGGATTTCGTATTTCAGCTGATTCGGGTGCTCATCCCACCATTCAATACTGGCTTTTTCGCCGACAATGCGAATTTTTTGCTGATGCATCGACCCGGCATTCACCGCGCTCGCCCACAGCGTGCCCACCGCGCCGCCTTTGAATTTCAGCATCACATGCGCATTATCTTCCAGCGGCGCACGGCTGGGGATAAAGCTCTGGCGCATACAGCACAGTTCATCCGGCTCCAGTCCGGTAATCATCTCCGCCATCTGCCAGCAGTGCGTACCAATATCGCCCAGCACATAAGTTGGCCCGGAAATTTCGGGGTTCATGCGCCACTTGGCACCGGGGCTGTTTTCCTCTACGGCGGTGTTATGGAAGCCGTGGGCGAATTGCATATTGACCACGCGAATTGTGCCGAGGTCGCCGCGTTTCACCATCTCCCGCGCCTGATGCAGCATCGGGTAGCCGGAGTAGCCGTACATCACGCCGAAGACGCGGTTTTTGCTGATCGCCAGCTGATTGAGTTCTTCGCATTCCGTGACCGTAAACGCCAGTGGTTTTTCACACACGACATGTAAACCGGCTTCCAGTGCGGCTTTGCTGATGGCGTAGTGCGTGCCATTGGGTGTAGCGATGGAAACGGCCTGCAAGCCATCTTCCAGTGCAGCTTCGGCGGCAAACATGGCGGCGTAGTCGCTGTAACAACGCTCCGGGGCAACGCCCAGATTGCTGCCAAATTCGCGCCCGCGTTCTGGGTCGAGGTCAAAGGTGCCGGCGACTAGCTGGAAAAAGCCATCGCGGCGTGCTGCGGCGCGATGTGCGTGGCCGATTTCACTGCCGCGCCCGCCGCCGACCATGCCCCAGCGGATGGGGTTGTTGAGTTGTCTTTCTTCGTTGAACATTGTTGTGTTTCCTTTAATCTTTGCTATCTTAAGTCCGCTTACCCTCACCCCCCAACCCCCTCTCCCTAACAGGGAGAGGGGGAGCAAGTGCATAGTTCCTTTAGCCCCTCTCCCTGTGAAAGCACCGTTTCTATGGAAACGTCCGTGGGAGAGGGGTATCGGAGAATTCGGTAGAATTCGTGCTTTGGGTGAGGGTGTTCAAGCACGTCGCCTGCTCCGATGTGCCACTAATTCAACTTCATACTTATCTTCCGCCCAACCTTCCTCAAGCGCCCGAAGCGTCAGCGCCTTATGTGTCTCCGGGGCCAGTCCGCCCAGCGGCGGATCAGTATCCAGATTCGTCGGAAAGGAATAAGCTTCACAGGCACTGCCCAGCAAGGCAGTTTGTTCTGCGGCAGATAAATCCGGCCAGCCAGCTAACAACTGTGGATAGATAGCGCTGCTTATCGCATAACGATCCACACTTTCCATGGCGCGGCCAAACGCTGATGAGATTTGCAGCACATTAGCGCTGCGGTGGAAGTCGCTGGTGTGATTACTGCCTGCGGCATGGAACAGGGCGGGGTTAAAGAAGATGGCATCGCCCTGCTTGACCGGGAGCTGGACATGGTGCTGCGCAAAGTAAGCTTTGAATACCTCATTACGCCAGGCCAGATAACCCTGTGCGTATTGTTGCGAGTAAGGCAGCAGGAGCGTCGGGCCTGATTCCAGCGGCATGTCAGTGTGGGCAATAGCGCCTTGCAGCGTTAATAGCGCTGACATGGGGTGGACGTGTGGCGGGTACTGAGCCAGTGCTTCATGTGACTGAAAGCCCAGGTGGTAATCGCGATGTGGTGATTGCGCTGCGCCGCCGGGGTGAACGATATTCACCTGAGCGGTCATCTGAAAATCCGGCCCGAGCCAGGCTTCACTGAGTAGGGCCAGAATCGGATTTTTGTAATAGTCGATAAAACCCTGAGGGTCGAGCAGGGCACTTTTTTGCAAGGCATTCCAGATGCGGCTGTTCGCGCCGACTTTAGCAAAGTGATCGCCATTTTCTAAGTCCGCTTCCTGCTGTAGGATGGTGGTAAAGACGGCGTTCTGCTGTTCCAATACGGATAAATCTGTATAAGTTGCTGTCACCACCAGTACGCCGGGGCCATGCAGGAAGGCGTGGGCGAGTTCCTGTAATAATGTTGTGCGTTGCTGTTCATCTCGCTCTGCCGCGCGCAGCGTATCACCAGCATAGATAAGAACATTTTTTTCCACCGACTGCGCGTGCGGATAGTGTGCGAGGTCAGTTTGTTGTCCACATACCTGTGAAAATTCGTCGATAGTTGGCGCAGTGTGCAAGGTGGCCGATGGCGCAGTAGACATAGCGTTTACTCCGAGGCCTTTGCTGGTTCTAGCGGCTGCCAGGCTGACTCATGCTGTGAAGATTTTAATGCGGCGTTGATAAATTTCATGCCGTTTACGCCATCTTCAATGGTGGGGTACCACAGTGCGAGTGGATCGGGCTGTTGCCCCTGATGGCGTGCCAGTAGGTGATCGGCCATATCGAGGTAGATATTGGCGAACGCTTCTTTGTAGCCTTCGGGGTGGCCAATGGCGATATGGGTCGCGCGTTCTGCTGCTGCGGATAAGCCTTTGCCGCCGCGTATCAGCCGTTGTTCCGGCGCATTTAGCGGGCGATAGATAAGCTCATCCGGGGTTTCCTGATCCCATTCCAGTGTACCTTTGCTGCCTGACACGCGAATGCACAGGCCGTGTACCCCGCCGGCAACGGCCTGAGTGACGGTGAAGCTGCCGCGGGCGCCGTTAGCATAGCGTAACAGGATGCCGCAATAATCATGTGCGCTGCGGCCCGGCACAATGCTGGTGACATCGGCGCTGAGCGCTGCGGGTAACTGTCCGCTGATATAAGAGGCGAGGTGGAAACAGTGTGTCCCTATATCACCGAGGATGAGGGAATCGCCGGCGACTTCCGGTCGCATATGCCAGTTATCCTGCTCTGCATCAGTGAGTTCCGCGAGGTGGCCCTGAATGTAGTCACATTGTAGCGAGCGTAGTTCGCCGATAAGACCGTCTTCTACCATGGCGCGTGCCTGTCTCACCATGGCGTAGCCGGTGTAAGCGTAGGCCACCCCATAAATTTGATCGTTTTGCGCTAGTTTGCTGGCTAAATTTTCAGCTTCGGCTATATTCAGGGTGAGCGGCTTTTCACAGAAAATAGCTATACCACAGTCCAGTGCCTGTAATGACAGTTCATAGTGACTGTTATTCGGCGTCATGATGGCCAGCAGGTCGATTTTTTCCGGGTGATCGCGCTCAGCAGCGAACAGGTCTTGCGCCGTGGCATAAGGGCGTGGCAGACCGAGGCGTTGACCATCCCGTAGGGAGCGTTCGGGATTAGAGGATAAGACACCAGCGACGACGTCGTATTGTTCGTGGAGCAGGGCAGCGCCGCGATGTACGGTTCCAATAAAGGAATCAAGGCCGCCGCCGATGACGCCCAGACGGAGTTTTCTACCTAAAACATCGACAGCCTGCATTTGGGTTTCCTCTGGTCTCAAAGGGTTCAAGATTAATGGAGTGAAAAATAGATTGCAAACGTTTTCAACAGGGAAGACTGAACCAGGAATGTTCTCAGTCAAAACAGGGCAGTCCGCCGTCAAACTGGATTGGCAGCGCAGGAAACAGGTAGTTTTTACCGTGCGTAATATCAGCGGTAAAACCATGGAGCGGGTGCAGTTTGCACTGGATACGGGCTGTGCCATCGCAGCGGCGTGTGTGCATTTGCATGATGACGAGGAAAGGCGATTTGCTAAGGGGGTTTTACGGCAGTATATCGTCACTATCCACGCGCCCGATGCTTTATTTGCTGAGGATTGCTTTTTCAGGCTGCGTGTTTTTGACGCTGATCATCCCGAGGAAAGCATGGCGGTTAGTCAGGCCGTTCATTTTAGCATCCCTAAGGTTATTGAGCGGCCTGATCATCGCACCCAAAAAACGCTGCCGCTCTTTGTTACCGGGCTATTATTTTCTGGTTTGGTTTTGGCGGCCAGTGCGGCGGTGATGTGGGATGGTGCTAATGGTACCGGTGTTGCACAGTCGGAATCGGTTGTGGGGGATGAACCTGGCGTGGAGGATGAAGCTGAGTTGCTTGCTACTGTTCGTGTTGCTGATAGCGAGCAGCCTGGTGCGGTTAGTCTGCAAGACGTTCTGCTGAACACAGATGAAGTTCCTGTACAAAATGATGAGCAATTAGCCGAAGCAGAACGCAAAGCCGAAGCAGAACGTAAGGCCGAAGCAGAGCGTAAGGCTGAGGCAGAGCGTAAGGCTGAGGCGGAGTTAATAACGACTGCAAGTGGGGTATGCGCTGATGCTTTTCAGGGGAGAATTGCTTGGGATCGACAGGGGAGTATGCAGTGGGTTGATCACAACCTTAATTTGATGTGTAGAGGCGCAGAAAACTCAACTGAACCTGCGTTATGCTTCAAAACCGTCATGCATGGCTCGCTGGATAACTGGTGGGATTGGGAGAAAACCATGCGATTGTGCAAAGGTACGTCAAACGCAGTGCTTACCCTGCAATGTTATAATCAGCAGCTGAGCCAGGGACATAAAAGACTGGCGAGCATTGAGCGCTGCATGGCGTTTTGATGATAGGCTGTGTGCGGTTTATTCCCCCAAAACCGTCACAATCCGCCGCACCTCATCCCGAATCGCAGGTTGAATCTGGCGCATAAAATAACTGCGGTCAAACTGCTCTGGCTCAGCCTGCATCGCCGCCCGCAGGTTATTGCCAATCGCCTGCCGTAATGAAGTGCCGACATTAAACTTAGCTACCCGCGTCTGTTTCAGTTTAAGCAAATCGGCTTCATAAATCCCGCTGGTACCGTGAATCACCAGCGGAATCTCCACTAGATTCTCAATCTGCTGCATCCGTTCATAATCAATGTCACAGCCCGGTGTTTTCAGGCGGTGCACATTCCCCACCGCCACTGCCACCGCATCAATGCCGCTTTCCACTGCGTACTCGGCGGCCTGCTCCGGCTCAGTGTAAATCGACTTAATATGATCACGACCCTCACTGTAAGCGACGGAGCCAATCTCACCTTCCACCGATACCCCCAGCGCCTTAGCGACTTCGACGACATTGCGCGTACGGCGAATATTCTCCGCCAGCGTTTCCTGCGAACCGTCGAACATGACGGAGGAGTAACCGGCCTGCATGGCCTGATAGACAATGCTTTCGTCATAACAGTGGTCGAGGTGCAGGCAAATTTGAGCCTTGCTGCGTTTAATAATCGGCAGCAACATCCCGGCCAGTGTATCCACACCCAGCATATCCACCATGTCTTTATTGGTGGCAAAGATAACGGGTTGCCGAAGTTCTTCTGCTACCTCTGCAATAGCAATTGCTTCTTCAAAGCCAAACACGTTGATGCAGGCGACTGAGCCTTTGGACTCAGCGGCTTGGGGGAGAATGTCGTTTAGGGTGACTAACATAGATAAGCTCTCGGGTTAACCCCACTGTTGCTTAAATCCCTCTCGTTCCCCAGGGCACCGTTTTTGCAAAACGGTCGAAACAAAGGGAGAGGCCTTCCAGATTAAAGGGGGGCTATCTGGAGGGTACTCCCCTTTGAAAAAGGGGAGACCGAGGGGATTTAAAGTGTATGAGTACATCCTCATCCTACCGGCTTAGGATTATACTCATTCTTCGCCATAAAACTGATAAGTTCATCAAAAGTCGGCATCGACTCGGTGCAGGTACGCCCGGAAACATTAAGCGCCGCTGCCGCTGATCCCATCGCTACGGCATCCTGTAAGCTGTAATTATTTAATAGCGCATACATCAGGCTACCGGCAAAGGCATCGCCCGCGCCAAACGGTTTTTGTACCTCCGCCGGGAACACGCCCTGGCGGAAAATCAAGTCATGGGTGTAAGTCGTGCTGCCTTTAGCGCCGTCTTTCATAATGACTACTTCAGTCGGGTTTTGCAGGTAGCGGGCCTTAACGGCCTCATCGTCCGCCGCCGGGGTGTCGAGGTATTCCAATACGTCGAATTCTTCGCGGTTGCCAATAATGATATGACTGTGGCGGGCGGCGAGGTTGTAATAAATGGTGGGTGCTTCCGGGCTTTCCCAGGAGTAGGCGCGGTAATCCATGTCAAGTACAACCAGGGTATTATTCTGACGGGCATATTCCATCGCGAGTAATGTTGCTTCACGCGATGGGCTGCCACACAGCGCGGTGCCGGATACTAATAATATGCGCGCACTGGCAATATAATCGACGTCAATATCGCCGGGCTGGAGCGCAATGTCCGCCGCATTATTACGATAGATCACCACTTCGGGCTGGTCAGCGCGCATTTCTGTGATAGCCAGACTGGTACGTGCACCACCAAAAATGGTTTTCATTCCCGCCAGATCAATACCCTGAGTACGCATATAATGACAGACAAAACGACCCAGTCCATCATCCGATACGCAACCGATAAAACCCGGTTTTGCGCCCAGTTTCGCCAGTGCGACCGCGATATTGGCTGGCGAACCGCCGACGTATTTATCAAATCCGGTGACCTCGGTAAACGAGCTGTCACTTTCCCGGGCGTAAAGATCAACACCAGCGCGTCCAAGACAAATGACGTCGAGTGGGCGTTGTTGATGGTTTAAATTATGCAGTGGGTTCATTCAATCTGTTTCGCAGGCTGGTCAATGAATTGATAAGTTTAGAATAGTCGGCGCATGGCTTGCAAACGTTTTCAAAAAAATTCTTACCCTATCATTTTATGCGTGATATTTGATTGTAATCGCCCTTTATTGTTGATAACGTTTTCATAACTTATTTTGGAGTGATTTACATGAAGCTACGTCTGTCCAATGCCCCGTGTTCCTGGGGTGTCGAATTTGCCGGTAATCCTGACAATCCACCGTGGCAAAAGGTGCTGGATGATATTCGGGAGGCCGGTTATGGCGCAACTGAACTGGGGCCGTTGGGTTATTTGCCGACGGATACGGGTGAATTGCGTGCTGCGATGGAGGAGCGTGGTTTGAAATTGCTGGCGGGCACTTTGTTTCAGCATTTGCACGACCCTTCAAAGCGGCAGGCTATTCTGGACGTTACCCGTAAAAGCTGTGAAATCTTACAGCCACAGGGCGCAGAATTCATGGTATTCATTGATCACGTTGCCTCACCGCGTACCGATCAGGCCGGACAGGTGGACACGGCAACCCGGCTGGAAGGTGATGATTGGAAAGGCATGATGCAGACTGTGCGTGAGGCGGCGAAAATCTGTGTTGATCACGGCATTACGCCAACGCTACATCCGCATACCGGCACCTTTATTGAGTACCGCGATGAGCTGGATCGGGCGATGGAGGATCTGGATGAGAGCCTGATGAGCCTGGTGATTGATACCGGCCACTGTCAGTATGCCAGCATCGACCCGGCGCAGGTCATTCGCGATTATGCACCGCGGGTGAAGTATCTGCATTTTAAAGATATTGATGCGGATATTCACCGTAAAGTGGTGGCTGAGAAGATTGACTTTTATAAAGCCGTGGGCGCCGGTGTGTTTACTCCACTGGGTGAAGGCTGCGTGGATTTTGCGGCGGTGAAACAGGTGCTAACGGATATTGAATTTGATGGCTGGGTGACGGTGGAACAGGATATTGATCCGACGAAACCGGCTGATCCGTTAAGGGATGCGCAGCAGAGTCGGGAATTTATTGAGCGGGCGATGTTTTAGAGGAGGCTGACATCACCACCCAAAAAATCACCATAGTACAAGTCGCCGCCCGCGCAGGCGTCTCCATCTCAGCTGTCTCCCGCGCCTTCAACCCGGAAGCCAGCTGTTCCGCCGCCATGCGCGAAAAAGTTATGTTGGCTGCGGAACAGCTGGGCTACAAGCCAAACCGGCTGGCGCGGGGTATCCGGGCGCCGTCGAAATTAATCGGTATTCTAATGACCGATTTCGAGAACCCGGCCTACCTGCAAATCCTGAATGACTTCACCCGAACCTTACAACAGCATGGCTATCACAGCCTGCTGATTAATGTGGGCGAGGGGATGGCGATTCAGGAAGCGGTGGAGCTGGTGATGGAATATCAGGTGGATGGTCTGGTGGTAACGTCTTCGGTATTACCGGTCGAACTGGCGGAGGTGTGCCAGGCGCAGGAAGTGCCAGCGGTGATTTTTGCACGGCATTCACGTAATACTCCGCTGTCCACGGTGAGCTGTGACAATGTGTCCGGGGGGGCGATGGCGGCGGATGCGTTGGTGGCTGCGGGTTATCAGCGTTTTGCGTTTATTGGTGGTGTTGAGGGCGCATCAACCACGATTGATCGGCAGCGTGGCTTTATTGCACGTTTGGTTGAGTTGGGGCAGGAGCAATGGCAGGTCGTAGATGGCGGACGTCACAGCTATGAAGCCGGGTTTGAGGCGACCTGTCGCTTGTTCGCGCAAGCAGAGCCACCGGATGGGTTGTTTTTCGCGGATGATATTCTGGCCTTTGGCGGGATGGATGCTGTGCGCCACGAGTTTGGGCTGAGTGTGCCGCAGGATGTCGGGATTATCGGGCTGGATGATATTCAGTTTGCCAGCCACCGTTCTTATGATCTGACCACGGTACGCCAGCCGTTTGCGGATATGGTGCAGGCGACGGTGGCACGCCTATTGGATGAGGTGGCGGCGGACGAGGCGTTGGCGGCGCATCAGTTGGTGTTGCCCTGTGAGCTGGTGGTGCGGGGTTCGGTGCGCTGAGTGCTGGGTCGTATCGGTAGTGTTTGGTCGGTATCTGGCAAAACGTTTAATAAATGTAAAGTCCAGCAGCGCGTCTGCTATCAGATTCAAGCTATACTCATAGGATAAAGCAACTCAACGGATCATCTCATGAAAAAAATAGTACGCGCGATCATAACGCTGTCCTTCGCCCTAGCGATGGGTGCCTGCATGCAGCATCCGCCTGTTGCTGAGCCGCCGCCTGCGCCACCGACAGCCAATCCGCTTAAGCCTCAAGACCTCAAGAATCAGGCCAGCTGTGAATCCGCAGGCGGGATCTGGCGCCGTGAAGGGTTGGCGGGTATTGATGCCTGCGTGCTGCCCGCGCAAGATGCAGGCAAAGCCTGTACGGATAGCAGACAGTGTACCTATCGCTGTTTGGCTAAGCCCGGTACCGAAGTGCAGATGGGGCAGAAAGCCGAGGGTCAGTGTCAGGTTAATAGCAGCCCCTTTGGCTGTCGGACTGAAATCAATGGCGGTTTGGCTGAGCCGACTTTGTGTGTTGATTAGTAGGCAGTGTTAGCCCAATATCCGACGTTTAATCGAAGGTCATAACCGGGCGCACTTCGACGGTGCCATGAGCAGCAGACGGGATTTTGGCCGCGTAAGCCAGCGCTTCATCCAGGTCTTTGCAATCCAACAGGTAGTAGCCGCCCAGCATTTCTCTGGTTTCGGCAAACGGGCCATCCGTTATTGTCGTTTGACCGCCTTTTGTACTCACAGAAGTCGCGGTGGCTACGGGTTGTAGCGCATTACCGCCAAGCAAGACTCCGGCCTCGCTGGCTTCCTGGCTAAAAGTGCCGTAGTCCGCAATGAGCTGATCAAATTCAGGGGTGCCGTAAGCGGGTTCTACGCTTTCTGCGGCGTAAATCAGTAGTATGTATTGCATGATTGTTCTCCTCGGGTGAAAATTTTCATCGCTGTTAGTGTTTAAGAATACCCGTTTTGGCAGGTTAAAGTGATAAGACGAACGGCAAATTTGGAAATCGACACATCCGGTAAAAAATTTTGAAATATTTTTATCACGCCCTAATCTGTTAAACTTATTGAGACTTTCAGTAGGTGAAACCCGATAATGCCAGCTCAGCAAGACCCTCAAATTTCAGCACAAGCATATCTGCAACAGGAACGTGCGGCAGCCGCCAAAAGTGAATATTTCAATGGCGAAGTGTTTGCTATGGCTGGCGCAAGTCGCAGGCATAATCAGATCACCTCCAATCTGGTGGTTGCATTAGGGAGCCAATTGGTGGCGCGTGATTGCAGTGTGTTAGCCAGCGATATGAAAGTACGCACTCATACCCGTGAGGCTGATAAGTACAGCTATCCTGACGTGGTGGTAGCCTGTGATGATGAACAGTATGAGGATGAGGAAGAAGACGTATTGCTGAATCCGCGTATGGTGATTGAGGTGCTGTCAAAATCAACGGAAGCTTATGATCGCGGTCTGAAATTTTTTCATTATCAGCTGATTCCGTCGCTGCAGGATTATTTGCTGGTGACGCAGCATTATTGCCGCCTTGAACATTATCAACGTCGCGCTGATAATCAGTGGGTGTATTCCGAGTTTCACGCCCTGACGGATGAACTGGAACTAAGCAGTTTGGGCTGTCGGCTTAAAGTGGCTGATGTTTATCGCCGGGTCAAATTTTAATTACTATTTTTGTTCTTTGACGCAAGCTGTTCGCGCCACGCCGTTAACACCCCGGCACTAATCACCAGCGCAATGCCCAGCCATGCCACGCTATCCGGCCATGCACCAAACAATACCTGCCCCCAGAAGGCAGCAAACAACAGATAGCTAAAGTCCAGCGGTGCCAGCAAACTGGAGTCAGCGGTCTGGTAGGCGCGGGTCAGGCTTATATTGCCGGTCAGGTTGAGTAACGATGCCAACGCAGCCAGGCCTAAGACCAGCAGGCTTAGCTCAGGCCAACCAATGGCAATAAACGGCATGGCTTGTTGTGTGGCTTCACTCGCTGGGAACAGACTCAGGAGCGTAATACCGGTGAGCGCGGAGGCAACAAACATCAGCGCTACCGCAAAGGCCAGTGCCAGCGTACTTTCCCGCCGACAGGCTTTACGCAGGGTCATGACATTACAGGCGAAAAAGAAGCCCGCCAGCACCGGCAGTACCTGAATCGGTGAAAAATCATTTTGCCACGGCTGTAGGATCAGGGCAGCACCCAGCAGTCCCAGAATAATCGAGCTGATGCGCCAAACACCAATAGTTTCGCCTAACACCGGGCCGGCGAGTAATGAAACAAAGACCGGGTAAGTGTACAAACCCGCGCCCATTTGAGCGGTGCTTAAGTGGGGTGCGCCTGCGAAGAAACAGAACATACAAACGGTGAGGAAAGCAGCGCGTAGAAAAACGGCTTTAGCGTTGATAGGCAGCAACAGACTGAGGCCACCACTGATACCGGCCAGTACTAACAGGATAGCGATATTAAAACTTGAACGCAGCGCCTGAAACTGCCAGAAAGAGGCATCGCTGGATGCTAGTTTAACCAATGAGTCCTGTAAGGATAGGGTCAGCACGCCGGTGAGGAGGAGCACGATAGCGAATAGCGGGCGGTCTTCGCCATTGGTTTGGCTGAACAGGGAGATTTTCATGGAGTGGTACCCGCCGCTCACCGGAATGATTATATGGCTATGACTTCTACGGTAAGCGTGCAAAAAAGTCAATCAGAGGTATATCAGCCTCTCTGATTCCGCAAGGCGGGCATTTGGCTTCGGCAATGAAATTGCGCGGGCGATTGCGTATTTATCTTCCCGGTTTAATAGGCATTGGATAAACAGCATTACGCCATTGAACTCAGTCATCGCGTGCTAAAAGTTTTAGTCGGCCATTGCCTTTTTCAGCAGCTCAATCCCCCGCTCTGCTTTACCATATCCGCGCTCTGCCCGTATCCGAAACCGCACCTCTGCATCAAAATCCGCAAGTAGTGAGGTAGTGGCATCATTAAGTAACTGATTGATGCTGACACCACGCTGTTCAGCAAGGTTTTTTAATCGTTGATGTTTGTCGTCGGGTAGACGTAATGTAATTGCGCTCATATCAATGTTTCTCCAACAGAGTGTGTGGCGTGCAAATCTCAATTTCCGGAAATTTTAGCTCAGCCTGTCTGAAGTCCTTCAAATTATAGGTGACGACATAACGTGCATTTCCGGCAACAGCCAATTCGATCAGGTGATTGTCGCCTTCGTCTTTTAGATTAGGTCGCCATGTGTAGTAAATCCGCGTCCATTCACAATGGTTCAGCGGGTGTCTTCGTTTAACACTTTGACCTTGGAGGGTTCTGCTCCCGCTGTTCCCTCTCCGTCAAATCCTCGATCGTGCGGCAGGCGGCCAGGCTGGTCGCCAAGATGCCACTTGCCATAATGACAAGTGCTTAACCTGCTGCCTCACTAAGAATTTCCGGTAACAGGCGCTCGTAGCGTGTCAGGCCTTGTGGTAGACCAGAACAAAAAATTTTCAAAAGAGTGTGTTTGATTAACTCACCCAGTTTGCAAACTTCAAGTCAGGCACCTTAGAAAAATGACGGGTATTATTGGTAATCAGCACAGCGCCACAGCTCATCGCATGTGCAGCAATCATTGTATCATTCGGCCCAATGGGCGTGCCTTGGTCTAAAAGATAGGTCTGGGTATCAGCAAATTGATCAGCCGCTGCCTTATCCCAGGGATAAACGGCATGCAAACATTCATATAAATCATTTATTGAAATTAATAATTTCGCTGTGTTTTGCGCACGTTTTGCGCCTAACATGAGTTCAGCATAGGTGATGGATGAAATAATAATTTCATGTCCTTGTTGCGTTGCGTCATCCATTTTAGTGAGTACAGATAGTGGGCGCTTTTTGATCAGGTAACTGCATGTATCTGTATCAAGCATGTGCAACATTAAAATTTCACCCGCTCAGTCTCCAATAGCTCAGGGCGAGACGCCATGAAATCATCAGCAGCAATGTCTGATTCTGCCAGTGATAACCAACTCTTCCGCTTTGGAGTGATGAGTACGGAGTTCCCTTGTCGGCAGACAGTGACTTCATCCGTCCCGACAAATTGGAAAGGTTTGGGGATACGTACCGCCTGACTCTGACCATTTTTAAAAAGTTTAACTGTCATTGCGTCCATGAGATTTTGCTCCGATTATCAGGATAGTTTTAGTATATACATAGCCTATACATATCTCAATATTCGGTTGTTTTCAGTCCGTACAGAAAAACTACCCCCTGGCCTCCTGCAACACCTCCCAGGCCACCTCGACCTCGCCACCATCCCCGGCGACATACGCCGAATCGCCGGTAATCGTCACCGATAAATCCATCGTCCGCGCCGCTAATTTCCCCAAAGCCTCGACGCTCTCCCACGGCAGCCGGTAAAACGAGGCATTCAAGCGGCTGAATTTATTCTCGCCCTGTGACCACCAAACATCTGATTTGCTGTTAAAGCTGTAGACCCGCACGGCTTTGGCGCGGTTGGTCGCTTTTTTCACCCGCTCCGGCGTTGGCTCGCCCAGGTCAATCCACAGCGTGGTTTGCTCATCTATAGTGCGCACCCACAGCGCCGGTTCCTCGACGTCCTCCAGACCCTTGGTCAGCTCCATGCCTTCCTGCGCATTAATGCAGTAGGCCAGAATACGCACCATCATCCGTTCCAGCGTTTCCGAGGGGTGCTGTGCAATCGTCAGGTTGAGTGCCGCATAATAATGGCGCTCTAAATCAGACAGCGAGATTCGTGCTTTATAAATCGTCGGCTTAAGCGCCATTATTGTTGTTCCTCGGTACGTTCTGTCAGTCGCATGGTAAAATAAGCTAATAAGCCAAACACTAAAAACCCCGTGACCAGTGGGAGGACGGTGCCGTTATATAACAATCCGACGGATGTCCCTAGTGGAATGGAGATAAAGGTCGAGAGCGAGCCAATGATAGATGCGCCCATCCCGGCGTGCGTGTCTAAGGGTTCCATCGCCAGCGCATTGAGATTGCCAAACAGGATGCCAATCCCCAAAAAGGTAATCGCAGCATAGAGCAGAAAAGACCACAGCGGCGGTTTGCCCTGATAAAACAGGGTATAGGCGAGGTAAAGCAGCGCCATGCTGCTGACCAGAATAATCGACAGCGTCACCAGTTTTTTCATGCCGTGTTTGAGTACCAGTTTGGCATTAAGGTAACCGGCCAGACCCAGCACCAGCGACAACAGTGCAAAGTACAGTGGAAACTGCGCCCCCAATGCATATTGCTGCTGTAGGATTTGCTGTGACGAATTGAGGTAACCCAGGAAGGCGGCGAAGACGAAACCGGTCATAATAGTATAACCGAGGGTCTGGCGATGACTCATAACGCTGCGGATGGCCTGAATTTGATCACGCCACGTCAGGTGGGTGCGTTTATCCGGTGGCAGTGTTTCCGGCATGCGCAGGCCGAACCAGAGCACTACCGCCATCGCCAGGATGAGAAAAGACGCAAAAATCGCCCGCCAGCCTGCCAGCCACATTACACCCTGTCCTAAAGCCGGAGCCAGCATTGGCACCATAATAAAAATCAGCTGGGTCAGCGACATAATGCGCGCCATTTCGCGCCCGCGATAACAGTCGCGTACTAATGCCATGGTGATAATGCGCGGTGAGGCCGCGCCCAGCCCCTGTAATAAGCGCCCGGCGAGCATGGTATTAAAGTCGGTGGCGAACATCGACAGTAAACAGCCCGTGCTGAACAGCCCTAAGCCTGCATATATGAGTGGCTTGCGCCCCATGCTATCGGAGAGCGGGCCAATGAGTAGCTGGCCGAGGGCAAGGCCAAGAAACAGCACGGACAAAATGAGCTGCGGCTGATTGTCGTCACTCACCCCCAGTTCGCGCCCAATATCCGGCAGCGCAGGCAGCATGCCATCAATGGATAAGGCGGTAATGGAAGAGAGCAGGGCGACCAGAACAACAAATTCAGTCAGGCCGGGTAGTTTCAGCGGTTTGGGCATGTGGGGGGGAGGGGGAGGAATGCTGCCTAAACCGGCAGCATGTCCAGCGTGACCTCATCACTTTCCACGGCGAGCAAGCGCCCACGCAAAGAATTAGGCAGCGCCTCCGTGATCTCAAGATCGACAAATTTACCGATTAGATGCTGATCACCATCAAAATTCACCACCCGGTTATTCTCGGTACGCCCCGCCATTTGCTTCGGGTCTTTCTTTGAGGGGCGCTCGACTAATACCCGCTGCGTGCTGCCGATCATACCCTGGCTGATTTCACTTGCCATTTCCAGAATGCGGCTTTGCAGGCGTTTCAGGCGTGCTTTTTTGGTCGCCATATCGGTATCATCCGCCATGCTGGCTGCGGGTGTGCCGGGGCGGGCGCTGTAGATAAAACTGAAGCTGTGATCAAAGTAAATGTCTTCGATTAACTTCATCGTGTCTTCGAAATCCTTATCCGTCTCGCCGGGGAAGCCAATAATAAAGTCGGAAGACATACTAATGTCCGGACGAATCTGGCGCAGCTTACGAATTTTGGATTTATATTCGACTGCCATATGATTGCGCTTCATCGCAGCTAACACGCGATCCGAACCGCTTTGCACCGGCAGATGCAGGTGATTGACTAATTCCGGCACATTGGCGTAAGCCTGAATCAGGCTGTCATTAAATTCATTGGGGTGTGAGGTGGTGTAACGGATGCGGTCGATGCCCTCGACGGCGGCGACATATTGAATCAGCACCGCCAGATCAGCAATCTCACCGTCGTGCATTTCACCGCGATAGCCATTCACATTCTGACCCAACAGATTCACTTCGCGCACGCCCTGTTCCGCCAGCTGTACCACTTCAGCAATCACGTCATCAAATGGGCGCGAGATTTCTTCACCACGGGTATAGGGCACCACGCAGAAGGTGCAATACTTGCTACAGCCTTCCATAATCGACACAAAGGCGGTCGGGCCATCGGCACGCGGTTCGGGCAGATTATCGAATTTCTCAATTTCCGGGAAGCTGATGTCCACGATGGGGATGTGTTTTGCGCGCACCTCGCCAATCATCTCGGGCAGGCGGTGCAGCGTCTGCGGGCCAAAGACCACATCCACCAGCGGCGCCCGTTCGCGCAGGGCTTCACCTTCCTGGCTAGCCACGCAGCCACCGACGCCAATAATCAGGTCGGGATTCTTTTCTTTCAGCGGTCGCCAGCGCCCAATCTGCGAAAACACTTTTTCCTGTGCCTTCTCGCGAATGGAACAGGTGTTAAGCAATAACACATCCGCTTCTTCCGCATTATCGGTTAGCTCCATGCCATCTTTATCGTTGAGTACGTCGAGCATTTTGGCCGAATCGTATTCATTCATCTGGCATCCATGTGTTTGGATGAAAATCTTGCCTGCCATAGCGCGGAAAACCTTAGTTTACATTTGTGAATAATGAACATGAAAGTCTGCCCAAGGAACAAGCAGGGCGCAAACGCCTGTAACCAAGTACTGTTGCGGAGCGCTTACGCAGTAACGCTCCATGAGCGGCAGCGAGTTTACGCCGGTTAACGGGTGATTGCTGTCTAATTATTCCGTTTCAGCAGTCAGGTGAACTTTCATGGTAACGGAGCATTATCGCTGCCCCGCCAGTAACAGACAAGTACGGATTGTTATTCTGGGTGTGCGCTGAAAAAATTCTGCCCGGAATGATGAAAATTTAGCTACACTTCTTGGCACTATAATTTCCTGTTCTGATGAGGCTAGAATGCAAAAAATAAGGGTGTGGGTCATGTTGGTATTGGGTTTGCTGTTGAGCAGCGGGGTACAGGCTGAGGTGAAAGAGGAGGAAAATCTGTATGTTTATAAGGTTAAGCACGTCGCCCCGGACGATGAGTTAAACCTGCGGGCGGTACCCGGCGTTGATGGCGATATATTGGTAACCATCCCGCACAATGGTAAAGGGATTGTAGGCACCGGTAAAAGCCGTCAGCTTGGGCGCACGGTGTGGGCAGAGGTGCACTGGGCCGGTAAGTTAGGCTGGGTCAATGCCTATTATTTGCTCGAAGAAGTGCACACCACTAATTACAATCCGGGGCAAGAGAAACGCGAAGAAACCTTGGTCCAAATGCAGTGCGCGGGCACTGAGCCATTTTGGACGATTGAAGTGAGTGAAAAAAAGATCGCCGTTAAGGTCGCGGATGCGGAAGAATATGAGGTGGCGGTCGATTTTCGCAAGCAGTCCGAAAATAATACCAGTATCGCCGTTGTGGCCGGGCGTAGAGGCAATGCCCTGACCTCCGCCTTTTTACAGAAGGTTGAAATCTGTAGTGATGGCATGTCTGATAAGAATTACCCGTATTCCATCACCGCGATGCTGAACGGGCGGCGTGTGGTTTCGGGCTGTTGTTCTGTAGTGGGTGCAGAATAGCGTTTAACTGCGCTGCGAAGGGGAATTTTTTTCATGCTTCCCCCTGTCTGTGTTAGCATTCCGCCGCAGTGCAGACCAGACAGGTGTTTCTCCCATGGCTCGATATATCTTTGTAACCGGCGGTGTTGTTTCTTCTTTAGGTAAAGGTATTGCCGCCGCCTCGCTTGGCGCAATTCTTGAAGCGCGTGGCCTTAAAGTCACGATGATGAAATTAGATCCTTATATCAACGTTGACCCCGGCACCATGAGTCCGTTTCAGCACGGCGAAGTATTTGTCACGGAAGACGGGGCGGAAACCGATCTCGATTTGGGTCATTATGAACGTTTTGTCGGTTTTACCGCGACCCAGCTCAATAATTTTACCACCGGGCGCATTTACGAAAACGTGATTCGTAAGGAGCGCCAGGGCGAGTACCTCGGCGGTACCGTACAGGTGATTCCGCATATTACTGATGAAATTAAACGCAGCGTGCGTGCCGGGGCGGGGGATGCTGATATTGCGATGGTGGAAATTGGCGGTACTGTGGGGGATATTGAGTCGCTGCCGTTTATGGAAGCGATTCGGCAGATGCGGGTGGAAGAGGGCATGCAAAATGCGTTGTTTATCCACCTCACCCTGCTGCCTTACGTGGCGGCGGCGGGCGAACTGAAAACCAAGCCGACCCAGCACTCGGTTAAAGAACTACGCTCGATCGGCATCCAGCCGGATATATTATTGTGTCGCAGCGACCGCCCCTTCCCAGAGAACGAACGCCGTAAGATCGCGCTGTTCACTAACGTCGAAGAGCGGGCGGTGATTTCGGCGCGTGATGTCGATAATATTTATAAAATTCCATTGGCTCTGCATGCGCAGAAGCTGGATCAGATTGTGGTCGAGAAGCTGGGTATGAATGACCTGCCGGAAGCGGATTTGTCGGAATGGCGCGATGTGATTAATGCGATGGAGTTTCCTGAGGCGGAAGTTACGATTGCCATGGTCGGCAAGTATGTTGACCTGACGGAGTCGTATAAGTCGTTGAATGAGGCGCTGACGCACGGCGGGATCCACACCTCGACGCGGGTGAATATTCAGTATATTGATTCGGAAAAGCTGGAGTTGGAAGAAGACGGCGGTGAAATGGCAGCGCTGATGGCGGCGGATGCGATGTTGGTTGCGCCCGGCTTTGGCAAGCGTGGGGTGGAAGGTAAGATCATTGCGGCGGAGTATGCGCGTAACAATAACGTGCCTTATCTGGGGATTTGTTTGGGCATGCAGGTGGCAGTGATTGAATTTGCGCGCCATTGTGCCGGTTTGGACGACGCGCATAGCACTGAGTTTGTACAGGAGACGCCGCACCCGGTGATTGGTCTGATTACCGAATGGCAGCGTGAAGATGGTACAGTGGAACAGCGTTCGGTTAATTCGGATTTGGGCGGCACCATGCGTCTGGGTGGACAGGGCTGTCAGCTCACTGCGGGATCGCTGGCGCACAAAACGTATGGCAGTGATCATATTGTTGAGCGTCATCGTCATCGTTATGAATTTAATAATAATTACCTGGAAACGCTGCGTGAGAAAGGTTTGGTCTTCTCCGGTATGTCCGCCGATGGCTCGCTGGTGGAGATGGTCGAACTGCCGGATCATCCATGGTTCCTGGGCTGTCAGTTTCACCCCGAATTTACCTCGCGTCCACGTCAGGGCCATCCCTTATTCAGCAGCTTTGTGCGGGCGGCGCGGGAATACCATGCCACGAAGCACACAGGAGCGGTGGCATGAAACTCTGTGGCTTTGACGTCGGATTAGAGCAGCCTTTTTTCCTGATTTCCGGGCCGTGCGCGATTGAAAGTGAGGCGCTGGCGCTGGAAACCTCGGCGTATATGAAAGCAGTCACGGCGCGTTTGGGTATTCCGTATATCTATAAATCGTCGTTTGATAAGGCGAATCGTACGTCGGTCGATGGCAAGCGTGGTGTTGGTTTGGAAGCGGGGCTGCGGATTCTGGAACAGGTCAGGCAGGAGGTTGGGGTGCCGGTGCTGACGGATGTGCATGAAAACACGCCGATGGACGAAGTGGCCGATGTGGTGGATGTGATTCAAACGCCCGCTTTGTTATGCCGCCAGACGGATTTTATTCAGGCCGCTGCCCGCGCCGGTAAGCCGGTCAATATTAAAAAGGGTCAGTTTCTTGCGCCGTGGGATATGGTGAAGGTGGTCGAGAAAGCGCGTGCTGCGGGGAATGAACAGGTGATGGTGTGTGAGCGCGGCTATGCGTTTGGCTATAATAACCTAATCTCTGATATGCGTGGCTTGGCGGTGATGCGGGAAACCGGCTGTCCGGTGGTCTTTGATGCCACGCATTCGGCGCAGTTACCGGGGGGTCAGGGCGGCAGTTCCGGCGGTCAGCGTGAGCATGTGCCGGTGTTAGCGCGGGCGGCGGTGGCGGCGGGAATTTCGGGTTTGTTTATGGAAACCCATCCTGATCCGGCGAATGCGTTTAGCGACGGGCCAAATTCGTGGCCGATGGATCGGATGGAAGACTTGCTGGAAGCGCTGTTGGCGATTGATCGGGCGGTTAAGGCTGCCGGGTTTATTGAGCATACCTTGTAATTACCTTACGCCCCGCCCCAAAAAATTTAATCATTTTGGAATACAACGACATGTCTGAAATAGTTGCAGTAAAAGCAAGAGAAATCATTGATTCACGCGGTAATCCCACGGTCGAAGCTGATGTCACGCTGGCAAGCGGTGTTATGGGACGCGCTGCCGTACCCTCCGGTGCCTCTACCGGCGCACGCGAGGCGATTGAGCTGCGTGATGGCGGTGAGCGCTATCTGGGGAAGGGCGTATTAAACGCGGTTGCCCATGTTAACGGTGAAATCGCGGATGCTGTGGTCGGCATGGAGGTCACCGAGCAGTCTGGTATTGATCAGAAAATGATTGAGTTGGACGGTACTGAAAACAAGGCGCGTCTGGGGGCAAATGCTTTGCTGTCGGTGTCGATGGCCGCAGCACACGCAGCGGCTAATGAACAGAAAGTGCCGCTGTATCAGTATCTTGGTAAAGCCGATAGTTACACGCTGCCGGTGCCGATGATGAATATTATCAACGGCGGTGAACACGCCGATAACAGCGTAGACATTCAGGAGTTCATGGTCTTACCCACCGGCGCGACTAATATGGCGGACGCGGTGCGCTATGGCGCGGAAGTCTTTCATCACCTGAAGTCCGTGTTGAAGAAAAAAGGCTTGAATACGGCGGTGGGGGATGAAGGTGGCTTTGCGCCGGATTTATCCTCGAATGAAGAAGCGATTGAAGTCATTCTGGAAGCGATTGAGAAAGCCGGGTTTAAAGCGGGTGAGGACATGTTCCTCGGCCTGGATTGCGCCAGCTCAGAGTTTTATAAAGACGGTAAATATGTGCTGGCCTCAGAAGGGCGTAGTTTTGATGCCGATGGCTTTAGTGATTATCTGGCGGGCTGGGTCGATCAGTATCCGATTATCACCATTGAAGACGGTATGGATGAGGCCGACTGGGATGGCTGGGCGCTGCTGACGCAGAAGGTGGGCGATAAAGTGCAGCTGGTCGGTGATGATTTGTTTGTGACTAATACTAAAATCCTGGCGCGTGGCATTGAGAATAATATTGCTAACTCGATTCTGATTAAGGTGAATCAGATTGGCACGCTGACTGAGACGTTGCAAGCGATTGAGATGGCGCATCAGGCGGGTTATACCGCCGTGGTGTCGCATCGTTCTGGTGAAACTGAAGATACGACCATTGCGGATATTGCGGTGGCGACCAACGCCGGGCAGATTAAAACCGGTTCGCTGTCGCGCTCAGATCGGATCGCTAAGTACAATCAGCTGCTGCGGATTGCGGAGCAGTTGGGTGATAAGGCGGTTTATCCGGGGCGTTCTGTTTTTAAGAATTGATTTAAAGCTGATTTAAACACGCCTATCAATACGGACTAACGCTGTCTGACTTGGCGGTATCGGGTGTTCTGATGTTACACTGCGGATGGAAAACTATTGCGCTAAGGAAGGCGCGCCCACACTGGATTTGGCTAAACTGCTGCGATGAAAATTAAAACCACCCCTGTTTTGTTTGTACTGCTCAGCTTATTGGCAGTACTGCTGTTTGTGCGCTTGTGGGTGGGCGCGGGCAGCCTGCCGGAAATCTGGGAGCTGGAAGCCCAGATTGAGCGCCAAACTGAGCAGAATACCGAGCAAACTGAACGGAATAAAGCGCTGGCGACCGATGTTTCCGGCCTGAGTGAAAGTGGCCGCAAGGCGATTGAAGATCATGCGCGCAATGAGCTGGGCATGGTCAAAAAAAATGAAACCTTCTATCAAATCATTTTGCGGGACGATGCGTCAGCAACGGTGCCGGTGATTACCCATGAGCCAGCGGCCAAACAGCCTGAATAAGCCGGTTTGGGTCGTCATTCCGGCGGCGGGCATCGGTCAACGCATGCGGGCGGATCGACCGAAACAATACCTCGAAATCCATCATAAAACCGTGTTAGAACACACGTTGGACTGCTTTCTTGGCCATGCACAGATTGCTGGAATTGTGGTGGCGGTGAGTCCTACGGATCGCTGGTGGCCTGCATTAGCGCTGCGCCTGCGCGGCCAGCCGGTGTATAGCGTCCGTGGCGGTCAGGAGCGTGCCGATTCGGTGCTGAGCGCGCTGGATTATTTACGGCAGCGCTTGGGAGCCGCCGCGCAGGAAGCGGTGGTGCTGGTACATGATGCAGCCCGCCCTTGTCTGTCAGCGCATGATCTGGAGTTAGTGCTCGCCGCCGTGGCCTCAGATGCCGGCAGCGGCGCTTTATTGGCGCTCCCGGTGCGGGATACGATGAAGCGTGCTCAGCCGGACAGCGCGGTAGCCCGGGTTGCACACACCGCAGCGCGTGCCGGTCTGTGGCATGCGCTCACGCCACAAATGGCGGCGCTGCCGGTCTTGCATCAGGCCCTGTCGCACGCCTTGGCAATGGGCGTACCGGTTACGGACGAGGCGTCTGCGCTGGAATACCACGGTCTGGCTCCGCGTCTGTTAGAAGGGGAGGCGTCTAATATCAAAATTACCCGTCCCACTGATTTAAAGCTGGCTGAGTTTTTTCTCCAGCAGCACCTAGCTGAGGAGGCAGTCTGATGCGGATTGGGCACGGTTTCGATGTGCATGCGTTTACCCAAGGCGACCATATTAGGTTGGGCGGCGTTAAGATTGCCCATAGCCATGCGTTTGCGGCGCATTCTGATGGTGATGTGCTGCTGCATGCGGTGTGCGATGCGGTGTTAGGCGCGCTCGCGCTAGGCGATATTGGGCAGCATTTTCCAGATACTGCCGCCGAATTTGCCGGTATCGATAGCCGAGAATTGCTGCGTCGGGTTTGGCAGCTAGCGGTGGAAAAAGGCTATCAGTTGGGTAATCTGGATTGCACGGTGATTGCACAGGCACCCAAATTAGCGCCGCATATTCAGGCTATGCGGGCTGAGATTGCGGCTGTGCTGGCCTGCACGCTGGAACAGGTTAATGTGAAAGCGACGACGACTGAACAATTGGGTTACACCGGGCGTCAAGAGGGCGTGGCGGCGCATGCGGTGGTTATGTTGTGTTAGTTAGCGCTTGCGGGTGAGCATTAGGTTTGCACTGGACGGGCGATAGTCCGCGGAATTTTTGCGCTGTCCCACTGCGTAATCGCCCAATCCCAAAACTCACGCGGTTCAGTCCAGGCAGTCGCTTCGGGCGTAGCGTGCCCCAGAAACCTAAGCGCCGCACACAGATTAGTTAGCGCATCTGCCGTTGTTAGCGCCGTGGCGTGGGTTTGCTTGCTGAGCTTTTGGCCTTGGGCATTATTAGCCATCGGGATGTGCAGATACTCCGGCTGCCGGTAGCCTAGCACCTGTTGGAGGTAGAGCTGGCGTGGGGTGTTATCTAGCAGGTCGGCACCGCGCACGACGTGACTGATCTGCTGCCATTCATCATCCACCACGACGGCGAGCTGATAAGCAAATACCTTATCGGAGCGAAGAATAATAAAGTCCCCCAGTGCCTCAGCCAGATTCTGGCGATAAAAACCCTGGGTTCGGTCGGTGAATCCTATGTCCTGCGCAGTGACTTTGAGGCGAATCGCATGCCGTTGCTCATCGGTTGGCGTGCTGACGTTGTGCCGACAATAGCCGGGATAAAGACGCCCAAATGGCCCAGGTGCCACTGCAGCTATTAACTGTTTACGGGTGCACGTACAGGGATAACTCAGCTGCTGCTGGGCGAGCTGCTGGAGCGCGGCCTGGTAAGCGGGTAGGCGTGTAGTTTGATAAACAATCTCACCATCCCACTCAAAGCCATAGGCGCTTAAAATATGAATAATATGGTCTGCTGCACCGGGGCGTTCACGGAATTTATCCAGGTCTTCGATGCGCAGTAGCCAGCGACCGTGTTGACTGCGTGCATCAAGGTAGCTAGCCATCGCGGCTAGCAGTGAGCCAAAATGCAGTGGCCCGGTGGGTGAAGGTGCAAAACGGCCAGTGTAGATCATGAGCGGTGGCTGGATCTATCGCTTGCTTAACAGAAGAGCTAGACTAAGGCCATGCGCAGTTTCAGTAGCGTGCATGGCCGTCCTTACCTTCAGGCTATTGCTAACGCAGCGAAGCCTAAGAAGCGATTTGTTTTTCCTTGATTTCCTGGGTGGTCTTACAGTCGATGCACATTTCCGCCGTTGGGCGTACTTCTAGGCGCTGGAGGCCAATTTCAATGCCACAGGCATCACAAAAGCCGTAGTCATCGTCATCCACACGGGCAATCGTTTTGTCTATTTTCCTGATGAGTTTACGTTCGCGGTCACGAGTGCGCAGTTCGAGCGCAAACTCTTCTTCCTGAGTAGCGCGATCAGCAGGATCGGAGAAGTTGCTGGCTTCTTCCTTCATATGGTCTACGGTGCGATCCACTTCTTCCATGAGTGATTTTTTCCATTCAGCCAGAATGTGGCGAAAATGCGCGAGCTGTTGCTCGTTCATGTACTCTTCACCGCTCTGGGGGATATATGGTTCTATTCCGTCAACAGGTAACGCAGCTTTCCTTGCTAAATAGGTCACATTGTCGGTTGCCATTTTGTTCTCCAAAAAGATTCAAAGAATCAATAATTTGTATAAATAAAAGTAAAAAATACGCCCTGCTCCAGTATTATGGAGTCTCTGAAGGCGCGGCATTATAGCCTAAATAAAATAATTTCGCATAACTAAATTACACGACGGCAAAGTAAGGTGTGTTTACAGCGTTATTGGCGCGCTATTATCGCGCTACTGTCTGTAAGAATAGGCCGTATTAGCGCAGTAAACATGGCGATGTAAGCCTGCATAACTATTGTCTAAGCGTCTGGCCCCTGTCGTGTATGGGCACTGGATCCTGTCGTGTCTGCCGGAGTTTTGTGAGCAATTTCTTATTAGTTTAGTTTTTCTTAGGATAGTTTCATTAAAAATTGCTTAAAAAAAGCGGAGTTGGAAATTTACGGCTTCTGGCCCTGGGTCGGAGATATGGACTGAAAACTCTTCCGGTGCGCCAGTGGGCATCATGTGGCCTGCCTTCTTCTTGGTCATGTATTCTTCTGGCTTAAAGCGGCGCATTGCCACCACACCAGCGCTGCTGTTGAAAAAGCTGATTTCCAACAGTGGATAAGGCTGGGCGAAGGCGGCATCATTTTGAAACGATGCGCTGACGATTAGTAGTTCAGGCGAGTTCGGATGTGAATAAACGCTTTTGCTCAGCACGCTAATTTTTTCTACATCACGTAGCGTTTGGGTCTCGCAGTTAATGAATGCACAAAGCTGCTGTGCGATATTCGCCGTCGCGGGCTGAGCCATGAACCAATGGCGTGACGTATACAGCAGCTGCAACAGGAGTAAGCCTGCCAGTGCCGTTAGGCTAAGCCAGAGTAGTTTGCGCGAGCGTTTCCTGGATGCGCTGTGTTGTGCGGTGCTGTGGCTGCTGCCCACTCTGGGTTTGCCGTGCGTTTTGTGCCCGGACGCCTGATTAGCAGGCAGGACGCGAATGCGCGTATCGGCGGGCTTGAGATTCGTATTATTTGCCTTGTCGGCGGATGGACTATCGCTGAAGGATCGTTCTTCTGGCAGCGTAGTTGTCAGTGCCTTCATCGCATCGAATATCGTGTCACATTCGCCACAGCGCAGCAAACCCTGAGCCGCTGTCAGCTCTTTCATCGTGACTCGAAACACGGCTTTGCAATGACTACATTGTGTGTACATTTGACCTGTTCTTAAGCATGCCTACTGATCTATTTAACATATTATCATTGCTCTTCCTGGAATCAATGACCGACCTGCTGAACCGCTTGTTTAGTGCATTAGGCTAGGTTCATTGCCTAGTCGTACCGTATTATTCACAGGCTGGGCGGTGGTGTGTATCTCTTCCTTGATCCATCATTGTGGTGTTAGTGTAGGAAAGACAGCGGCTAAGCGTACGATATGTGGTTTAAGTAAGCATTTTTTGCAGATAAACGGGGGATGCGGGTCTAGGGTCAAGCGCGGCCGGGTGCGGACGCGCCCAGTCTATCAATGGGCACGCTATGCGACAATTTTGCCGCAGTCACCGCTTTATAACGAGTCATACGCTGCCAACAGCCCCGTCGCTGTGGGCGCTGTTGGCAGGGACGCATTTTATAGCCCTAGTATTGCGTGTACTTCGGCTGTGGATTGTATTTGGGGCGCGCCATTTGTTGGGTCTGGCAGTTGTAGCGATGTTCGTGAGCGTTATCGCCATTGCCGTGAGTGTGAGTCACTGAATTTGTACAGGGGTTTGCTGGATGTGAATGGGTTTGAGCGTTTTGCTGGCCTGTGGGCTGTGCCAGCTGTTGGCCCTGGTCACAGTTGTAGTTGTGCTGGTGACTGTTACTGCCATTGGGATGCGTGTGGCTGACTGAGCGGGTGCAGCGGTTGGCAGCATGGGTGTGTGTATTTGCGCTGCCTGTGGCGTTCTGGTCGGACTGCTGGTACTGGGTGTTGACCTGTGCACCCGGCGCTATATCGGTTGTTAGGTAAAAGTCGTTCACCCAGCCAATCTGGCCTAGCCAGACGATTTCGGCCCAGTTGGAGCTGCCGACCTGAGTGTTTCTGCCGGTGCCGAGAATGGTTTTGCCGTTGGCGGGAATCGTGCCGATCACCGCCTGCTGCGTACCGGCACTTGCGCGAATATTGAGGACATCATCGGACGCTACATTAGTGACCTGATAGAAGGCTTCATTCGCCTGTGCGGTCGCTGAGAAAAGGCTGGCTGCAATGAATGCAAGCAATACCGCCGCAGCGGTTTTGAATAAGTCGGGTGCTCTCATGGGGTAAATCCTTTTGCTATGGCCTGAGTGAATTAAACGTTACCAGGCCGTTATTGTAGTACGGGAGAGGGATAAATTGGAAAAACGATTGAAAATTAGGCTTTAATGTCTGGCGGCGAGCGTTTGAATCTTAAATGCTGCTGGTAAGGAAAAACATCCTCAAAAATACCGTCTTTAATATTTTGCTGCTTCTGCTGCCAATAACGCGCGTCCAACAAGTCTTTGTGATAGCGCATAAATATCTTTTTCACTCTGGGGTTAGTGAGTAAAAAGGTAGAGAACTCTTCCGGGAACACATCGTTGGGGGCAATCGAATACCAGGGTTCCGCGCTGAACATATCCTCTGGGAATAGCGGTGCTGGAATTTTGCGGAAATGGCATTCCGTCATATAAGTAATTTCATCGTAGTCATAAAAAACAATGCGCCCGAGCTGGGTGACGCCAAAGTTCTTATAAAGGAAATCACCGGGGAAAATATTAGCGGCTGCGAGCTGTTTAATAGCATCGCCGTAGTCTTTAATCACCACCTCCAGCTGTTCATCGCTGGCATCCTGCATAAACATATTGAGCGGTGTCATGCGCCGTTCCATGTAGACATGGCGCAACACAATCTGCTCGCGCTCAAAGAAAATACTGCTGGCACAGGTTTGTTTTAACTCTTCAAGCAAGGCGGGTTCAAAGCGAGCAATCGGCAGGGAGACGTTGGAATACTCCAGCATATCGGCCATGCGGCCGACCCGGTCATGGCGTTTGACCAGTTGGTATTTTTCTTCGACCTGTTTACGGGTGAAGTCCTTCTGTGGGGCAAATTTGTCCTTAATGATTTTAAAGACATAGCGGTAGGACGGCAGGGTGAACACCGCCATAACCATGCCCTTAATACCGGGGGCGACGACGAATTGATCGTGTGAATGCTTGAGATGATGCAGAAAATGCCGGTAGAAATCAGATTTGCCCTGCTTATGTAAGCCGATGGCCGAATACAGTTCGGAGCGGTTGCGCTCGGGTAGAATCGTGCGTAAAAACGTGATGATGGACGAGGGCACCTGATATTCCACCATGAAATAGGCCTGTGAATAGCTGAACACAACGGAGAGTTCTTCGGCATCAATCAGTAGCGTATCAAGATACAGCTGGCCCAGCTCATTATTCATTACGCTAAAGGCAAAGCCACCTTCACGCCGCCCATTGATATAGTGGCCGACAATATAAGCGGCTTTATTACGGAAGAACGGGCGACAAATAACCCGGAGCTGAAAATTAAGGTGCACCTCCCGCTGCGCTCGGCCCGGAAATTTACGCACCAGGTTGCGAATCGCGCTGTTAATATCGCGCTCAAGGTCTTCAAACGGCAGGGAAAAGCCCTGGTCTAGCACCAGCTGCTTGAGCGCGGTTTTCAGGTGATTATGCTGGGGGTAATAACAGCGATAGCAGTTTTCCTCGCCTGCGGGCGGCTCAATATAATCGGTGGAGATGGAGTTGCGCAGAAAGATAAATTCCTGAGTGTAATACTGCATTGGAAACTGATGACAGAACACCGAGTTGAAAAACGTTTCGGCGAGTTCGGGCTGTTTATGCGTGGCGAGGAGGTGAATATAGGACTGCTTTACTTGCTGCCACAGCGCAGGGTCTAGCTCATTAATGTCATAATCCGTGCGCACCCGTGCGAGCGTTTCTGAGACGCGCTCATCGTAGAGGACGATACGTTTGCGAGAGGCTTGTTGGACATCTTGCCAGCACGCATTTTCGAAGCGTCGGATCGCGCCTGAAGTAATCTGCTGAAAAAGGGTGAAGTGGAGATTGAAGCCTTCTAGCAGCGTAGCAGCAATCGATTGTGCCAGCGTTGGTGTGTTTGGCACAGTCATTTATACGGTCATCTATTGCAGCTCGCCTGCTGCGCGGGCAGCGGGTCGGTTATTCCGTAGCATAGGGCAGCTCAAGCCGCTGTACCGTTTGGCCATCCAGAGTGAGTTCAGCCTCAAGGGCAGTGGTTCTCATGACCGCTAGCGCCTCGGCTTTACCCGTTGGATTTAGGCAGGCGTTGAGGATTTGTCCGGCCTCTTGCCCGTTGCTGTCATCTATGCGTGCGCCCACCGCCGGCGGCTCAAAACTGTCGATCGCAATGCGGTATAGCTGGCGCTTATTCTTCCCCAGATACTTGAGGCGGGCCACCACCTCCTGACCCGGGAAGCAGCCTTTGGAGAAGCTAATGGCATCAATCAGGTGTAGGTTCATCATCTGTGGCACCCAGGCTTCACTGCTGGCAGCGGTCACCTGCGGGATACCGGCTTCGATCTCAAAATAATCCCAGGCACCGCGACCTACGCCGGTAGCATGCACGTCCAGTTTCTCCCACAGCTTACGCGCTGCGGCACTGTCGCCGAAGATCTCAAACCTAGGGACGGAAGCGGGGCGCCGCACAATGCTCAGATTATCATACGCCACCACGGCCATGGGCTGGGTGGGGATCGTGCCGATAATATCACGCAGGCGCTGTTCGCCGCGTGGATCAGCATAGCCAAAATGCACGAGGCTGTTGCCTGCCTCTTGCAGGGTGACCTGAGAGCGCATGACAAACATGCGCAGGCGTTTTAAGACCGACTCCACTAAATCAGCTGCCAGAACCAGGTAATAGGTGTCCTGGTGCTGTATCAGTTGCAGCGTGGTAATGGCGCGGCCTTTGGGGGAGCTGTAGGACGTAAGCTGAGCCTGTGTGGCGCTGACCGCATTCAAGTCATTGCTGAGCTGGCCCTGTAAAAAAGTCTGTGCATCCGCGCCGCTGACGCTGAGTAAGCCGATATGTGATAAATCGCAGAGGATAGCGCCCTGTGGCGGGATGCGACGTTCGCGTTCCGGGTTGCCAAAGTGGGTCAGTGTATCGCTTGTGTCAAATTCTGCGCCGTGGTGGCTGAGAAATTGCTTCCAGTCTGCTTTCATTCCTGTTATTTCCTTATCAGCGTTGTCGGGCGATTATTCCGTTTTTTCTGCGGCGTCTTCGGCAGCAGCCTCTTGGTCTGCCTTAGGTGGCGGGGCAGGTTTGTCTTTATATAAAACTTTAATCTCCGCCGCTGCGCGCAAGGTCTGCATATACTCCAGCATTTTGCTTTGTTCCAGCTGCCGCTTGAGTTGTGGCTTCATATTCTCCATCTCTGGCAGCTTAACGTCACGTTTCTCTTCCATCTTGATGACATGCCAGCCAAATTGGGTTTCTACCGGTGCGGTGGTGACCTGGCCGGGCTCCATGGCGACAACGGCCTCCGCGAAGGGTTTTACCATGCTTTCCGGTTTAAACCAGCCGAGGTCGCCGCCGGTTGGGCCAGACGGGCCGGTCGATTTTTCTTGGGCCAGTTCCGCAAAATCTTTGCCGGTTTTCAGCGTTTCAATGAGCGCTGTGCCTTCATCTTCTGTTTTAACCAGAATATGGCGCGCTTTATATTCGTGCCGCGGCATATTGGCGATACGTTCTTCATAAGCCGCCTGGAGATCGTCCTCAGAAATCTCCAGCGAGCTGGCTTTTTCCTGCATCCAGGTATTGAGAATCAGTTTGTCCGCGAAGTTTTTCACCCGCGCTTTGATGTCTTCGCGTTCCCGAAAACCGGCTTTTGCCGCTTCCTGGCGAGCTAACTCAGTGACGATTAAGTCGTCCAGCAGCGCTTTTTCATCGACCTCCGCTTCGGGGCGCTGGCGTTTTGCCATGTCGACGACGGAGAGCAGCGTGCTCTCGTTGATATCTGTACCATTAACAATAGCGATGAGTTCATCGCCTGTGGTTTCAGCCGTTGTTTCTGCCGCAGCAGGGCCAAATGCCAAACTAAGCCCGATTAAACTACTTGCGATTAATAGATTAGTGTTGATTCGCATGCCTGATTGTCCTCAAGGTAACACTTTTTTAAAAGGTTTAACGTTTACGTTCTGATAAACACCGGCTGCAAGGTAGGGGTCAGTATTGGCCCAGTCAGTTGCCGCCTGTAATGACTCAAATTCTGCGATAATGACGCTGCCGCTGAAGCCTGTGCTGCCGGGGTCATCGCTGTCTATCGCTGGGTTGGGGCCAGCAATGATAAGGCGGCCCTCTGCTTTCAACTGTACTAGGCGTTCGACGTGCGCCGGGCGAGCGGCCAAACGCTTTTCCAGGCTGTTGCTGACATCTTCACCTACAATCGAATAGAGCATTTATTAGGTTCCTTATTCAAGACTTAGCCTGTAAAATCGTGCATTTTATATGATAAGCAGACCCGGCGGCCATAGCATTGAATCAATATTTACCGTGTTACCCTGAGTTAAGCCCTTGAGCCAGTACTTTGAAGTGCACCCGGATAATCCACAAAAACGCCTGTTGCGTCAGGCCGTACAGATTATCCGCGATGGTGGCGTTGTCGTCTACCCAACAGATTCTAGCTATGCGATAGGTTGTCATCTCGGTGATAAAGCGGCGATGGAGCGCATTCGGCGTATCCGGCGCTTAAATGACAAGCATAATTTTACTTTGGTGTGCCGCGATTTGTCTGAAATCGCGCATTATGCCCAAGTCGATAATATGAACTACCGCCTGTTGAAATCCCTCACGCCTGGCCCCTATACGTTTATTTTAAAAGCGACTCGTGAAGTGCCGCGCCGCCTACAAAATCCACGTCGCAAGACCATTGGCCTGCGTATTCCCGACCATATTGTGGCGCAGGAATTTTTACAGGAGCTGAACGAACCCCTGATGTCGAGCACGCTGATTTTGCCCGGTGATGACCTGCCGTTGAACGACCCTTTTCAGATTCGCCTCCAACTGGAACATCAGGTTGATTTAGTAATCGACGGTGGTTTTTGTGGCTACGAACCGACGACCGTGGTTGATTTAATGGAGGGGCGCCCTGAAGTTCTTCGTCATGGGCGCGGTGATCTTGACTGGCTGGTTGAACATTGAGGATGATGCGACGCCTGCGATGCGGCCAGATTTTATGTGGCCATTCGAGAACCACCGCGCGGCACGCCGTTACATAAGGCGTGGGTTAATCATTTAGCGGCCAGTAAATTAAATTGGCGGACAATAAAATAGGGTAATAACGTGGATAACGATAATGGGTAATTTTAGTTTGGAAGGTTTCATCTACGCTTTGGCAGTGGGTGCTATTCCAGTATTGTTCGCGATTACGCTGCATGAAGTGGCCCACGGCTGGGCGGCCAATCGGCTCGGCGATAGCACCGCTAAGATGCTGGGGCGGCTGTCGCTCAACCCGATTCGTCATATCGACCCCATTGGCACAGTGGCTATTCCTGCTTTCCTGTTAATTATGGGGTCGCCTTTCCTGTTTGGCTGGGCAAAGCCAGTGCCGGTGAATTTCCGTAATCTCAAGCATTATCGACGCGATATGATTCTGGTCGCCGCCGCTGGGCCCGCCGCCAATTTTGTGATGGCGACATTTTGGATGCTGGCTTTGGGGCTTATTTACGTCATGGCCGCTGGCACGCCGGTCGGTGATGGCTTTGTGCAGATGGCTAGCGTTGGCGTGACCATTAATCTCCTGCTGATGGTATTTAATCTTATCCCCATTCCGCCGCTGGATGGTGGGCGTGTCCTGTCTGGTTTGGCACCACCGGCTATTTCAGACCTGCTGGATCGTATTGAACCCTTTGGTTTTATGATTGTTATCGCACTGATGATTTCTGGTATCCTGTGGAGCATTATTAATCCAGTCATCAGTGGATTAACCTCTCTGCTGCAAAACATACTTTTATTCTGGCTATAGGTTTAAGGAACACAAGTGAGCACAACGCCGTTGCAAAACCAGCGTATCGTTTCGGGCATGCGCCCAACTGGAAAACTCCACCTCGGACATTATCATGGTGTCCTGAAAAATTGGGTGGAGATGCAAATGAACCACGAATGCTTTTTCTTCGTGGCCGACTGGCATGCCTTAACCACGCATTACGAAGCGCCGGATGGTATTTCGCAGCATGTGGAGGATATGGCGATTGACTGGCTGGCGTCTGGTATCAGCCCAAGTTCAGCGACGATTTTTGTCCAGTCCGATGTGCCAGAACACGCTGAGCTGCATCTGTTACTGTCGATGATCACCCCGTTGGGCTGGTTAGAGCGGGTGCCGACCTATAAAGATCAGCAGGAAAAGCTGAAAGAAATGGACTTGGCGACCTACGGTTTCTTGGGCTATCCGCTGTTACAGTCCGCCGACATCCTAATGTATAAGGCGGATCAGGTGCCAGTGGGTGAGGATCAGGTCGCGCATATTGAGCTTACGCGCGAAGTGGCGCGGCGGTTTAATCATATCTATGGGCGCGAGCCGGGCTTTGAGGATAAAGCAGAGGCGGCGGCGAATAAAATGGGTAAGAAGGGTGCCCGCCTCTACCGTGAGCTGCGCAAGCAGTTTCAGGAGCGCGGTGATGAAGAGGCGCTGGCCAAAGCGCAGGCTATGCTAGAGGCGCAGCAGAATATTTCTATTGGTGATCGTGAACGTTTATTCGGTTATCTGGAAGGTTCCGGCAAGATTATCCTGCCTGAACCCCAGGCGGCCTTGACGCCTGCGGCAAAAATGCCGGGCCTGGATGGGCAGAAAATGTCTAAATCCTACGGTAATACCATTGCGCTGCGCGAAAAACCGGAGGCAGTGGAGAAGAAAATTCGCACCATGCCAACCGATCCGGCGCGGGTACGGCGCACTGATCCGGGCGATCCAGAGAAATGTCCGGTTTGGCAGCTGCATGAAGTGTATAGCGATGCGTCAGTGAAGCAATGGGCGGATGAAGGCTGCCGCTCTGCCGGCATCGGCTGTATTGACTGTAAAAAGCCAGTGATTGCGGCGGTGCAGGCTGAACTGGAGCCGATTCAGGAACGGGCCAGAGAATACGAAGGCAATCGGCAGCGGGTGCGTGATATTTTGCATGAAGGCTCTGAAGCGGCGCGACAGGTAGCGCGGGAGACGCTGGATGACGTGCTGGAAGCGATGCGCTTTACTCATCGTGACTGATGACTGAGGTGCAAACCGAAATACCCATTGCGGTAGTACAGGGAGAACGTATGTCCGTTCTTCCGGAAGATCTTTATATTCCCCCCGACGCGCTGGAAGTCATTCTGGAGGCCTTCGAAGGGCCGCTGGATTTACTGCTTTATCTAATCAAGCGCCAAAACCTTGATATTTGTGACATTCCGATTGCGGAGATTACCGCACAGTACATGGCTTATGTTGAGCTAATGAAGGATTTTAAGCTTGATTTGGCGGCGGAGTACCTAGTGATGGCGGCAATGCTGGCGGAGATTAAGTCACGTATGTTGCTGCCCCGGCGGGAGGAACTGGAAGACGAAGATGATCCGCGTGCTGAGCTGATCCGGCGCTTGCAGGAGTATGAGCAGTGCAAACAGGCCGCCGCTGAATTAGATACGTTACCCCGCCAGGAACGTGATTTCTGGACGGTACACAGCGCTGCTGATTTTCCGGCGCAGCCTAAACCACAGCCTGAGGTGCGTCTGCATGAAATATTGCTGGCATTTCATGATGTGCTGAAACGGGCGGATATGTTTAGCAGCCATGAAATACAGCGTGAGCACCTGTCGATTCGGGAGCGGATGACCCGAGTGCTGGCTGCGTTACAGGACAAGCCATTCATTGCGTTTCCTGAGTTGTTTACCCCGGAAGAGGGGCGGCGTGGCGCGGTGGTGGCGTTAATGGCGATTCTGGAATTGCTGAAGGCGCAGCTGATTGATGTGGTGCAGGGGGAGGCGAGTTATGCGCCGCTATATGTGCGTAGTGTGGCCTGAAGTGATCCGGTTGATGCGACCGCAAAGTGACCCCGACCGGCGCTGTGCGGGTTGCGCTTAGACAGCTGGAAACAGAAATTTTTGATGGATGCCCTGCTGTGCAGTTAAGTTAATGGGTTGGGTAATACTGACGCCGTCTGCGCGGGCATTCGCCTGATAAATCGCCGGTGGCAAGTGAAACTGCGCCTGTTTGCGGTTATTAAGCGCGGCGACAATTTCTCCGCTATGATCTCGCACTTCAACGTTTGCCATCAGCGGACGAAATTGAAGCAATGGCATCAAGCTGCACCAACGCATCCGCCGCCCAGGCACCCTCAGCACATACCAGCAGCGGGTTAATATCCAGCTCCACCAAATCAGGCCGCGCCAGCACCAGGTCCTGCACCCGCATCACCACATCAACCGCCGCCCGCATATCACCCGCCGGTTTGCCGCGATAGCCATTAAATAAGGGGGCAACTTTCAGCCCGGCTAAAGCGTCCTGAACTTCACGCCGCTGCGCCGGAATCAGTAAGGTCGCCGTATCTTGCAAAACCTCGACCCAAATGCCGCCCGCGCCCAGAGTCAGTACCCAGCCAAACTGCGGGTCACGCACCACGCCCACAATCAGCTCGCCGACAACATCCTGCACCATGGCTTCGATCAGTACTTCATCGACACCGTCAGTGTTTAGCAAGTCTGCCGCCGCTGACTGCACCTGTGCGCTATCTGCTAAATTCAGGCGTACCCCACCCGCTTCGGTTTTATGCGCAATACCGAGCTGTTTAACCACCCAGCGCGTGCCAGCAGGAAAGCTGTGTAGGGCAGCAGGAATCTCCTCAACTAACGGTATGCTCATCCCCGGTGGCACCGCAATTCCATGCTCCGCTAAGAGCTGCTTAGCCGCGTCTTCATACAGTGTTACTTGGGTGCTGGGATTAACCTGCTGATTCGACAGCGCGGCTAATGGCTCAGCGCCATTCTGTTGCCACGCAGCACCAATATCCGCCGCCACCTCAGCCGCCGTGACCACTTCCTCCGAGCCGCTAATCGCCACAATACCCTGTTGCATCAGGTCGTTAATATACGGTTCCGGGATATTCTCCGGCAGCGTGGCGGTTATTGCCGCCTTTGCGCCGCTGGCTTTGACTGCCGCCGTAAATGCCCGCAGCGCGACCATCCAGTCGCGGTCATCGCAGCGCTCAGGATGCGGAAAATCCAGCAGCAAGATACTCAGATCAAAACCGATGCTCATCATCGCCTGATAGGCCGCCTGCATCCCGGTTTCATCACCCCAGATATAAGTATGGTAATCCAGCGGATTATCCACCGTCACCAGTTCACCCAGTACCGCTTCAACCGGTGCTTTTTGCTCAGGCGTCAGGGCAGGGTAGTGGACTTTATGTCCCTGTACTGCGTCTGCCATCAGACTGGCTTCGCCGCCGGAGCAGCTCATCGAGCACAGGCGGTAACCCGCCAGCGGGCCATGCACATGCAGGAGTTTCAGTGTTTCCATGAGCGCCGGAATGCTGTCAACCTGGCCAATGCCCAGCCGCTGTAGAAATGCAGTGGACGCAGCATGTGAACCCGCCAGCGAAGCGGTATGGGTCAGGGTGGCCTGCTGTGCCTGTGCGCTTTTGCCGACCTTTAACGCAACGATGGGTTTATTGAGGTCACGCGCCCGCGCTGCCAGCGTTTCCATCCCCGTGACGGAATCAAAACCTTCGATATGCAGGCCTAGCGCCGTAACCTGCGGGTCTTCCAATGCGGTGAGCGCGAGCTGTGATAGCCCGACCTGTGCCTGGTTGCCTGCGGTGAGGATATACGTGATGGGCAGGCCGCGCTGCTGCATAGTGAGGTTAATCGCCAGATTTGACGATTGGGTGATGAGCGCGACGCCTTTCTCGCCTTCGCCTAAAACACGCCCACCGTGCTGATCGGGCCACAACAGCGCGCCTGCGCCGTAGTTAATGAAGCCGTAGCAGTTTGGCCCCAGTACCGGCATATTGCCCGCCGCTTCCAGTAATGCGCCCTGCAACTGACCGCCTTCCGCGTCGGCTTCCAGAAAGCCGGAGGCATAACACACCGCGCCACCGGCACCGCGTTTGGCCAGCGCTTCAACAATGCCAATGGTGAGGCGACGATTGACGCCAATGAAGGTAGCGTCCGGTGGCGCGGGCAAGTCATCGACGCTGCGGAAAACCGGTAAACCTTCGATGTAGTCTTTACTGGGGTGGATCGGCCAGATGTGGCCGGAGTAACCGATTTTTTGGCACTGGCGAACCACTTCGGCAGCCTGGTGGCCGCCGACGACGGCGATGGCGTTGGGTCTTAACAGGCGTTGCAGGTTCATATCAACAACCCAATGGCCGCAACAATTCCCGCGAAATAATATGGCGCTGAATCTCCGATGTTCCATCCCAAATGCGCTCAACCCGCGCATCGCGCCACAGTCGGGCCAGCGGTAAATCACTCATCAGGCCCATACCGCCAAACACCTGTAGCGCCTCATCCGTTACCTTCGCCAGCATCTCTGAGGCGTATACTTTCGCGCTGGCAATCTCCCGGTTTGCCGGTAAGCCCTGATCCAGCCGCCAAGCCGCTGAGAGCGTGAGCCAGTCCGCCGCATCGGTCTCGGTAATCATATCGGCCAGTTTGAACGAGACGCCCTGAAAACGGCCAATCTTCTGGCCAAATTGCTCACGCTCTGCGGCATACGGTAGCGCCAGCTCAAATGCCCGGCGGGCACGACCCACACAGGTGGCTGCCACGGTGAGCCGGGTGCCATAGAGCCACTCATTGGCAATATCAAAGCCCTTATGCACTTCGCCTAAAACCTGAGCAGAGGACAAGCGGCAGTCATCAAAACTCAGGATGCAGTTCTGGTAGCCGCGATGGCTGACCGAGTCATAGCCGGGGCGGATCTCAAAACCGGGCGTGCCGCGATCGACCAGAAAGCAGGTGATGAGTTTTTTGGGGCCGCGCGGGGTGTCTTCCTCACCGGTGGCAATAAACACAATGACAAAATCGGCAATATCGGCGTGGCTGATAAAGTGCTTAGTACCATTGACCACCCAGTCGCTGCCGTCCGGTTTCGCCATGCATTTCATACCGCGCACATCGGAACCGGCATCCGGCTCGGTCATCGCCAGCGCATCAAATTTTTCGCCTTTTACTGCGGGCATGAGATAGCGTTCTTTCTGTTCAGCATTACAGGCCATCAGAATGCCGGAAGGGCGGCCAAAGAACACCGACAGCCCCATCGAAGCCCGGCCCAGCTCGCGTTCCAACAGAGTGAAATCCAGATGATTTAACCCGCCGCCGCCAATTTCCTCCGGCAGATTAGCCGCGAAAAAGCCCATATCAATACACTTGTCGCGAATCTCTAAGCCCAGCTCACGCGGTACCACGCCGGTGCGTTCGACGTCGTCTTCATGGGGGTAGATTTCGTTCTCAACAAAGCTGCGGACGGTATCAACAATCATTTGTTGTTCTTCAGTTAAACCGAAATGCATGCGGCGTTCCTCCTTGGTTTTTTGGGCTGGCTACGCTGGATGGTTGCAGGCCTGAGTGTATTTATAGTGCCATTGATTTTAGCGTGCGGTTTAACTGATTTGGTGGGATATTTGATGTTTTGTGCAAGTGGGTTTGACGAAGAAGGTCGGCGCTTTTTCTCATGTCAGGTGATTAGGGCGCGGACAGGGCAATGATTCGGGCAGCGAGTGCGCTTAAACCAACCGATCCCCCGGTTCCTGCCCCGCAAAAAATGCATCTAAATTATCCAGCGCCCGAAAGCCCATGGCGTCCCGTGTTTCCGCCGTCGCACTCCCAATATGCGGTAGCATCATAATATTATCGTGCCTAGCAAACGCCGGGTTTCCACCCGGTTCGGTGCCGAAGCAATCCAAGCCAGCCCCAGCCAGTTTCCCGGATTCAATCGCCGCTAATAACGCAGCCTCATCCACCAATGCACCGCGCGCAGTATTCACGATAATCGCACGATCTGGCAGCTGTGCAATCGTGTCTGCATTAATTATTCCGGTAGATGCTGGCGTTGCCGGACAGTGCAGCGATAAAAAGTCCGAGACTGCCAACAAAGTAGCGAGGTCGGGATGGAATATCGCGCCCTGTTCCAGCTCAGGTGGCAGTCGTGTACGGTTATGATAGTGCACCGTCATATCAAAACCGCGGGCGCGTTTCGCCATCACCTGTCCGACGCGACCCATGCCGATAATCCCCAGGCGTTTACCGCTGACCTGCGTGCCGACCATAAACGACGGACTCCACGAATCCCACTCGCCGTTGCGTACCATCAGATCGCCTTCTGGCGCACGCCGCGCTGCGCCTAATAGCAATAACATCGCAATCTCAGCGGTCGCATCCGACAGCACATCCGGCGTATTGGTGACGCAGATACCCCTAGCTTTCAATGCCACGAGGTCACAGTGATCCACCCCGACCGAGTGATTCGCGATAATCTTCAGGCGCGGGTCGAGTTGGCGCACCGTATCCGCATCGAATATCTCGGAGTGGCAGGGTAAAATCGCATCCACCTCGGCGCTCATGCGGATAATGTCTGCTGCACTGCTGACGCTGTCCTGTGGATTCAGCACGACATCATAGTCACGCTCCGCGCGTGCTTCGGTATTGGCGGAGAGTTTGCGTGTGATCCAGACGCGAGGTTTGTTCATCAGTGTTCCTTTATGGCTGTTCGGTGTGTTCAGCAGATGCAGCGTCTGCGCTTGGTTTCTTCTTCAGACAGCCCGTAAAGAAATCGTAAAACGCCAGGATCAGCACAAAACCAACAATAATCGCAAACGGTAAGCCGCCGTAAAATCCGGCGAAGCCCTGTGAAATACTGATCGACAGGCCGACAACAAAGGTGGCGAGTAGCGCAAAGCCGAGAAAGCCCGCGATAATTTGCGTCATTCGAGTTGGCATGTTTAATCCTCCAGTCGCTGGTGTAAGTCCGCTAAAAAGTGGCGCGTGGTGCGCAGCAAGCGGTCATCTTCGCGCAGCGCCCCCACCAATTGTACGCCCAGTGGTAGCGCGTTTTCACCGCTTAGCAGCGGTAAATTAATGCAAGGTAGGCCACACAGCGTCCAGATAGTGCAGCACACTGGGTCGCCGGTGCCGCCTGCGCTAATCAGCGGCGCTGTGCTCAGTGCCGACGGCGTGAGTATGGCATCGTAGTCGTAAAAAAATTGCTGGAACCAGCTGCCGGTAGCCCGGCGGATTTCCAGTGCTTCCTCATACTGCTCAGCGGTATAGCTGCGCGCGTGTTCCAATACGGGCTTTACCGTGGCGCTGAGCTGATCGAGACGCCCCGCGCACTCCTGTTCCAGGCGGCGCAGAATTTCGTATTCATGAATGATTTTATGACAGGGGATGAGGGCAGAAAACGATAGGGGTGCTGGAATGCGTTCGACCTTATCACCTAATAGTGTCAGTAATTCCTCAAACCCGGCATGCGCATCAGGGCTATAACGCTCCGCATACGGCATATCGATCCAGACGATCGTAGGATCGACCGGCGGCTCCGCCTGATAGCCCGATAACATTTTTGGCTTTGGTGCGACGTAGCTGGCGCTATCGAGGTGATCATAACCGGCAACGGCATCCGCCAACAGCGCAAGATCGCCGATATCGCGTCCAAAAAAGCCGACCTGATCCAGCGTATTCGAGGTTTCCAGTGCACCGCGCCGCGACACAATGCCGCTGGATGGTTTGAAGCCGTACACACCACAAAAAGAGGCGGGTCGGATCACTGAGCCATTGGTCTGACTGCCGACGGCCAGCGGAACTTGCCCGGCCGCGACGGCGGCGGCAGAACCACTGGAGGAACCACCGGGAGTGTGTGCTGGGTTATGCGGGTTGCGGGTCGCTGCGGGGTGCATAAAGGCCATTTCAGTGGTCACCGTCTTGCCCATAATCACCGCGCCCGCTTCTTTCAGCTTGGCGACAACCGCGCAGTCGGTGTCTGGCTGGCGGCCGGTGAAAAGGTTTGAGCCGCGTTCGGTTGGCATGCTAGCGGTATCGAAGATGTCTTTAATACCGACCGGTATGCCATGGAGTGCACCGGTAGGCTGACCGCTGCGGCGGATATGGTCACAGGCTTCTGCGCCCATGAGGACCTGTTCACGATCGAGGTGTGCCCACGCGCCGATGTTTTTATCGGTTTGTTCCACGACATTGAGGCAGTGTTCGACTAATGTCTTTGACGTTAGTGTGCCGTCGTTGATTTTTGCTACGTGATCGCGGACAGTTTGGGCCTTGTTGTCGCTGGAGTCGGTCATAGTGGCTTCATTGTGGGTGTTCACAGTGCTAAGGAATATACTCACCAAACAAATAATCCGGGAACCATAGCGCAATCCCAGGGAACATATACATCAGGAACATACAGAAGATGACAATGCCTAGATACGGCATAATCCCCCTGAATATTTCCATCAGTTCAATTTCGGATTTAAGCACCCCTTTCAGGTAGTAGGCTGACATCGCCATCGGTGGGGTCAAGAAGGAGGTTTGCAGGTTGAGCGCCACCAGCATCGCGAAGAAATAAGGGTTAATGCCAAAAGTATCCAGCATCGGCAGAAAGATTGGCACAAAGATAATCAGAATCTCCGACCACTCCAGCGGCCAGCCGAGAATAAAGATAATGAGCTGTACCATAATGAGGAACTGCCACGGCTCCAGATTCATCGCCAATACCCAGTGCTCAATCACATCATGGCCGCCGAGGTAGGAGAACACCGAGGCGAACGTCCAAGAGCCGACAAACAGCCAGCACACCATGGCGGTGGCCTTAGCGGTGAGAAAGACCGATTCCTTTAATTTCTGCCAGCTGAGTGAGCGGTAGAGTGCAGCGAGTACTAGCCCGCCCAGCGCACCCATGGCTGCGGCCTCTGCCGGTGTTGCCAGTCCGCCTAAGATTGAACCCAGCACCAGCATGATCAGTAAAGTCAGTGGCACAAATGAGGTGAAGAGCTGCCAGTAAATTTGACCGGGGCTAATGTCATCTTCAAACGTGGGCTTGGGGGCGATGGATGGATTCAGATAAACCCGGATGATGACGTAGACGATATAGCTACCGGCCAGCAGCAGGCCAGGGAACACGGCTGCTGCGTATAGGCGCAGCGGTGATAATTCGGCAATCGCCGCATACACGATCAGCATAATCGAAGGCGGAATCAGAATGCCCAGCGTACCACCAGCGCAGATAACCCCGGCGGCGAAATCTTTGCGGTAATGGGCGTTCGCCATCGCGGGGAAGGCCAGCAGGCCCATGAGTGTAACCACCGCGCCAACAATGCCGCTGGCGGTGGAGAATACCGCGCAGGTTAGCAGTGCCGCAATCGCCATCGAGCCCGGCAGGTTGCGCGCTGCCAGATTGAGCGATGAAAATAGCTTATTAACGATATTGGCGCGCTCAACCACATAGCCCATGAACAGGAACAGCGGAATAGCGACTAGGGTGTCGTTCTCCATTACTGAGTAGGTGTTCTGGTTCAGCAGGTAAAAAATCTGGTTGCTAAACGCATCGGAAATGGTTTCTATCGATCCGGCCTGATAGTAAGCGTAATAACCGAAACCTACCCCCATCGCCAGCAGGGTGAATGCGATCGGGAAACCGAGCAGCACCATTAGGATGAACAGGCATAACATTAAGATGGCGACTTCAGGATTTGTCACGGCGAACTCTACTCATAGTCGGGTTGTTAATCGGGTTTACACATCAGCCAGTGGCTTGACAGCTAAATGGGGTCAGGGCGGGTATCAGCTGCGACCTTCTATCAGCGTGTCTTCCGTTTCACGGACATCATCTAACCGCTGCATCCACACGCCACTGCGCATGGCTTTCCAAGCGCGAATCAGCTCGGCAATTCCCTGTAAAATTAGCAGGCCACCGGCTAATGGAATCAGCGTCTTAAAGAAATAAATCTGAATGCGCGCCGGACTGTTCCAGCTCACTTCCTTGTAGCGCCAAGAATCTGATGCAATTTCAGCCCCGAACCAAAACAGCGCCAGCATGCCTGGAAAGAAGAACAGCAAGTAAAGGCTAAAGTCGAGGAACCCCTGTAGACGCACCGGAAACAGGCGATACACCACATCACCGCGTACGTGGCTATCCTGCGCCAGCGCGTACGGCCCGGCCATTAAAAACAGCGCACCATACATTTGTACCATCATGTCAAACGCCCAGACCGTGGGCTGATTCAGCACATAGCGTACAAATACCTCATACGATACGGACAGCGTCAGAATCAAAATACACCAGCCGAATGCTCTGCCGACCCAAATACTGAGGCTTTCAATGGCATAAACAAGTTTGGTCATGGGGCGGTTGCTCCGGGTTATTGAGGTGTGGTTTTAGGTTAGTGGGTAAACACCCTCATCCCCCCTGAGCCCTCTCCCACGGACGTTTCCTAAGAAACGGTGCTTTCATAGGGAGAGGGGTTGGGGTGAGGGTGTTTTAACGATTACCCAAAGTAATGCTTATAAGCCAGCTTGTAATCAGGCTGGTTCAGGTTCAGGTAGTTCATCACGCCCTTAGCATAAGTCTTCTGTGACTCGATGACCTTGGCGAAGAACTCATCCTGGCCGGACATACGCTCAACCACTTTATCCCATGCATCCAGCTGGCCCTGCATGACTGAATCTGGTGTGCGGTGAACGTTAACACCTTGCTCATCACGCAGCTTAACCAAGTCGTCGGCGTAGCGGCGGGTATTATGCCAGTAGAAGTTAGAGTTTTCGGCTTCTGAAGCGTACTTCAGGATGGCCTGTAGTTCCGCTGGCAGGGCGTCATACTTCTTCTTGTTGAAGGTACACTCGAAAAATTCTTGCGACTGGTGGAAACTGGCGAGGTGGTAATGCTTAGACACATCCTGCATACCGAAATCACGGTCAGACGTTGGGTTGTTAAATTCGGCTGCGTCAATCAGACCCGACTTCATCGCAGGCTGAATTTCACCGCCGGGTAGCTGGACGACGGACATACCCATTTCTAGCAGTACGTCTGCTGCTAAACCAACGGTACGGTACTTCAGGCCGTCCATTTGCTTGGCGTCTTTGATCTCTTCTTTGAACCAGCCCAGTGGCTGTGCAGGCATTGGGCTGTTGAAGAAGCTCACCAGATTCAGGCCCAGCTTACCCATCAGCTCATCAAATAAGGCCTGACCGCCGCCGTAGTGAATCCAGCCCAGCACTTCCTGGCTTGACCAACCGAAACAGGGGCCGGTACCGAACAGGGAAGCAACCGGTGATTTTGAGTACCAGTAGGCGGGTACATAGTGCGCCGCATCTAGTACGCCACGGTGAACCGCATCCTGCATCTGGCTGGTTTTGACCACCGAGTTTACCGGCAGCAGTTCGATCTGCAGATCTTTACCGGCCATGGCGTTAACGCGCTCAACGTAAGACTGTGCGTTCTCTAGGAAAATACCACCGCCCCAGGCGGCCTGCATCTTCAGCACAACAGGATCAGCCGCTTTGGCAATCATGGGTGCGGCGATGGTTCCGGCGGCGGTTGCGCCTGCGGCTAGGGCAGAACCTTTCAGAAATTTACGGCGGCTTGCCTGTGGTTTGTCGACGTGCTGCTCACTCATCATTATCTCCTCCGAGTTGGGTTGGCATAGCTGAGGCTACATTGCATAGCCTACTGTTCGCTAACAATAATCTTGTACGACTGAGCTTATATTAAAGCTGTACAAAACAACAGTCGAATTATCACACAACTTTTTAACGATGCAATAACCCCTCTGTTTCCATGGAGAAAGTGCTTAAATCCTCGTTTTGTGGTGATGGGTGATTGCTTTGCTGCGGTTTGGAAGTATGCGTTTTATGCGTTTATTGAAGCGTGAGTTTATTAATACCGCTGTTCTCAGCTTGCATAGTCAGCCATTGCTTTTAAGGCACGCGGCAGCGAACAGCGCGCACCCGTTTGCAGGTATTCCATAGCTTTCAGCGCGGCCTCATGCGCTGCTTCACCGGAGCCAGCGACACAGTCTTCAATCACCCGACAGAAGTAATCCGACTGGTGACCATCCACAAACGTATAATGCACGCAAACATCGGTCAAACCACCGCATAACAAGAGGGTATCGACTTTCAGCCCGCGCAGCAGGATTTCAAAATCCGTTCCGAAAAATGCGGAGTAACGCCGTTTTTTAATCAGGTAATCATTCGGCAGAAAGCCCATTTCTTCTACCGCTATGTCTGTGCCCGGATGGGTTTCAATACAATGCACCTCCTCATCACCGTCCAGTTCACGCCCAAAATCCACCAGATCGGGGCGGTGTACTTCCTGAATAAAAATGACTGGGATGTCACATTGGCGTGCTTTGTCTATCGCTGCCCGTGCTTTTAACATGCGTTCCGGGTAACCGGCCATAGTGGGGATGGCCTCATCAGTGCGGTCGTGGAAGGTTTCAGCCTGAATGTCGATCACGATGAGGGCGGGCTTGCCTTCGATGAGCTGACGCTTAGTCCGAGGAGCTGGTTTTGTTGCTGGAGTCATGGCGCGTTTTCCGAATTGTTTATGACATGCCGACATAATTAGGCTGTGCCGCTAGACGCTGACACCAGTCGCTGATATGCGGGTAGTCCGCCAGCTCAAAACCGCCTTCATGCGCCACATGGGTATAAGCATAGAGCGATATATCCGCAATCGTGAGCTGTTCGCCGTTTAGCCACGGCTGTCCGCTCAGTTTCTGTTCCATTACGCTCAGCGCTTTATGCCCGCCAGCTTGCTTAGATTCATATTCAGCTTTGCGTTCATCCGGTAGACCCAAATACTTATTAATAAAGCGTGCTACCGCAATATAGGGTTCGTGGCTGTATTGCTCAAAAAATAACCATTCATACACCTTGGCTTTCAAATAGCGATCAGCAGGCAAAAAGTCGGTGCCTTCCGCAAAATATCCCAGAATCGCATTCGATTCACACAGCACGCGGCCATCGTCCAGCACCGCTGCCGGAATTTGCCCATTAGGGTTAACGGCGAGGAATTCCGCCGTTTTAGTCTCCTGTTTCACCACGTCGATATGTCGCCAGTCATGCTCAACGCCGAGCAGGCTAAACAGCAGTTTGACTTTATAACAGTTGCCGGATTGTAGATCGCCGTAGATGGTTAACACGTGTTTGTTCCTGAAGTTTGATTGTCAGTTATTCTGCTGGGTGTTATTCGCTGTGCTAATTTCTTATCCGAGCATGCCGCAAACACAGTGAGCTTGACAAGCCTGCTGATTAAAATGATGCTAAACCTATACAAATTTATGGCTATGAAAACCCGCCGTCGGCCAATCTGCTAATCATCATGTGATGGCATCGGTGTCAAAAACTTTGAGGAAGAGGATATATGAAGAAAATTGCTTTAGTCACCGGCGGTGGTTCCGGAATTGGTCGTGCCTGCGCCGAAACGCTGGGTGCTAACGGGTATCATGTGGTTGTCACCGGGCGGCGTATGGAAACGTTAGAGGATGCGGTAGCGACTATTGGCGCTGACTCAGCGTCGGCGATGGTCTGTGACGTGAGCGATGCAGCGGCGGTTGATGCTGTGTTCGCTAAGATTGAAGCGGAACATGGTCGCCTTGACGTGCTGTTTAATAATGCCGGAAATAATGTGCCCGCTGCGCCGATTGGCGACGTGCCGGTAGATGATTTTATCAAAGTGATTAATGTGAATCTGGTGGGGGCGTTTATTTGCGCACGGGCGGCATTTAACCTGATGCGTAAGCAGTCACCACAGGGCGGGCGGATTATTAATAATGGTTCGATCTCTGCGTCTTTGCCACGTCCGGGGTCAGCACCTTATACCTCGTCTAAACATGCGATTACGGGTTTAACCCGCACGATTTCATTGGATGGGCGTCCGTATAATATTGCCTGTGGCCAGATTGATATTGGGAATGCGGCGTCCGAGATGACGGAGCGGATGCGTACCGGTGTGCCGCAGGCCGATTTGTCGATTAAGATTGAGCCGGTGATGGATGTTAAGCACGTAGCGGATTCGGTGTTGCATATGGCGAATTTGCCGCTGGAGGCGAATGTGCAGTTTATGACGGTGATGGCGACGACGATGCCGTTTGTGGGGCGGGGTTAACCGGCACACCCTCACCCCCAGCCCCTCTCCCTGAGGGCGAGGGGGAGCTTAGGCTTAGTTTATTTCGAGCGTTGTCTTTGTGCGTTAAGATCAGTTGACTTATCTGGTGACAAATTTAGAACTACATTTAAAGTATGGTTACGAAAACCTTTGACAAGGATACCGGTTAAACTCCCCTCTACCTCAGGGAGAGGGGGCTGGGGGTGAGGGTGAAGGCCTGAGGGTTTTTGTCTGCCTTCTGACCAGTAGCAATAAACAACAGGAGGAATTATGTCCGGCAAGATGATGCAGCAGCAGTTAACCATTGGCTCATTGATTAAACACGCCGCCCGTTATCACAGTGCGACCGAAGTGGTGTCGGTGGAAACCAGCGGCGGCCTCCGTCGTTCCAGCTGGGGTGAAACCGAACAGCGTGCCCGCCAGTTAGCTTCAGCGCTGGGTAAGTTGGGTGTTCAACAGGGTGAACGTTGTGCCACCATCGCCTGGAATAATACCCGTCACCTGGAGATTTATTTTGGGGTGGCGGCTGGTGGTATGGTTTGCCACACCATTAATCCGCGCCTGTTTCCCGAACAGTTGATTTACATCATCAATCATGCGGAAGATCAGGTGCTGTTCCTCGATAAAACCTTCCTGCCGATTGCGGCCAAGCTGGGTGAGCATCTGAAGACGGTTAAGCATATTGTGCTTATGAGCGGGCGCGACGAAGAAGCGGCTGCGTTGGTCGATGGCCTGCTGTTTTTTGATGAGCTGATTGAGACGGGGGATGCGGATTATCGCTGGCCGGAGCTGGATGAGAATACGCCGTCCAGCCTGTGTTATACCTCCGGCACCACGGGTAATCCAAAGGGCGTGCAGTTTACCCATCGCTCGACGGTATTGCACTCGATTGGCGGCAATCAGCCGGACGGTTTGGCTATATCGGCGACAGACACGGTGCTGCCGGTCGTGCCCATGTTTCATGTGTCTGCCTGGGGCGTGCCTTATGTGGCTGCTGCTGTGGGTTGTAAGCTGGTATTACCCGGCCCTGGGATGGATGGGCATAGTTTGGTTAAGCTGATTGATGGTGAGCAGGCGACGCTGGCGCTGGGTGTGCCGACGATTTGGATGGGTTTGCTGGCGGCGCTGGCGGATACCGGTAGTAAAGCGGAGAGCCTGCAACGTACTGTGGTGGGTGGCTCTGCGCTGCCGCCGTCGATGATTCCGACTTTCCGTGATAAATACGGCGTTGAGCTGATTCATGCCTGGGGGATGACGGAGACTAGCCCGCTGGGCACGCTGAATCAGCTGCTCCAGGTGCATCAGGATTTATCCGCCGAAGAACAGGCGGCGATTCGACTTGGACAGGGGCGGCCACCGTGGGGGGTGGAGCTGCGCATTGTGGATGCGGACGGTGCGCTGCTACCGGAGGACGGTGAAACCCAGGGCCAGCTCCAGATTCGCGGACATTGGATCGTCGATACCTACTTTGGCATGGAAGAGACCGCGCTGACTGAGGATGGTTGGTTTGATACCGGTGACGTGGCGACGATCAATGCGCAGGGCTATATGGTGATTCGGGATCGCTCGAAGGACATTATTAAATCGGGCGGCGAGTGGATTTCTACGGTGGAGCTGGAGAATACCGCGATAGCGCATCCCGGCGTGGCGAATGCGGCGGCGATTGCGGCGCGGCATGAGAAATGGGATGAGCGCCCGGTCTTAGTGGTGGTGAAGGCGGCGGGGGCTGATCCGTCGGAGGAAGAATTGCTGGCGTTTTATGAGGGGAAAGTGGCGAAGTGGCAGGTGCCGGATAAGGTGATTTTTGTGGATGCCTTGCCGTTGGGGGCTACGGGGAAAGTGCTTAAGAATAAGCTGCGCGAGGCCTATGGGGATGTGCTGTTGGCGTGATTTAGCTGCAAATATAACGCCCCCAGTGGCGGCAGCGTAAGCATCAGCGACTGCTCAAAGCCCATGTTGGGCTGAGCCAGCGTGCTCAGCTCGCCGCCGTTGCCGCAGTTACTGCCGCCGTAAAACTCACTGTCGGTATTCAATAGCTCGTGATACGTCCCGGCTTGCGGCACGCCAATCGTATAATGCTCCCGCACCACGGGGGTGAAGTTAAAGACCATCAATAGATGGTTCCCGGCTTTGTCGTAGCGCAGCAGGCTTAACACAGATTGTTCGGTGTCATTGCAGTCAATCCAGCGAAAGCCTTCACTGTGAAAATCCAGTTCATGCAGCGCGCTTTCAGTGCGATACAGGCCGTTTAAATCTTTTAATAATGTCCGCAGCGCATCGTGTGCGGGGTACTGCGTCAGCGTCCAGTCGAGTTCGGTTGCCTCGTTCCATTCTGTCCACTGGCCAAATTCGCCGCCCATGAAGAGCAGCTTTTTACCGGGATGCGCGTAGTGCCAGGCATAGAACAAGCGCAGGTTGGCGAATTTCTGCCAGTAGTCGCCGGGCATTTTATCCAGCATGCTGCGCTTGAGGTGGACGACTTCATCATGTGACAGCGGCAGCACAAAGTTTTCTGTCCAGGCGTACATTTGGCTGAAGGTCATTTTATTGTGGTGGAATTTACGATAAACCGGGTCTTGCGCCATATAGTCTAGGTTGTCGTTCATCCAGCCCATATTCCACTTCATGGAAAACCCCAGGCCGCCAATTTCAATCGGTCTGGACACGCCGGGCCAAGAGGTCGACTCTTCTGCCATGGTGACCACGCCAGGGTATTGCGCATGCACAACGCGATTCAGCTCCTGTAGTAAGGTGACAGCCTCCAGGTTTTCGCGCCCGCCGTATTGATTGCTAACCCATTGCCCGCTAGCCCGCGCATAGTCCAAGTGCAGCATCGCGGCGACTGCATCAACGCGCAGGCCGTCAATATGAAATTCTTCCAGCCAGTACAGTGCGTTTGCCAATAGGAAATTACGCACCTCATGGCGGGCATAATCAAAAATCAGCGTGCCCCATTCTTTGTGTTCACCCTTGCGCGTATCGGCGTATTCGTACAGTGGTTCACCAATGAAATTGGCTAGGGCGAAGGCGTCTTTGGGGAAATGTGCAGGTACCCAGTCGAGAAACACGCCCAGCCCGGCCTGATGACACTGATCGATAAAATAGCGGAAGTCTTCTGGCGTACCGTAGCGAGCACTGGGCGCATAATAACCTGAAACCTGATACCCCCAAGAAGCATCCAGTGGGTGTTCGCTCACCGGCAGCAGTTCGATATGCGTGTAATTTAAGTCGGTGACATAAGGAATCAGCTCTGCTGCCAGTTCGCGCCAGTTGTAAAACCGCTGATCCTCCTCTTTCTCGGGATGGGTGCGCCAAGAACCGGCGTGTAATTCATAAATGCTAATCGGCTGATGCAGCCAGTCAAACTGAGTGCGCTGCTGTAGCCAAGTGCTATCCTGCCAGTCATAGCGCGTTGCCGTGGGCACGCAGGCCATGGTTTCTGGGCGCAGAAACATTTGGCGCGCATAAGGGTCAGTTTTGCTGAGCTGCTGCCCCGTCCGGCTGGTAATGCTGTATTTGTAGCCGGTGCCGGGCGTGATCTTTGGAATAAAGAGCGTCCAGAGGCCGCTGGATTTGACCGCTTGCATCACATGGGCGTGTTGGTTCCAGCCATTAAAGTCGCCCACAACGCTGACGGACTGTACGCCCGGCGCCCACACCGTGAAGCGACAGCCTGTGATGCCGTCTTCCGCGCCGGGATGTGCCCCCATAAGCTGCCAGATTTGGTAATGTCGGCCTTCTGCAAATAAGTGTAGGTCAATATCACCGGGGGGCTGGGGCATGAGAGTATCCGTTGGTTGTTAGTGTGATGCAGTGGAGGTTTTAATTAGTAAGACCGTACCTGCTTCGCCCCATGATACAGAATCCGTGAGAAGTTCTCATTGACCTTTTGGCGCTGGGCGACCGCGTGGGGTTCCCTATCATAGCGTGGGCGCTGTAGTTCAATCATCTCGCCATGCTCACAGTCACCGCGCATCGGCAGCCAATAATTATCGCCAATCACCTGTCTGCCCCCGGAGGCGACGTAGCTCTGTAGCGCGAACCCAATGCGGCGGTACGCGCTGTGATTAGGCTGGGAGGCATGAATGGTGCGGGCGTGATGGATCGACATCTGGCCGGGGCGTAGGATGAGGTCAACGCCGTTGCGGGTATCAATATCGCTAATATTCTGGCCACGAGTCAGGATATTGTCCGCGCCGTAGGTATCATGGTGCGGACGGATGCCGTCGCGATGGGTGCCTGGGAGCATGGTCATGCAGCCGCTTTGGCGCGTGCTGGGTGTGAGTGCAATCCAGGGCGTGAGGTAATCATGCGGTTCTACCCCGGCGTAGGTTGAGTCTTGATGCCAGCTGACGAAATGTTTGCTCTGGGGTTCTTTAGCGAACAGGACGCTGCCCCAGAGTGAAAAATGCGGGCCGAGTAAATCTTCCACCGCATCGAGAATAATAGGGTGGTGTGCCAACTCATCGAAGCAGCTTAAGCTGAGGTGTAGATTATTCCGGTTTTCGGCGTGCAGCTCGGCGGGATAAGCGGCCTCGGCCTGCTCAAATCTTGCCAGATAGTGGGCGGCTTCTTCTTCTGCCATCACATCGATGGGCGCGATGAACCCCTCGGCATGATAGCGCTTGATTTGCTGTTGGGTCAGTACTTTTCCCATGGGGTGTTCCTCAATTAACCGAGGCGGCGGCGGGCGGGGTTATTACACCGGCACCGCAACCACCGCCAAGAAATCGCCGATTTTAATCAGGCCCGGAAAATGCCGCCCCGCCAGCACGCCGTCAATCTTGGCGCGATATTCCACGGCGGCCAGCCCGGTGCGCTCGATATTATGCACCCGTGCCAGCACATCACCGGCTTGAACCGTGCTGCCTATGTCCATACAGGGTTCTAACAGGCCGTTGGAGCTGCTGAACACGTAGCATTGTTCATCCGGCATATCCAGTTTGAGCGTGTCCGTAATCTCGGGTTCACCCCGCATGATACCGGCGTGCCGCAATAAATTACGCACGCCCTTTTTGGCAATGCCGACGGTTTTGGCGCTGCTAGTACCGCCGCCGCCAAGCTCAGTGCTGATGAAGACCTTGCCCATATTTTCTGCCGCCGTGTCGTACATACTGGCGGCTTCGATCTCTAACAGCATCAGCGAGTAGGGCGCATTATAGGCCTGCATCGCCGCGACACAGCGTGCCTGCTGCGCCTTGTCGTCTAGTAGGTGCGCGGCGCAAAACGGGATAAATTCCAGCGTCTTGCCCCCGGAATGCATATCCAGCACATAGTCAGCCATTGGCAACAGCGTTCTCTGGAAATAGTCGGCAATCTTTTGGGTGAGCGTGCCCGCCGGATTGCCGGGGAAAACGCGATTCATATTGCCGCCATCGATGGGTGAGGTGCGCTTGCCCGCTTGCAAGGCTGGGTAGTTCATCCCCGGCACAATAATCACGCGGCCATTAATGTCTTCTGCTTTGAGCGTAGCCGCCAGATCCCACAGCGCGATCGGGCCTTCGTATTCATCACCGTGATTACCACCGGTGAGCAGGGCCGTTGGGCCCGCGCCGTTTTTGACTACGGTGAGCGGGATCATCAGCATGCCCCAGGCAGAGTCATCATGCGAGTGCGGCAGGCTGAGGAAGCCGTGCTGCACACCATCTTGCTCAAAATCGAGCGTAGTGCTAACCGGGGAGACGTCCATGCCTGCTTAGCCCACCACCGCCGCTATGGCATCGGCTAGCTCACTGATGCGCGTTTCCTGTAATCCAGCGATATTCATCCGGCCATCACCCACCATGTAAATCGCATGCTGGTCCCGCAGTTGGTTGACCTGCTCTGAGCTAAGGCCCGTTAGCGAGAACATACCGCGATGCTCGGCGAGAAAGTCGAAGCGGCCATGGCCGAGCTTGGCATGTAGCTGCTGGGCTAAGGACTGACGTAAGGTGAGGATGCGTTCAGTAATAGCGCTCAGTTCGGCAAACCACTGCTGCCGCAGCTCGGCGTCATGCCAGATAATACTGACCACGGCGGCTCCGTGATCCGGCGGCATGGAGTATAGGCCGCGTCCGATCTTCTGTAGCTGCTTGAATGCGACCTGCGCATGCTCCGCCGTTTGTGCTTTCACCAGGGCGCAGCCGACTCGCTCGCGGTAGATGCCAAAATTTTTGGAGCAGGACGCGGCAACGGCCATTTCAGCCACGCTGGCAGCCAGCTTGCGCGTGCTGTAGGCATCGGTGTCGAGGTCATCCCCAAAGCCCTGATAGGCGAGGTCAACAAAGGGGAAGAAGCCGGTTTGCTGGGCGATGGTGATGACTTCATCCCACTGCGCCTGTGTGAGGTTGACGCCAGTGGGGTTGTGGCAGCAGCCGTGTAAGACGACGACATCGTCTGGCCCCAGCTGCTGTAGTGCGGCTTTCATGCCCTCGAAATCAACCGCGTTATGGGTCGCATCGAAATAAGGGTAGTAGTTGATTGACAGCTCACCTACGCCGACTAAGGCTTCGTGATTGGGCCAAGTCGGCGTGCTGAACCACAGGCGTGAGTTCGGGCGGTTACGCCCAATCAGCTCAGCGATTAGCCGCAGCGAACCGCTGCCGCCCGGTGCCTGTACGCCCTGAATCAGGTCGTTATCGGCATTCTCAGCCCCGAACACAATTTCTTTCATGGCCTGATTAAAATCCATGTCTCCGGCGAGACCTACATAGGTCTTTGTGGTCTGGCGGGTGAGCAGGCGTGTTTCCGCCTCTTTCACCGTATCAAGAATGATGGTCTCACCGTGGGTGTCGGCATAAACGCCTACGCTGAGATTCATTTTATTAGCACGCGGATCGGCGCGAAACTGGCGTGCGATACCCAGAATTTTGTCCTCAGCCGGGACAGGAAGATCGGCAAACATGAGTTTTGTCCTGTGTTTTAGTCAATCGGGTTAACAACTCGGACAAGGTTACTATGAAAACCAGAGACTTTCACCGTTTGTGCTGTAATCTGTGCTTAAACGGAGTGGGGCGTCAGTGCTGCGCCGCTCGGCTGTTGCCGGGCGGCGTGAATGGGGCGGGAGTATTGCTTAGGCCACGGATTTTTCGGCGGCCTCAACCGTCTGGCGAATCAGCGTGGAAATCGTCATCGGGCCAACGCCACCGGGTACCGGCGTATAGGCCGCACAGCGCTCAACCAAGGGGGCGAGTTCAATGTCGCCCACACCACCTTTGTCGGTGTTGTGATAACCGGCGTCGACGACGACTGCGCCGTCTTTAACCCAGTCGGCTTTAATAAATTCGGGTTGACCGAGTGCGCCTACAATAATGTCGGCCTGCCCCACGATTTCCGCCAGATTTTGCGTGCGTGAATGGCAGATGGTGACGGTCGCATTCGCATTCAGCAGCATCAGGGACATGGGCTTACCTAAAATCGCGCTGCGCCCAACAACGACGGCATGCTTACCGCTTAAGGGGATCTCATAGTGGTTTAACAGGTGCATAATGCCCTGTGGCGTGGCTGATCCATAGGCTTCTTCCTGCATCGCCATGCGGCCAAAGCCGAGCGAGGTGACGCCATCCACATCTTTTTCCAGAGCGATGCGGTCGAAACAGGCGCGCTCATCAATTTGGGCGGGGACTGGATGCTGTAGCAAAATCCCGTGTACTAGTGGATTGGCGTTCAGCTTGTCGATTTCAGCCTGTAACTGTTCGGTTGTGGTATCGCCACCCAGCACGACTTTGATGGAATCCATGCCGATGCGCTGACAGGCGTTGCCCTTCATTTTAACGTAAGTCGCGGAAGAGGAGTCATCACCGACCAGAATCGTCGCCAGGATTGGGACTTCACCATTCAGCTGTGCTTTGATTTTTTCGACACGGACCGCCAATTCGGCTTCCAGTTGCTTGGACAGCGCTTTGCCATCGAGTACGATTGCTGACATGGTTCGATTCCTTTGTGCGTGGTCAGAATAAATGCTCAGCGCGAAATGTAATGGAGAGTTCGGGGTATTGGCAAGAGGGAATAGAGCCATAAGGCGCTGCGTATCACTAAAGAGGTAATATCTAGGCGTCGCTGAGTGCTGTTTCACGGTTTTCGCCGTTGGAACCTGCGCTTAGCCATTCATTTATCTTTGGAGAAGTTATTATGCCAATTAAGAGTGAGATTGAGCGTAAAATTGATTATATAGAACTGCCCGCTACTGACTTCGATGCGGTACAGGCTTTTTATGAAGCGGTCTTTGGCTGGACGTTCACCGATTATGGGGCAGACTACCGGGCGTTTAATGACGGCCGTCTCGACGGTGGCTTTTATCGCACTGAGGTGAAATCCACCCCATTGAATGGCGGTGCGCTGGTCATTTTTTACAGTGCTGAGTTGGAACAAGTGCGCGCTGATGTCCTCGCTAACGGCGGTGAGATTGTGGCGGATATTTTCACTTTTCCCGGTGGGCGGCGCTTTCAGTTTGCTGACCCGCACGGTAATGAGCTGGCGGTTTGGTCCGATCAATAAATTGGCGAGTGTGCGTTGGGCGCGGTGTGGCCGGTGATCTTGGTGGTTATCTGCTGCAAGCTGCACAGCCTGGAGTTGTGCACGGTGCAATGGGGCAGTATGCTGCGAGTTAATTTCAGCTTAGCCCGTAGAGGACAAAAATATGACACAGCTTAGCCTGCTGGATTTTATTAAAGACGCTAAATCCAGAATTAATGAAGTGGATATTGAGGCGGCGGAAGCACTGATTACCCAGGGTTATAAGGTGCTGGACGTGCGCGAACCGGCTGAACATCAAGCCGGAGCGATTGCCGGGGCGCTGAATATCCCGCGTGGCACCCTAGAGCCTGCCGCTGATTTACAGTATGCCAAGGGCAATCCAGCGCTGCGCGATGAGCGGGATGCGCAGTGGTTAATTGTATGCGCCACTGGCGGGCGTTCGGCTTTGGCCGCCGACACGCTCCAGAAAATGGGTTTTACTGGGGTGACTAATATGTTGGGCGGCATGAGTGCTTGGGTTAAGGCCGGTAAGCCGACGGTTAAAGCGCAGTAATGCGGATTGCTGGCTTGAGCACGACCGCCCCCAGCCCAGGTTTTGCGTCGCTCGTTGTTTTTCTATCCGCTTCGATTTGGGGCCTGTATTGGGTGCCGCTGCGTTATCTGAATAGCCAGGGCATTGAGGGTGGCTGGGCGGTTGCGCTATTGAATTTACCAGCGGCGCTAGTCTTAGCCGGGGTATTTATCGCGCAGTGGCAGCAGCAGCGTCATTATCTCAAGCACGCGGTGATCATTGGCTTTTTCACCGGTTTGGGGCTGGCGCTGTATACCTGCGGTATTTTGTACTCGTCCGTGGTGCGGGTCACGCTGCTGTTTTACGTCACCCCGGTTTGGGCTACTTTAATCGGTATTGTCTGGCTGGGAGAGCGTGCTGGCTGGCAGCGCTGGGCGGCGATTGGCATCGGCTTGCTCGGGCTGCTGCTGTTGGTGTCTGCGGGTGAGGGGGCGATGCCATTGAATATCGGTGATGCGTTTGCGCTGTTATCCGGTATGGCTTGGGCCATCGGTGCGGCAATGATTAAGCGCTATGACGATGTGCCGCTGGCAGGGATGAATATGTTTCAATTTTTATTCACTGCCTTGTTGGCGGTGTTGTTGGGTTCTGCCGCTGTCAGTATGCCGTTCGCGTCTGAGATGCTGCTGCGGGCGATTCCGGCGGCGGCGCTGGTGTCTGTGTTGATTATTCTGCCTTCAGTTTGGGTGATATTTTGGGCGCAGAAGTTTCTCTTTCCGGGGCGGGCCGGGTTGTTAATGATGTCAGAGGTTTTGGTCGCGGTGGTAAGCGCCAGTATTTTTCTGCCGCAGGAGCAGCTGTCCTGGCTGGAATGGGGCGGGGCGGCGCTGATTATCAGTGCCTGTTTGATTGAAGTGCTGGCGACGCCGAGTGAGGCGCCAATGCCGCAACGGCTGGGTTAACCGGCGAAAACTCGCCTGCGGCCCAGGCAGTTCTGGGCTTTCAGCCGTTACGGTCTGCTTTTTCCTGGTGCGAACTTGCAGCGTTCGGGGTAATATTTTTCGTGCGAATTACTGCGGTCGCTGAGGAATATCTACTTTTTTGCCGCGTGGAATTTCACCCGCTTTATCATACAGCGGTAATTCAACTAACTGGCCGTGGTGCAGTTCACCATCAATCCCACCGATCATGACCGCAGTGCCTGCCGTATGGCCGCTAGCATCCATGAGCGCGATCCCTATTCCATGCTGCAAATACGGTGATATTGCCCCAGCCGTTACTTTACCTATAGCACGGCCATCTAGCTGAATCTCAGCCCCGATATGCGGCTCAGCGTCACAGTGAAGGCCGATTAAACGTGGCTCCTTTGCTGCGCGCTGGAGGGCCGCTTTTCCGATAAAGTCACCTTTGTCTGCATCGACAAATGCGCCTAAACCGGCGGCATAAGGCGTGGTGGTATGATTGAAGTCTGAGCCTGCATTTAAAATGCCTGCTTCGATGCGGCGGATATGCATGGCATCTAACCCGAATAGGCTCATGCCAAAGGGTGCGCCTGCTGTGCTCAGATGCGTCCACAACGCCTCAGCATCGTGGTGTGGCTCGGTATAAAACTCCCAGCCCAGTTCATTGGTGTAGCCAGTGCGAGAGATTATGACGTCCTGGCCGCCGAGTTTAACGCGGGCCAGCGCAAAGTACCCAAATGGCTCGGGCATGCCGTCATCGCTGGCGGTTGCCAATATCTTGAGTGCGTTCGGGCCCTGTACCTGTGAGACATAGACCTGTGGGTCAGTAATCGCGACATCTAGCCCAACTGCATGTGCTCTGGCCCAGCTGTAGAAATCACCGTCTGCCTGTGCGTACCAAAAGGTTTCGGCATCTAAGCGTAGTAGAATACCGTCGACTAATAAGCCACCGTCTTCATAACAAGCCAGTCCGTATCCACAGCGGCCAACCTTAAGCCGGGTGATGTCTTTAGTGAATAGTTGATCTAATAATTTCTCGGCGTCTGGCCCCTTGAACTGGAGCGGCCATTCGCCGGTATTTAAAACGGCTGCCTGCTGGCGTAGCTGCCAGTAGCCGTCCTCGGTGGATAGCTTATCAAAGCAACAGGCCATGAGTCGCCGATTATAGACGCAGTAATGCGGGCCAAACGGTCTTTCAATCTCATGATAAGGATGGCGGGATAGCGCAAAATCCCAGCCTGCACCGGGAAGGGATGAGACTAAATCGCGGGTTTTACCATCGCTGGAATGCGGCATACTGGTCTCTAGATCGTATTAAATAAATCAGTTTAGGGATCGACTCATGGAAAAGCTTCATGGGCAAGCTCATGCTTCAATGGCGGAAGAAACGCACGGTGACATTCAAAAAAGGGTAGCACCTTATTTTGGCTTCGACAATTGGCAAAGGCAGTATCTTATGATACTACCTCCTATTTGAATTAGAGAATCATGCTATGCCTGCCATGCTGAATCAGGGCGCGATCGATGCGCTGCGCCACCAAGCCGTTGCGCCACAACAGTTATTCATCAACGGCCAGCCCCAAGCGGCGGTGAGTGCTGCCACACTTGATATTATTAGCCCCATTGATGGGCAGGTGATCACGACCACCGCTGATGCAGGCGCAGAAGATGTGGATCGGGCGGTGGTTGCGGCGCGGAATGCATTTGAGCGGGGTCATTGGGCTAAGCTGGCACCGGCGCAGCGCAAGGCAATTATGCACAGGATTGCGGATAAAATTCAGGCTCATGCGCTGGAATTAGCGGTGCTGGGGGTGCGCGATAATGGCACTGAAATTGGGATGGCCCTGAAAGCAGAGCCGGGTTCAGCGGCTGCGACGTTTCGTTTTTATGCTGAGTCGATTGATAAAGTATACGGTGAAATTGCGCCGACTGATCCATCGGTCTTGGGGCTGATTCATCGCGAGCCAGTGGGCGTGGTGGGTGCGATTATTCCGTGGAATTTCCCGCTGATGATTGCGGCGTGGAAGATTGCCCCGGCGCTTGCGACCGGTAATTCGGTGGTGGTTAAGCCGTCGGAAATGGCATCGTTGAGCTTATTGCGGCTGGCTGAGCTGTGTGCTGAGGCCGGTTTGCCGGATGGCGTGTTAAACATTGTGACCGGGCAGGGCGCGGTGTGCGGCGCGGCGTTGGGCTTACATAACGCTGTGGATGTGTTGGCATTTACCGGTTCGGGTGGGGTTGGGCGTCAATTATTGGAATATTCGGCGCGTTCTAATCTGAAGCGGGTGTACCTGGAGCTGGGGGGTAAGTCACCGAATATTGTGTTCGCAGATGCGCCTGATTTGCAGCAGGCCGCACAGGTTTCTGCGCTGGGCATCTTCCGTGATTCTGGGCAGGTCTGTGTTTCCGGTTCGCGCCTGCTGGTGGAAGACAGCGTGCACGATGAGTTTATGGACTATCTACAGGCTGCTGCGGAAAGCCTGCGCGTGGGTGATCCGTTGAATCTTGCAAATCAGGTTGGGGCAATTAATAACGCCGCGCAGCTCACAAAGAATCTGGGGTTCGTAGCGACGGCGCTGGCTGAAGGCGCTGAGCTGGTTACCGGCGGGCAGCAAATTCAGCAGGAGAGCGGTGGCTATTATATGGCCCCAACTATTTTTAGGGCGGTGCGGCCTGAGATGCAGCTCGCGCGGGAAGAGGTGTTTGGGCCAGTGTTAGGCGTGATGACGTTCAAGGATGAGGCCGAAGCGGTAAGGCTGGCGAATGACACGGAATATGGGTTGGCGGCGGGCGCATGGACGGGAAATTTAGCGCGTGCACACCGAATAGTGCGGGCGCTGAAAGCGGGGGTGGTGCATATTAATACTTATGGCGGGCCGGATGTGACAGTGCCGCTGGGTGGAGTGAAACAGTCTGGGAACGGGGTGGATAAGTCGCTGCATGCGCTGGATAAATATGTGGATTTGAAGACGGCTTGGATTCAACTGTGATGAAGATTCCAATGTATCAAGTCGATGCTTTTACCGGCGTTTATTGTGCCCGCAGAGAATGGGCATGATTATTCTCTGCGTTGGTTTACGCCAACAGTTGAGATGGATTTATGCGGTCATGCCACGCTGGCTAGTGCCTATGTGGTCTTTGAGTTTTTGCAGCCGGGCTTGGGTTCGGTTGCGTTTCATACGCTGAGTGGCACGCTGCGTGTGACAAAAATAGCTGAGGGCAGGCTCAGCATGAACTTTCCGACTAGAGCGCCAGAGTTGGCTCCGGCGAGTGTGGTGGGGCAGGTACGTAATGTGTTTGGCGAGCAGGCCCAGGAAGTGTGGCAGGCGCGGGATTTACTCGTACTGATGCCCTCTGAAACCGCCGTGCGCGAGTTTGAACCGGAGATGACGGTGTTGGCGGAGTTTAAGGATCATTTCGCGGTGATAGTGACCGCAGTGGGCGATGAGGTTGATTTTGTGTCGCGCTTTTTTGCGCCGAACGCGGGTATTCCTGAAGATCCGGTCACGGGGTCGGCACATTGTACGCTGATTCCGTTTTGGGCGGAGCGGTTAGATAAACAGGCTTTGCATGCCCGCCAGCTCTCTAAGCGCCGCGGTGATTTATTCTGTGAGCATGCGGGTGAGCGTGTACTGATCAGCGGTGATGCCTGTTTGTTTTTGCAGGGTGAGATTTACTTATAAACTGAGAGCAGCTTAGCGGGTGTGTGACATGAGGGCTGAGCTAGGCTGTTTGAGTAAGCAGCCACCACGATTAAGCGTATGAGAAGGATTTAAGATGACTGAAACAAAGCGCCTGTTTGTAGAAAATATATGGTATGCCGCCGCCTGGGAATACGAGGTGCAAGCGGCGGATAATAAGCTGGCCCGCACGATTTGTGAGGTCCCACTGGTCTTTTTTGCCAGGGAAAGCGGTGGCTACGTGGCGCTGGATAATCGCTGCTGTCATCGGGCAGCTCCGCTGCACACCGGGCGGGTGGAGGGTGATTGTATCCGCTGTATGTACCACGGTATGTTATATAACCCGCAGGGTGAAGTGATTGAAATTCCGGGGCAGGATCGCATCTCGAAATCACACCGCGTTCGCAGCTATCCGGTGGTGAGTAAGGGCGGCATGATCTGGATTTGGATGGGTGACCCGACGCTGGCGGATGAGCAGGCTATTTATGATTTTCCGCCGCTCAGTGACCCGGATAACTGGCGGGGTTTTCCGCAGGAGTCCTATCTGCATTACGCGGCGAACTGGCTGTTGATTGTGGATAATCTGGCAGATTTCTCCCATGTGGCTTTCGTGCATACTAATACGCTCGGCGGTTCGGAGGCTTATGCTTACAGTACGGTGGCGGAAAATATTGAGAAGCTAGACGATGGTTTTTCTATGGTGCGCTGGCATCGCGGCAGTCCGCCGCCGCCCTACCACAAGGCGGTGATTCCACCCGCCGAGCGGGATAAGCCAGTGGATCGCTGTAATACTATTAGTATGCATTTGCCCGGTATCTTCTTAATGGAAACCCTGTTTGCCCCGGCGGGCTGGGATGCGGCGGCGAATGACCGCAGTGTTTGCCGTGAGTACCGCAACTGCCAGTTTATGACGCCGGAAACGCGCCATACCACGCACTTCTTCTGGAACTATCTGCATAATACCGACCGGGATAAGCCTGAGGTGACGGCGTCGTTGCAAAATTCGCTGCTAGAGGGCTTTATGGAGGATAAGGTGATTATTGAGGCGCAGCAGAAGCTGTTGGAACAAAGTCCAGATTTTGTGCCAGTGGGCATTAAGGCGGATGAAGCCTTTGTGCATTTTCGCCGGGTCTGGGCCAAGCGCTTACAGGCTGAAGATGCGGCGCAGCCGCTGGTGTTTAAAGATAATCCGCGGCGGATATTGTAAGCTTAATCATAATCACTGCGTTACGGAGAAAAATAATGCACAAGAGGTTACGTGAGGTCGCTCTGCTGCTGGTCTGCTTACTTGGGTTCAGCAGCTTACAGGTCGTATTTGCCGCCCCGCAAATTATGTCTGCCCCCGCAGCGCAGGCTGCGCTTGCCGCAGATGAGCTGTTTCTGCTGGATATTCGCACTGAGGACGAATGGCAAGCAGATGGGATTGCGGAAGGTGCTTTCCCGGTCAGTATGCATAAAGCAGATTTCGGTCAGCAGCTAAATAAAATATTGCGCCAGCTCGGTGACAGAAAACTTGGGCTGATCTGTGCGACTGGTGGGCGGACGCAGCATGTGGCTGCAATTTTAGCGCGCAGCGGGCTGACGAATCTGGTCGATGTATCGGAGAGCATGCATGGGAATGTGCACGGGCCGGGTTGGATTAAGCGCCAGCTGCCGGTGGTGAGCTTGGAAGCGGCGCAGCAGCACTATCGCGAGGTTATTAAGTAGGCGGTTAGGTGTTTAGGTGTAAAACTCCAGACCTGATTAGGGTTTTCAGGATTAAAGTCTTGATTAATCAGGTTATCGGCCACCTTGTCCGTGTGCTTACGCTGTGTGGTCACCTTGTAAGCCTGACGTTGAATCACTTTGAGCTTCAGGCTTTTCATTAACGTACGAACCCGGTAACGGCCAATCTGAAAGCCTTCTTTACGAAGTTTCTTTACCCTTTTTCCTTGATCCTAAACTATCCCGTCTCGCTGAAAATAACTGCTTCATACGACGATAGAGGTGCAACTCATATGCCGTGATCACCTGAGCGGGCCGCTTCAGCCAGTCATAATAAGCAGCATGACTGACTTGCATAACCCGGCAAGCCAGCCGGGTATGGCGCTTAAAGGGTAGGTCTTTGATAAATTGAAACTTTACCTCATTTCTTTCGCAAAGAAGGCGCTGGCCTTTTTTAGAATTTCTTTCTCCATGCGTAACTGCTTCACTTCTTTACGCAAGCCCAGCAGCTCGGCTTTTTCATCAGGTGTTAATAAATTATCAGCCTTCGACTCCTCCTGCTTTTTCTTCCAGCTATAAAGCTGATTGGTACGAATACCCAGCGAAGCCGCTGCTTCAGAGACACTGTCGCCTTGCCCTGTCACTAGGGCGATAGCTTCTTCCTTAAATTCCTGACTGTAGCTTTTGTACGGTCGTTTCTTGCTCATAGACACCTCGATTGATAATCACATTATCCTATTTCGATGTGTCAGGTTCCATTAGACCAGAACATGCGGTGGTGGTGGAGGCTTTGTAAACTTTAATTCGCCCAAAGCATACTCATACGCTCCAGCAATTGTATTAATCTGCCTCGATAGATCCTTGACTTCTGGCGCATAAGTGACGGATATTAACACTTTGTAGCTGTTTTGGCGGATAAATGGCGGATAAATCACAGCTGATTCTTAATATTCTGGCACAGGCTAATGGCCCGCTTGCGCTTTCTGAAATAAGCGTTAAGTTAAGCGATTTAATTCCCAATCGTACGCTACAGCGTATCTTGAGGCAGCTTGCTGATTCAGGAAAAATAGTTGCTACGGGAAAAAACCGAAACAGACAATATCAATTGCCGTTATCGAAGCCTGGAATCAATCCGCCAAAAAGTAGCGGATTCAACTTTTCTGCTTATGCTGCGCCTGCGATTCGGCAAATTCGCCAGCCAATGATGATGCGTGAACCTTGTACCTACCGTACGGAATGGTTGGCTTCCTATATTCCAAACCAACGGTTTTATCTGCCGGAAGACCTGCGGCAGCAGCTTATGTTACAGGGGCGTCAAGTAAGCGCTGGACTGCCCGCTGGTACATATGCGCATCAGATTTTCAGCCATTTATTGATTGATCTGTCGTACAACTCATCCCGGTTGGAAGGTAATACTTATTCTTTGCCGGATACGAAGCGTCTGTTACTGGATGGCGAAGCGGCAACAGATAAGCCAGACCTTGAAAGTATTATGTTGCTGAATCATAAGGAGGCGATTCGGTTTTTGGTTGACGGGATTAGCCGCCTGGAAATCACCACGACCAATGTCTGTGCTTTACACATGCTACTAGCCAGCGATTTGGTTGCGCCCGGTGAGGCGGGTGAGATTCGTGAGGGGATGGTGCGGGTGTCTTCTACGGCATATATCCCAATGACAGGGCAGGAAAAGCTGGCGCAGCAATTGGCGCTGATTATGCAGAGAGCGCGCCAGATTCATGACCCGTTTGAGCAGAGTTTTTTCCTGTTGGTGCATATTTCTTATTTGCAGGCTTTTGTAGACGTTAATAAACGTACGGCGCGCCTGTCCTGCAATATCCCGTTGGTGCAGCAAAATCTGGTGCCGCTATCGTTCAACGATATTGAGCAGGATGATTATGCATCGGCTATTTTGGTGGTTTATGAGCAGAACGATACGCAGCCGCTGGCTGAGTTGTATGCCTGGTCTTACCTGCGCTCCTGTAAACAGTATGCTGCTGCCGCTGAGTCATTGACAATTGATCCGATACGGGCGCACTATCGCCAGCTGCGACGGGATATTATTCGCCAGGTTGTGCAGCAAAGTAAGCATGGAGCTGTTGCTGAGCAGTTTATGCTGGCGGAGGTAGAGCGGTTGGTGTCGGAGGAGCATCGGGAAAAGGTGCTGGCGGATTTGCAGTTTGAGGTTGAGCGGCTGGCACCGCATCGGATAGCGGGGATGGGGATTACACAGGGGGAGTTGGCGGATTGGTTGGGCAAAAACGAGTCCACATGTGATTGATTGGTGACTCAATCTGCAGATTTTTCAAATTCATTATCCCTATGATATTTCAAATATTCTTGCAATGAGTCATGGACTTTTGTTAGTCGAGATTCTGGGGTAACCCCTAGGCAGGCCAATTCGTCAGTAGTTAATATTTGAGATTTTATTAACTTACCTTTCCGGTCAAATGACACAAATCCTCTGTCAAAAAGCCGGTCAATTGTAGGCTGGAGCAGTAGCCCATTGTATGGGTCAAGGCGTTCTTTGTTTGTGGATACTTTCCAAGGTTTTATATGTGAGGCCAAAAGCAGTGAACGCCTTTGATAACCAGTCACAGCACAACCACCCCATATACGAAGAAGGCCATCACGAAAGACCCCTTGGCCCACTCTGCTTTTGACGATTGCATTTTTTTCGGTCACCGTAATTGATGTATCTGCTGCTACGCCAGCTTTGGCTTTATACGACCCGGCTTCTTCTTTAACCTCATTGCTAGTTAAGGTGAATATGAATTGGCTGGGCGAGTCTACCAAGCGGTTATGCTGCTCTAATTCAATCCTGCCCATGTAGGTAAATGGAGAGTGGTGTCTTTTGCGATGAAACAGGTGTATTTCATCATCGTTTGTTGCAGAGTTTATAATTCTGTTGTCACTAGAGTGTTTGGTTTCTCCTTCCCAATGCAGGCAGGAGTCTTCCAGATAGTCATTGTATTGTGTCTCTGAACTTTGTTTTTCTTCAGTCACAAATAGAATGATAAATTTGGTTTTTGCTGGAGTAATTACACCACGAGCTATTGCCTGAACTCCTCGATAGCCCCAAAGTTCAGCTAAGTGAGGTCTGTCGTATTGCTGACCTTCAACCAAATTATTAAAACTTACTGCCATATTTTAGATCTCTAAAAAGATAAGGAATACTATATCTGATTCGAGTTTAAAATATTATCAACGGATCGTATTATTTTACACTGGACATAGATGCAAAAAAGCCCCAGCGAACGTGTAATCCACCAGGGCTTTCGCAGAAACTAAAGTCCAATCAGAACTTACTTAATATCCGCGTAATCACCTTCAATCGCAGTCTCAGCCTTATTCGCCGCATCACGCAGCAAGCCTAACCACTTTTCGCCGTCTTTTACGTTCTTACCAAACCACTCATAAACCGGTGTGGCTGCTTCAGCGAACTTAGCCTTGTCTTCTGGCGTTGGGACATACAGATTACCACCACCCTTCACAAAGTCAGCATAGGCTTGAATCGACTTACGCTTTGGTGAAGCAAAGGTCGCCTGCTGCAGCGCAGAGAAACCGTCAACCACAACCTTACGCAGGCCTTCGTCCATCTTCATGAAAGAATCCTGACTCATGAACCAAAGCGCACCCATATAAGCATGTCCATCCAACGTAACGTTCTTCAGGCCCGCATCCGGGAATTTCATCCCCATAATGTCAGTAATACCGTTCTTAGACCCTTCAACCACGCCGGTCTGGAAAGAAGTAAACAGCTCAGGCCATGGAATCGGCGTCGGGCTTGCACCCAGTGCTTTCACCAGCTCCTGCGGCAGATCGGCCACAACGGTACGAATCTTCAGACCTTTCATATCTTCCGGGGTCTTCACCACACGCTTGGTGTTAGCAAAGTTACGCCAGCCACCCGTGTTACCAATAGTCATCAGGCGAACTTTATTATCGGAATCCGCCAGAATTGACTTACGCATTTCGCGGGTAAAGTTGCCGGTAAATACATGCTCAGCGACACGGTCATCACGCAAAATGTACGGCAGATCCAAGACCTGAACATAAGGATACATATTCGCGGTACCGCCCGAGGTCGAGATATAAATATCAACCGAGCCATCTTCCAGCGCCTGCATACATTCCGTACCGTTCGCACACAGCTGGGTACCAATGAACAGTTCAACTTCGATCTTGCCGTTGGAACGGCTTTCTACGAAATCTTTGAATACAACAAGACCATCATAGTCTTCGTCATTTTCATTCGAGTTTGCGACTGCGCGTAGTTTGAAATCAGCCGCTTGCGTTGCCGCAATCGGACTGATCAGAAGTGCTGCACCTAAGACGGCAGCAGCGGTTTTTTTAGCTAAATCAGAAAACATGGTTTTCTCCTCCTATTGAAAAACAAATCTATCTTACGTCACCAAACCCAACCACCTCGGCACCGTCATCGACAACGCCGGGAAAAACGTAATCAAAAATATAACGACCACCTCCATCGCCAGAAACGGCAAAATGGCTTTCGAGATGGTTTCGACTTTCTCCCCGGACACGCTGGAGGCGACAAACAATACCAATCCCATTGGTGGCGTTGCCAGCCCCACGGTCAGGTTTACACTCATAATAATAGCAAAATGCACCGGATCGACGCCAAGGCTAATAAATACCGGCCCCAGTATTGGCCCGAGAATAATAATAGCAGGCCCGGCATCCAGAAACATACCGACAACAAACAGCAGTAGATTAATCAGGAATAATAAAATCAGCACATTAGCGGTCAGGCTCAACACAAAATCAGCCAGATTCTCCGCAACATGGCTCAGGCTAACCACCGTTTTGAATGCAATCGCCGAACCCACCAACAGCAAAACGACCGCTGATGAAATCGCTGATTTGGTCAAAATGTCGGGTAATTCCCTGAAAGTCAGCGTGCGCATGAAAAACAGACCCAGTACCAGCGCATAGGCAACAGCCACCGCCGAGGCTTCCGTGGGCGTAAAGATACCGCCTAAAATACCGCCAAGAATGATGACCGGAGCCATTAGCGGTGGGATGGCGCTAATAGTCGCTTTGGCACGCTCACGCCCGGTAGACTTGACGCCGCTCTGCGGCAGATCATAACGGTTAGCCAGCAACCTAACCACCAGCATCAGGCCTAAACCTACCATCAGTCCCGGAATGATACCCGCCGCAAACAGCGCAGCCACCGACACTTCCATGGTATAGGCGTAGATAATCATAATGCCGGACGGTGGAATAATCGGCCCAATTACTGAGGAAGCTGCGGTAACCGCCGTGGCAAACTTACGCGAGTAGCCGTTTTTCTCCATCGCCGGAATCAACATCGACCCCAGCGCGGAGGTATCCGCTACCGCTGAACCCGACAGGCCGGCAAATAACATCGACGCCATAATATTCACATGCGCCAGACCGCCACGCACATGCCCAATCAACGCCCGGCTAAACTCCACCAGCCGCAGCGTAATCCCACCCCGATTCATTAACTCACCCGCCAGCATAAAGAACGGAATCGCCATTAAGGGGAAAGAATCAAGGCCGTTGTAAATATTACGGAATAACAGCGGAATATCGCGCTCCATCCCTTCGGCATAAATCAGTACGCCCGGCGCTACCAGCATCGCGAAAAATACCGGCATACCAATCAGCAGCAGAATGAGAAACAGCACCAAAAATAATTGCAGCATGATCAGGATTCCTGTGCCACAAGCGCAGCGGGTTTAACCGGTGCAGGGAAATCTTCTTCTCGGCCTAAGCGTATGCCAATTTCACGCAGTAATAGCTCAATGTTTATAAGCAACATGCCGCCAAAACAGACCGGCATCGCCAGATAAACCCAGGCGCGCTTCAGTTTTTCAGTGGGATCCCATGGCAATCGAATGGAGGCCGTGTAAGTACGGAAGCCCCGGTCAAAGAAATTAATCGCCAGCTCCAGCAGTTTTGCCAAAACCACACCCGCGATAAGCAGCAGCGCAATAATCAGCGCGGAACGCAACACGGCGGGTAGATACCCCTGCAGCATATCAATCGAGACAAATCCACCGTGGCGATAAGCCGTTGGTGCGGCGAGCGCCGTCATCCAAATCATTAGCGCCCGTGCCGCTTCTTCCGGCCAGGGCAGCGCATTATTGAGGCCGTAACGATAAAAAACCTGTAACAGGATAATCAGCGTCATTAGCGCAACACACATCCAGGCCAACTGTTGCCCGATTAATAATAGCGCAGAATTTAAACGACACAAATTACGGTACAGGGCGCTTAAAAAGCCCATGAAAACCCTCCTCCCGACGAGCGGCTTATGCCGCTGCCTTTAGCGTGCCAAAACGGCTGCGCTCAAAAATCAAACCCTCACCCTGCGCACATTCGTAGGCCTGCACATTGCCTAATAAAATATCATGATCGCCAGCGGTCACAACCTGATGTAAATCGCAATCAAACCATGCGACACAATCACGCACGATGATACGCCCACTGGGGGCCTGCTCGGTTGCTATCGCAGCAAAACGTTCTTCCTGACTGCCACGCGCAAAATGCATCGCCAACGCAGCCTGTTTCGCGGATAACACACTCACCGTATAACCGCCGCCGCCCAAATAAGCGTCACGACTGCCACAGGCTTGCTGCAAGCTCCATAGCACTAAAGCCGGATCAAGCGATACCGCATTAAACGAAGAACAGGTCATGCCATAATCCTGTCCCTCAAACTGCGTCGTGACCACGGTAACACCGGTGGCAAAACAGCCCAACGCCTGGCGCAGCGAACGCTGATCGTTAGCGGGCTGGCCTGCCTGCTGATTATGCTCTGCCTGATCGGTGTGCTCCATGGCGCTACCCGAACTCATGGCACTTCCTGTCCCGCTGCCGCTGTCCATAGCTCATACCAGGTTTCGCGGTCGATGCTGACGTTTAGTGACTTGTGCGCATCCTTGATCCGCTGCAGGTTGTTAGTTCCCACGATCGGTAAAATTCCCGCCGGGTGGGCGAGTAGCCATGCCATTGCCACATGATCAATGCCACAATCATTTTCACCCGCAATACGCGCTAATAATGGCCGCACACGCTGTGCTGCTGCATCATCGCCAAACAAGCGCCCACCTGCCAGCGGCGACCACGCCATTGGTTGACAACCCAGACGCTGCTGTTGCGCTAACGTGCCGTCGAGGAAAGTATCATGCGTCAACACGCTCATCTCAATCTGGTTAGTCACCAGCTGATGGTGCATTTTACTTTGCAGTAAATCCCAGTCCCACGGTTTAAAATTAGACACGCCGACCGCTTTCACTTTACCGGCATCAATCATCTGATCCAGGGTACGTCCCGTCGCTTCCGCATCCATAAACGGATCAGGCCGGTGCAATAACAGTAAATCCAGGTGACCGGTGTGTAAGTGACGCAGACTTTCATCCAGGGAGAAAGTGATATGCGCGGGCGAGCTGTCGTAATACTTGACCCGGCGCTCCGGGTGTTTGTCCGTCGTCAGCATAATGTCGCACTTACTGATCAGCTGCATCTGGTCGCGTAATTCAGGCGCCTCGGCCAAGGCTTTGCCGAAGAGCGCCTCGCACTCATAGCCGCCATAAATATCAGCGTGATCAAAACTAGTCATACCCTGTGCCAGACAGGCATCAATCTTGGCACGCACATGACTGGTGGAGGTATCTTCATCATCACCTAAACGCCACACACCATAAATCAGGCGGCTCAGGGATAGTTGCGAATTGAGTTCTACTGCCGGGATCATTAACGACGCTCTCCAATACCTAACGGGGTGGCGGGTGTGCTGGCGGGAACCCGGCCATACACTTCGGGCAGGGAACAGGTCTTCAGTTCCGGCAGCACCTTCTCACCAAAAATTTTGCATTCTTCGATATGCGGGTAGCCGGAAAAGATAAACGCCCGCATGCCCATTTTGTGGTATCGCTCGATTTTACTCAATACCTGATCAACGCTGCCGACTAAAGCCGCCCCGCAGCCGGAACGGGCGCGACCAATACCTGTCCATAAATGCGGCTCACTAAAACCGTCATCATCGGCGATTTTACGCTGCTCAGACTGGAGTGAAACACCAAAGCTTTTGGCATCCAGCGAACGATTGCGAATCTCATCGCCCTTATCCAGATCCAGCTTCGACAATAATTCCTGTGCGTATTCACGCGCTTCTGCTTCGGTATCACGCACCACCATGTGAACACGCAGCCCATAATCCAGCGTGCGACCGTATTCTTCGGCTTTATCCGCCACCGCTTTCATGCGCCCGGCAAGATTTTCTTCATTCTCCGGCCACATGAGGTAAACATCGCAGTGTTGGGCGCATAAATCCACTGCGGGGGGTGAGTAACCCCCAAAGTACAGCAACGGCCCACCGTTTTGCTGATACGGTTTCACGGCCTCGGTGGATAAGTTGGCGAGCTGATAGAATTGGCCGTCGTAGTTGATTTCGTCCTGCGTCCAGGCCTGGCGCAAAATTTCCACCACTTCGCGTGAACGCTGATAACGGTCGGCGCTGTCTTCCTTCATGCCCGGCATGTCGGAAGAAATAATATTAAGTGTCAGCCGCCCTTTCAGGATGTGATCCAGCGTCGCCACCGTACGCGCCAACATCGGCGGATGCACTTCGCCGCAGCGAATCGCGGCCAGTAAATTAATATGCTGCGTTAGCGGCGCAACAGCTGAGGCGAAAGTCAGGGTATCCTGACCCGCCTGATAGGATGAGGGGCAAAGAATATTGCGAAAACCCAATTTGTCGGCACTCAGCAGGATATTGCTGGTGTTCTCCCAACTGCTGCGATAATCGCCGTCGTGTACACCGAGATAACGAAAGTCTTCATTACACAGCGGCGCAAACCACGCTACTTCAGCAGCATCCAGATCGGGACTGTGAATCCTTACAGCAGTCATGAGCGTCGCATCCTTCGCTAATTAGAAGGCTAGAATCTCATAATCCACAGCATGAATCAATGGTAAATGAATTTTGGCAGAGCGTGTTGGTCAACGCTCTGCAAGCCTAGAAAGTAAGGATCATGCGATAATTTCAGTGATCCCAGCCTGCTCCGTAGTTGGCGCGTATTCGATTTCCAAGCGATTTCGGCCATTGCCTTTAGCACGATACAAAGCTTCATCAGCCGCTGCAATAATCGATTCTTGGCTGCTGTAATCGGCTGAATTGGCTAAGCCTAAACTGACGGTGAGCGATTCCACAGGGTCAAAGTCAGAATGTGCAATTTGTGCGCGCAATTGATCCAATACCATAGCCGCTTGTTCTAAAGAGGTGTGCGGCATGATAATGATGAATTCTTCACCTCCCCAGCGGCCTACAATATCTGCTTCTCTGACTCGGCGGCGCATGATGGCTGCGACGCTAACTAAGATGCTGTCGCCGACCTGATGACCATACGTGTCGTTGACTCGTTTGAAGTGGTCTATATCCACCAGCGCAACGCTGAAATGATTATGATAGCGTTTAGCTTCAGTGATAGCCGCGATCAGGATGTCATCCAGCTTGTGGCGGTTGTACAGGCCAGTTAAGTTGTCGGTTACCGCCAGGGTTTGTAACTGATTATTCTTCTGCTCCAGCTCGCTATTCAGCTGGCTGAGGCGGCTGCGTGCCAGCTGAATTTCAGTGCCTGAGGCGATGAGGCGATCTAATTCTCTGATCCCAACTTGCATAACCGGTAGTGGTTTGTTATTGCCCAGTTTGTTGAGGCGTGAAATATATTCAGTTACCAGCTCTACCGGGTTGCTTAGTAGTGCTGCCAAACGATTGGCTTGTTTTTTCAAGTAGGTAAAAAACAAGACGAAAAATAAGCTGGTCAATAGTATGAAGTAGACGCCCAGGTTTCTGATAAAACTCTGGTATTGCGTCACTTGCTGAGTGACTTTATCAAGACGTGTCAGGATGATCAGGTGCCACCCGGTTTCTTCGACGTGCTGCTGACTTAGTAAGTATTCTTCATCCTTGATTTTTACACAACAGGACGCCTTATTCTTGGCATTGGCTGTGCCGTCGAACTGAAGTCCTGCGGTGTTGAAAACGCTATGCTGTAATAGGTTATTCGGCTGTGCCTTAAGTTTTTCAGTATTCGCATCAGGTGCTTTGGCGGAATGTTCCGCCGCCCCCGCCATATTGAGCAACTGTCCGGCCTTGCCAGAAAAAGCCAATACATCACCTTTTGGGTTGGAAATTAATACTTTACTGTCCCAGATAAGTCGGTTGTTCAACAGGTTGGCCGCAAACTTATCCAGGACAACATTGACACCGATGATGCCTTCTAAAAAACCATAGCGGTAGACTGGGGTGATGCTAGACAGTAGCCAACGCTGCTTTTTCTCATCCAGGTAAGCCTCAGTCCAGATTGTTTTTCGATTCGGATTATTGCGGGTATCGGCCAAGTAATAGTATTTGAAAAAGCTCGGGTATTTTGCTGCCTCATAAGCCGCTGGCATATTGGTGATCGGCGGGTACATGCGGTTAATTTGATCCCACGAACTGAAGTAGGCGCTGTCTATACTTGGGTTGCTATCGACCGTGCGTTGGAAATGTAAGTCAAGTTCTTCGGTTAGGCGCAGGCGCTGTTGCAGTGATTCACTGCTTTCAGCTTGTGCAGAAACGTAAAGGCTGGAGGGAAGTGACGAGCCGTAAATCGTCGAACCGTCCATCAAGGTATTTAAATCGCGATACAAAAAGCCGCTCTCTGCCCGCTCTAATTGAAGTTCAGCCTGCTCTGTAATGACAGCGCTATCTGCCTGAAACAGACGCTCAGCCACCGTGCGTAGGTAGCTCGTGTCTAGTGCTATCGATTGCAGCCTTTGATTCAAGTTACGTGCTTTGTTGCGTGCAATTTCATCGACGGTTGATTGGGCGCGCTCCCGCATTTCCGTCAGACTGCTCTGATAGGTGTAGTAAGTGCCACCAAAATACAGTAGCAGCATGAGCACAATCAAGCTGCTTAGAGGGATGACCGCAGACTTCAGGAAGTGCCGGTAGACGACATGGCGCAATCCTGGTTCTGTATCGGGTTTATTTTTCAACAAAGTAAACATGATTTGCACGCATCTATTATTTATTTTAATTATTTGTCGGCCACTATTTATTTGTCCTTAATGGCGCTATATCAGTTTTCACTGATATCTTGAGCGTTGTGGTGCTGCTGTGCAAGTTATATTCGATTGATGGTGAAACTTTTTCGTAACGTTTTTTTACGGTTGTTCCGGCCTGCCTTAATGGTTCGGCCAAGGTCAGCACACTTTTTTTGAAAGATAACTGAGAGCAGGGTATGTTGGTGTAAATGACAGTGGGTGCAAGCCATTTTAGTAGATTTACTGTGTGCAGCATGCGTTGCTAAAGGATGGGATGTGCCGGAAAAGTTACCGCTTTACTTACAGATAAAAGAGCTTTTACTGCGTGAACTCGGTGCCGGTAAATGGTTGCAGGGCGAGCGCCTGCCTGCAGAAGCAGTGCTGGCCGAGCAGCTGGGTGTTGCCGTAGGTACGCTGCGTAAAGCCCTGGCAGGCCTAGAAGATGACGGTATGCTCGAGCGGCGTCAGGGGTCTGGGACTTATGTGGCGGCCAGTCAGGCTGGGCAGGCGATTTATCATTTTTTTCGCCTTGAAAATCTTAATGGGAAAACCGGTATACCACAGGCTGATGTGGTGTCATTGGAGCGTATGCGGCATGAACCAACGGCCCAGTACATGCAGCTGCCGGTGACACAACTGTTTTGGCGGGTGCGCCGCCATCGCCTGTTGGATACGGTGGTGGTCGCGATTGAGGATGTGATGCTACCAGTGCAACGCGCACCAGAGTTACAGCTGGAGCAGCTACATGAATCACTGTATTTGCATTACCGTGAACAGCTGGGGTTTTGGATCGCTCATGTAGTTGATGCGGTGACGGTCGGTGCTATGCCGGACTGGGGGAATACCGCGCTGGGGCTCAGTGTGGGTGAGGCCTGTGGCATGGTGCAGCGCCAGTCATTTGATCAATACGGTGAGATCGCGGAGTTTTCTTTACTGTGGTTTAATCCGCAAAGAGCACGTTATATGGCGCGCTGGGCCTAAGGTGATTTCCCGCAATGACTAGGCAGCCCGTAGCGGGCGGAGTACGATGCGTAGCATGAGCCAAAGAGAACGACCATTAGCCTTATTAGACCCGCAGCAGCTCGCCCCCCTGTGGGAGGTGTTGGCAGAGCATGGGCTGGTGCTGGCAAGCATCGTGAATGTCGCCTCATTGCCGCCTGAAATTTGGCTCGCGGAGACAACGTCGCGCCAGCAAGGTGCGTTGTTATTGCTGGGGCATGGTGGGCGTTTGTTTTGGGAGCAATACCGGCGTGATGCCGCGCTGAACATTGCTGACCCCGTTGATAATTATAGTGCCACGGTTTCAGAACGGGCGCTGCGCCAATACCTACCTGCTTTTAGCTATGAGCGACTTTTCCCCTTGACTGATTGTCCGGTTAATTTAATGGCACTAGGGCGTGTGCTCGGTTGGCACACACCCTCACCGCTGGGTATGGGGATTAATGCTCGGTATGGTTTATGGAGTGCCTATCGAGCGCTGTGGTGGTTGGATGCTGAGCTGGCAACGGTGTCGGATGAGACCGGGCACCCCGTGGCTTATCCGCCTATTGCCGTATCAGCTAATGCATCTGCTGCGCCTGATATTTGCGGTCAGTGCGCGACGCAAGCGTGTATTGCGGCCTGCCCGGCACAGGCAGTAGCCGCTGCGGCGCTGCCGAATCTACAGCGCTGTGCGGACTATCGCCTGACGGCGCAGAGTGCCTGTGCTGAGACCTGTTTGGCGCGAATGGCCTGCCCCGTGATGCCGGCGCAGCGGTATACCGCTGCGCAAATGGCTTATCACTATGACCTGACGCGCAGCCAAATTCATCTTTTTTCCAGCCGTGCCGCCGCAGACAAACGCAGTGGTCATGTCAGCGCAGCCGCGCAGACAATGGACGCAGGGGCGTCTACCCCGGAGGCAAACTATGATTGATGATCGTATCGCCAAGCGAAATGTCGTCGTGTTGGTGTTGGGCCAGATGTTTTTTGGCGCGCAAATGCCCATGTTATTTATCTTTGGCAGTCTGGCAGGTGCCTTTCTGGTCGAGGAGAAGGCGCTGGCGACACTGCCGATTTCGATTATGATGCTGACTACGATGCTGGTAGCCGGGCCGATCTCGCTGTTCATGGGTAAATATGGGCGGCGTGCGGGGTTCCTCTTTGGAGTCGCCATGGGTGCGCTTGGGGGCTTGATCGGTGCGTTGGCTCTGTTTGAGCGCGAGTTTTATATTTTGCTTATCGCCGCCGTATTTTCTGGCATATACCAGTCTTGCCATGGTTTTTTTCGTTTTGCGGCAGCGGATACCGCCTCAGATGATTTTAAGCCGAAAGCCATTTCCTGGGTGCTGGCGGGTGGCTTGGGGGCGGCACTGATAGGCCCTGAGTTGGGCGCGCGGCTGCATGATTATTTTCAGCTCACGCCTTTCGCCGGGGTTTATTTAGCGATTGCGGCCTTGAATCTGCTGTTTGCTCCGATCCTACTGTTCTTGAATATTCCACTGCCACCACCACCGTCAGCGGCGCAAAACAGCCTGGCCGTGCCGCTGATGACTATTTTACGCCGCCCGGCGGTCATCGTGGCGATTTTGTGCGGTATGGTGTCGTTTGCGCTGATGAATTTGGTGATGACGGCAACGCCACTGGCGATGCAAGCCTGTGGTTTCAGCCCGGAAGCCTCAGCGGATGTAGTGCGCTGGCATGTGATTGCGATGTTTGCGCCTAGCTTTTTTACCGGTAACCTGATTAAACGCTTTGGTGCGCCCAAAGTAATTAGCAGCGGACTGTTGCTGCTTGGTCTGTGTGGCGTGGTGGCTTTACTGGGTGTGGAGCAAGTGAATTTTTATGTGGCCTTAGTTTTGCTCGGGCTGGGCTGGAACTTTGGTTTTATCGGGGCGACAGCGTTTTTGACGAGTATCGTAGAACCGGAGTACCGTGCGCGTGTACAGGGCTTTAATGATTTTTGTGTCTTCGGCCTAGTAGCCTTTGCCTCGTTCAGTTCCGGCGGATTGTTGAGTTGGTTTGGCTGGGACGCGGTGTTAATGGCGATGCCACCGTTTTTATTATTGGCGGCAACCGCGCTGATTTGGCTAGCGGGGCAGAATAAAAGCAGGCCCACAACAGGTTGAACAGGTTGAAGCGTTTTGCGACGTTCGCTAGTTTTTGATGCGCATCCCTGCTTGTCAGGATCTCCTGTAAGGGGGCAATTAATAAAATTTGCGTGTGCTGACTTTAATGGCCGTACCTTCTTTGTCGATTTGTACTGATTTACGTCCCTGCGTATCGCCATCGACGCTGACAATATACAATCCTGGCTTTAGCTTAGCGTAGATAGAACTGCCTTCGCCTTCTAACACAGGCGTAAAGTTCTGCTCATTTAAAACCACCCAGTTGATTTTACCGATAGCGCCACCATTTTCTTCCACAATAGTGACCTTTAATTCACCGGCGTGTACGCCGCTGAGTACGGCAAAGAGCAGTGAGGTGGTTCCTAACATTCGTCTGATTATTTTCATGTATGATTCCTCGTTGTGAAAGCCATTTTGTCAGTATAAAAGCGACTTTCCCGCCTAGCTGTGACAAAACTCATATTGTTCACTTAATGAGCATAGTTGACTATTGGTCTACACGCTAATTGATCAGGTTCATGGATATTGCGGTAATTTTTATTCGAGTTTTATAGCGACTATGCTATGAGCACACGCATTTTAAACTGTTTCCAGCAAGGTAATTAATATGTCTACCACACCCGTGAGGCCCCCCCGTCCAGAGCCAGGAGTCCCGTTGCGCCGGGCTGAGAAGGTAGCGCGTATTCCCATTAAAGTGGTGCCTAAAGCGCAGCCGTTGAAAAAACCGCCCTGGCTTAAAGTGAAATTACCCAGTGCATCCCAAGCGGCGAAAGTCCGCAGTATGTTACGTGGAAATAAATTGTTTACGGTCTGTGAAGAGGCGTCTTGCCCGAATTTACCGGAATGTTTTGGGCACGGTACCGCGACGTTTATGATTCTGGGTCAAGTCTGTACCCGGCGCTGTCCATTCTGTGATGTCGGACATGGCCGCCCGCTGCCGCTGAGTGATTTAGCCAGTGAACCGGCGCACTTGGCTGATGCGATTAAAAACATGAACTTGAGCTATGTGGTGATTACCTCGGTTGATCGTGATGACTTGCGAGATGGCGGTGCGCGTCACTTTGCCGACTGCATTAAAGCCGCTCGTGCTGCTCAGCCTGGCATTAAAGTAGAAATTCTAACCCCAGATTTTAGGGGCCGGATGGAGGTCGCGCTGGATATTATGGCGACCGAGCCGCCCGATGTGTTTAACCACAATATGGAAACGGTGCCGCGCCTATATAAACAGGCACGTCCCGGTGCGGACTATCAGTGGTCGCTCGACCTGCTGCGTAAATTTGGCGAACGTCATCCCACCGTGCCGACTAAGTCAGGCTTAATGGTGGGACTGGGCGAAACCCCGGAAGAGATCAAAGCAACCATGCGCGATTTGCGCGCTAATGACTGTAATATGCTGACCATCGGGCAATACCTCGCACCGTCTGATTCCCACCTGCCGGTAGAGCGTTATTATGCGCCGGATGAGTTCGACGCACTGCGGGTTTATGGTGAGAAAATTGGCTTTGAGCACGTCGCTAGCGGGCCATTGGTGCGTTCCTCTTACCATGCGGATCAGCAAGCAAAAGCCTTGGTTTAGCCGGTCAACAAGGTTCAAAACAGACACAAGCTATCCGCGCAGAATGCCATCTGCGCGTGCTGCGACACCTCTTTGAAACAGCAAATCATCATGCAGACACAGCGCACGGTAGCGCTTAGAAAGATCGCAATACTCTAGGCTTTTTAATAGATTTTATGGGCAGTAATCCATTAAAAAAGGCATAAAATTTAGACTATGTTTTGGGATTTGAACAAAATCTATATAGGAAAAGCCAAGTGTCTAACAACAGAAGGAGTCAGGGATGATGTATTCACTGCGTGGTCGTCATTTATTGAACGTTATTGCGATTATTATCATAGGCCTATTTGTACTAGGCGTAGTATTAAGTTCCAGTATCTATCAACATAAAGCGGCAGCTGTGAGTGAGGAGTTGGAGCGCACTGCGCTTGATTTGCTGGTTTACCTTGAATACGACGCCGGGCGTTTTACTATCGCTGAGTCTAACAAAGCCGCCGCCGAAACGTTCCTGAATGAACGCAAGCTACGCACTGGGGGTAAAGAACGCTTCGCCTATTTGTGGGATGTGACACAGCAGAAAATTACCTGGGACTCAGTGGATAGCAACGCTGTTGATCAACAGGCCGTGCAGGATAACTTCGCACTGTTTGATGTTGACGCGCTGTTGCAAACCCTTACGGTAACGGGGCAGGGCTTGATTCCAGCCTCTACCCGCGTGCTGAAGGCCTTGCCGCAGACTGCGGGGCAGGCCGCTGTGCCCTATTGGGTGGCCGTACAGAAGTTTACGGCCCAGGTCGGTAACGAACAACAACATTACCTGCTGTTGGTGGCGACAACCGCTGCTGCGGTGGATGAGGCGGTCTATGCATTACTGCCAACGCCGTTATTAATGCTGCTGAGTGCAGCGGTGCTGTTGCTGTTAGCACAAATATTCTTTAGCCGCTGGGTGATGACTCCGCTGAGGACGTTTGAACAGGAGGTGCAGGCAATTGCGCGCGGTGAGCAGGCTACGTTTGAGCGCCATTATCCGGCTGAATTACAGGCGATTCAGCAGGCAATCGCTGTGCTTAAAACACCACCGGATACAGCGATAAAATGAGTAAGCCCGCCATTAGGCCATTAAAGAGTCTGAGGCGCAGGTGACTGGTTAGCAAACGTTGAAGCTGTTGCCCCAGCAGTGTCCACAGGCTGACTGATGGCAGGTTAACTAGCCCAAATACCAGTGCTACGATCATGATCGATTGCAGCGTGCGCTCTGGCGAATAAATGCTCATGGCGGTTAACGCCATCGTCCACGCTTTTGGGTTGACCCACTGAAACGAAGCGGCCTGTAAAAAGCTCAGCGGTGTGGCGGTCGATGGCGTATTGACGGTTGGCGGGGTGGTATGGGCAATTTTCCACGCCAGATATAACAGGTAAACGATACTCACTCCTTTCAGCAGGTCATAGCTCAGGGGGAAAGCATCAAAGACCTGCAACAGTCCTAGCCCAACCATGACCAGCATAAACACAAAGCCAAAACCAATACCTAGCATATGGGGGATGCTGCGTTTAAAACCAAAGTTTGCCCCCGATGACAACAGCATCAGGTTATTGGGGCCGGGCGTAATCGAGGAGACGAAGGCAAAGGCGGTGAGCGCGGTGAGTAATTCTACTGTCAATGGGAAAGCGCCTGGATAACACCGCGTAGCTCAGCCTGACCGCGCATACGCCCGATTAAAGGATAGCCGGGATGGGTGCCCGCTGTTTTGTCTGACAGCAGTTCATGGCCGTGGTCGGGCCGAAAGGGAATCGAATAATCTGCCCGTCCGGCTCCGCGCCGCCGTGTTTCTTCTTGTAACAGCTCATGCACCAGCGCGACCATATCGGTATCCCCCGCCAGATGGGCCGCTTCCTCAAACGAACCGTCCTGATCTTTACGCACATTGCGCAGATGTGCGAAGTGAATCCGTTCCGCAAACTGTCCGGCCATTTTGGGCAGGTCGTTGGCCCAATTCGCGCCCAGCGACCCGGCGCAGAAGGTTAGGCCATTCGCAGGGCTATCTACCGCTGCCAGAATCCAGGCAATATCCTCCGCATCTGACACGATACGCGGCAGCCCCAGAATATCGCGCGGTGGATCGTCGGGATGGACGCAAAAACGCATGCCGAGTGCTTCCGCCGTCGGAATAATTTCCTCTAAGAAGCGCTTATAGTTAGCGCGCAGCGTCGCCCGGTCAATGCCGTGATAAGGAATCAGAGCTTGGCGCAGACCTTCGACATCGAAGCGCTCAAAGGCACCGGGTAATCCGGCCATAATCGAACGCAGCAACACGTCACGGTCCTGCGGCGTCGATTGCTTAAACCAGTCTTCCGCCTGCTGCAAAATGGCGGGGCTATAATCGGCTTCTGCCCCGTCGCGCTGCAACATATGCACTTCAAACGCGGCCATTTTCTGCTGGGAGAAACGGAGGCAGGTACCGCCGCCCGCGACCGGTTCACTCAGGTCGGTGCGCGTCCAGTCCAACAGCGGCATAAAGTTATAGCACACCGTATACACCCCCTCCGCTGCCAGATTACGCATCGATGCGCGGTAATTATCAAACAGCGGCGTCAGGTCGCCTGCGCCGCGTTTAATCCGTTCATGAATCGGCAGGCTTTCGACCACACTCCAGACAAAGCCCGCGTCTTCAATAGCCCGTTTATGTTTAGCAATAGCGGCCTGTGGCCACACTTCGCCGTAGGGAATCTCATGCAAGGCGGTGACAATGCCCTGCGCCCCGGTTTGCGCAATGTCGCTCAGGCTGATCTTGTCAAAATCGCCGTACCAACGCCAACTGTCTAACATAATGATGTTCCTTCTAGTGTTTGAGTGACGGTGCGGTGTGCCCCGTGCTGCAACAATGCGGTATAAGCGGCGATTACCGCGTCGCGGAAATGCGTATTAGCCGCTAATGTGGGTTCAAATACCGCCTGTATGGCCAGCAGGGCATCGACGGTTTCAGCGGGCGTGCTGCTACGGTCGACTGCCGCGCGTAGGGCTGCTGCTAATGGGTCACGCACCTCAATCGGCTGGCCGTCCTCAGCCACGCCGCCGACATAACGCATCCAACCCGCTACGGCTAATGATAGCAAAGGAATGGCCCGGCCCGCTGCCAGATTATCAGTAACCGTCCCCAGCAGGCGCTGCGGCAATTTTTGCGAGCCGTCCATCGCAATTTGCCACGTCCTATGCTGAATTGCTGGGTTTAGATAGCGCTGCTTGAGTGCAACACAGTACGCCGTTAAATCAGCGCCTTCTGGCGGTGGCACCGTTGGAATAATTTCTTGCGTCCACAGCTGATCAAGCAGCGCTGCAAACGTTGGGTCGGCTACCGTCTCCGCGATGGTGGCATAGCCTGCGAGATAGCCGAGATAAGCCAGGGTGGAGTGCGTGCCGTTAAGACAGCGTAGCTTCATGGTTTCAAATGCGGCAACCCCGCGGGGGGGCGCAGCAGTTTCTTGGCCGATAGCTGTCTGTTCTTGTGGACGCTGCTTGATAAACTGAGCACCCGCAGCATCCCAGTCGGGGCGGCGACCAGCGACAAAATTATCCTCAATCACCCACTGGCGGAACGGTTCATGGACCACACAGCCCTGGTCAAGATAGCCTGCGTCTGCTGTTAGCTGTGCACTGTCAGCCTCGGTGGTGGCGGGCGTAATGCGATCCACCATGGTGCATGGAAAACGTCCTTCCTGTGCAATCCATGCGGCTAATTCAGGCTGTACGGCCTGCGCAAAGTCGAGCACGACGCGGCGCGTCAATACCCCATTGGCCGGTAGATTGTCACAGGATAAAACGCTCAATGGCGGCAGCCCAGCCGCATAGCGCTGCGCCAGCGCATAAACCAGGAAGCCGGGGGCTGAGCGCGGGGTGTTGGGGTGTTGCAGGTCGTGCAGAATATCGGGGTGGTCCAACTGTAACGCGCCGCTGGCCGGATGATGGCAATAGCCTTTTTCGGTGATAGTGAGGCTGATAATGTGAATATTGGGGTCGGCTAGGGCACTGAGCACGGCTGCCGGATCTTCTGGCGCGACCAGTATATCGTTGATTACCTCAATTATGGTGTGCTGCTTGCCCTGCGGGGTCAGGGCAATCGAGGTGTAGGCGTAACCCTGTGGGGCCAGTTTGTCGCGACTGTCTGCGTGGCGCAGACTGACGGCACGGATGCCCCAATCACCGCCCTTAGCGGCCATTGCTTCAGCCGTGTAAGGGGCGTTAAAGGCGCGGAAAAAAGCACCGGGGCCAAAGTGGATAATGCCGGGTTGTGTGGCTGGAGTGCTACTGCGCTGGATTCGGGGTGTTGCTGCGGTTATTGCCATAAGTATTATAAAACACCTCGATAGATTCAAAAAAGTCTACTCAGCTTACTCCTGTGAGGGGTCGTCATCAAACGTGCTGCGCCCATCCTAGGCAGCGTGTTCTGCGTTTCTTAAGTCGTACTATACTGCCCGACGCCACGACCGCCAGCAGACGCTGCATCTCTCGTAGCACCAGGTGTTCAGTCAGCTTGCCGTCAATCATCAACAGCCCAGTATCGGTGGCTTCAAAGGCGCTAATGATTTAGCGCTAATTATGCCGAGGTATTCACCCAGTCAGTAATCATAGCGGCAAACAATTCGGGTTGATCAGCCCAGGAAAGATGGCCTGCCGTGGGCAGAATCTGTAAGGTGCTGTGCGGCAGCGCGGCATGGAGCTGTCTCGCATTACTGACATCAAACATAACATCAAGCTCGCCCCAGAAAATCAGGGTGGGTATATCAATTTCGCCCACGCGATCGGCAAGCCCAGCAGCTTTGGAGCGTAGGTCCTTGAACCAGTGCATCACCTCAGCGGCCCGCCCTGAGTAAGCGCGTTTATAATCATCGATTTGTTTAGCGTTCGCCCGATGACGGATGGCACCCAGTTTTGCAGAGTAAGCTAACAGCGGCCCTGCGCCCAACAGCGCGGTGGAGAAACGCATAAAGCCAAATTTAGCCAGCATGTTTATCATGAATGCCAGTTTGAATGGGCCGGGAGCACCCGGTCCATGGCCTATGGCTAGGCTGGATACGCGATGTTGGTGGTTCAGGACATAAGCGAGCGCCGCGCCCATGCCGACATCGGGCCCAACAAGGTGGATATTGTGCAGATCAAGTTCATCGAAAATGGCAGCGAGGTGCGCTCCCTGTGCAGCGGGTGACATGTCGTGGCGGTCACCTTCAGAAGCGCCAAAGCCCGGCAGGTCGATAGCTAGCACGCGACATTTTTGAGTTAGTGCTGTCCAGGAGCCTGCAAAGCTCAGGATACTTTCTGGGAAGGGGCTGAGCAATACGACGAGTGGCGCATCGGCTGGCCCGGCCTCAGCAAGCCGGATTTCGCGACCCGCTATAGTTCGGGTTTCAGTTGGAATAGTGATGTCCGGTGTTTCAAACGACGCTGCCGCCTTCTGGGCTGCCTTAACTTTGCGCCATTCTGGTGACAGCAACAGTAGGGTCGATGCGTTGAGTTGGTCGTAGGCATTAAGCTTTTTCATCGGGCTTCTCCAGCAGGTGAATAGGCCTGCCATTAGGGTATACATGTTAAAAATAATAGACCGGTCGTCTAAATCGCAGTAAAATTTTTTAGGTGCTATTTTTCAGCGGGCACCAACAGCTGTTTGAACAGGGTGCTCAGCACTCTCTTAGCCACTACGGCATCGCCGTCTACCTGCATCCTAAGTAAAATACCCTCCCAGGTATGCCATAAAATTTCCGCTATGGCGTCTGGCGCTAAATCTGTTCTGATGCTGCCTTCTTGCTGTGCCAACATAATCAGGCTAGTGAGTCGGGTTTGCCAGTTATTGATGCTTGCTTGCAGCGCGGTTTGGCACAGCGCATAGCGATGCCCAATCTCAGCCGCTAAGTTGCCCACTAAGCAGCCCTTTTGATATTGTGCGTCAGCATACCTTGCCAGCATATGCTGGTATAAAATTTCCAGCTTTTCAACAGCGGTCAGTGTGGAATCAGCCACTAGCTGATCAAACAATAGCATTGATTGCTGGTTGTATTCTCTAATTATTTCAGCAACATAAGCCTCCTTGGACGCGAAATAATTATAGAATGACCCCTTCGGTACATGCACAACATCAAGTATTTTTTTGATGCCGGTACCATGATAGCCATGCGCAGCAAGCTGCTGAATGCCTTCCTGGAGCAGTGCGGTTTTTGTGAGTGTTGTTTTAGCGGAGTGTGCCATGAGATCCATCGTAGGGTTGGTCATCTGGCGCATCAACTGCAGTTTCAAACCTTAGCGGGTTTAACTGGCGGCTAGTCGAAGGTGGTCATTGAGCTGAGCCCCCCTACAACCAGGCGCACTGGCAGAGGATGTGTCAATGGCAGTGACGTCCAAGCCTGCTGTGGCGGTGGCATTTTCTATGCCATTTTTTACCCATGTGATGCCTTTTGGGCTTAACGTGTATGGCTTTACCTCCTGGTTTGACCACAACCTTTCCAGGGCCTGTCGGGTTGATCACCGTTGTGCCACAGCCTTGAAGTAGCCCAATTAACAGGGGTACGGCTAGGAAGATGCCTAAGCTTGTTGGTTTCATTATCAGTTTCCCGAAATTTATGAATTTAAACGATACGACCAGTCGTCTTAAGTGTCAAGCGCATGGGTAGTGATCAACAGGGCGAATAAGGGTATGAAAGGCATGACTTAACTTTGTTCATCAGATCATATATTGTATCTGTTTAGCTTTTTCATCGAATCTGGAGTTAAACGATGAACACTGAACTACCGCGAGATATCACTGCGGCTGAAATCGAGTCTTATCATCGAGAGGGTGTGGTGCTACTTAAAGGGATGTTTGATGGCGATTGGATTACATTGCTGCGCCAGGGTTTGCAGGTGAACACCGAGCACCCAACGCACCGCGCGCGCACTTGGTCGCGGGATGCCGCAGGGCGTACGATGTTTTGGGATAGCCAAGCGTGGCAAAACATCAAGGAGTATCAACAGTTTATTTTTGACTCGCCCGCCGCCGCTGTTGCGGGCAAGTTGCTCAAGGCCACTGAGATTAATTTTTTCTTTGACGCGGTCTTTGTGCGTTCTCCCGGTACGCAGTTCACAACGCCTTGGCATCAGGATGAACCGTATTGGTCTATAGAGGGTTACGATACCTGCACTATCTGGATGCCGCTGGTGCCGGTGAAAAAAAAGAACGCCTTGGCGTATGTGCCCGGCTCGCATCTAAATCCGCAAATTTTTGATCAATACAACTTTGGCGAGCTTAATCCCGACGGGAAAGCAGCGGTGGATCAGGTTGATTTTTCCGGTATTGCCGAACAATCGATTCCCGATATTGATGCGGACCCCGAACGCTATGGCGTTATCAGCTGGGATATGCAGCCCGGTGATTGTGTCGCCTTCAACAGCCGTATCCTACACGGCGGCTCGGGTCAACTCGACGCTGATACCGGATTGAGTGTCTTTACCAGCAAGTGGCTAGGAGACGATGCACGTATCAAGTTCCGGGCGTGTGGTATGGACCCAGACCATAGCGCCATTATGACCCAGCACGGCCTCAAACCTGGGGATCGTCCAGGGACTGCACTCTATCCAAGAATTTGGCAGCGTAGCGCGGATTGAGGCTTGCAAGGATCCGGGGGGGGTAGCGCTTAGTCCCGTAGACATTAATGCTTAATATCATGAGCGCGCGGGACATGGCGCTCAGATTAGATGAGGATTCAGCTATGAAATCAGAGGTACAGGTCGCGGTTATCGGCGGTGGCATCGTTGGAGCCTCCGTGCTTTATTGGTTAGCGAAGATGGGGTGGACAGATTCAGGAAATGATCACCGCACCGATTCCTACGCTTGAAGCCATGGCGCACGAGGTGCCTGCGTGGCGTGATAGTTACGCTTCTTGTAGCGTACGGCTGGAAGGCAAAGACGTTTTGGCGAGCGTTTATGAGGCAGAGCCGCAGTTCTGGGCGTTGGATGGTATCCCAACGGATTTTAAAGAAGACCTATTTCCAGCGGAATTGGAGCGCATTATGCCGCACCTGGAGAAGCTGATCGAGCGCATGCCGAGTTTTGGTGAGGCCGGGATTAAAGTCATAAACAATGGCCCGATGTGTTGGACACCGGATGGTTTACCTATACTTGGCCCTATGCCTAGGCATGAAGGGCTGTGGCTGGCCGCCGGATTTAATGTCGGCATCGGCACGGGCGTTGGCAGCGGTGAATTTCTGGCTCAATGGATGACCACCGGCAGCCCACCGCCCGGCTTACGGTCGTGCATGCGGATCGATTTGGCAATGACTTGAGCCGGGAAGCGGCGTTGGCAGTGATCCGTCGGGTATATGCGGTGGGTTATGAGCTACCTGATCGTATTTGAGTGCGTGATGTGTCACCAATCGCTTAAACGCAAGGCTGGCTGCCTAAATACACCGCCCAAGTCGGGTTCGCGGTGCCACTTTATAAATTCGATTCCTACCCTTGATTCGCGCTGAAGCGGCTCTCTGAGCGGCTTGCCATGCAAAGAACGCACTTTTTCAATCGCTTCATCACTGCCAGTAAATTCACTGAAAAGTCAGTTCGCGCTTACCTTCAAGTAAAGCACCTATTGCAATCAGTAATAGCAACGGCTTATGCGGCGCACGTCTGTCACCACTCCTGAACGTTTTCAGGTTTGCAATTCTTTCTAAAATTGGAATTGTTCCATATAACATAAGTAAATCATCCAAATCGATCATACCGCTGAACTTAACTAAGCTAAGGTCTGTGCCCCGGTACTTAGTACATAGTCATCATGCAAACGCATAATCGCCAGAGCGGGCTCAACCGTGCCTGAACGACCTAATTCATTGATTAATCGACACACAGCATAGTCCTTAGTCTTTTGCTCATACTGGTTTAACCAGTCAAGATAACGTTGCTCTGCCTGCTCATCTTGGCGTGGGTAAGTATTCGGCGGATTTTTAGAGCCACAGCGCCAAGGTTTAGGGGTTAATCGCGCCCGAAAACAGGCTTGTGATCGGCATAGCTGTCTATACAAGCGATCACTGTTTAACCGTTTAAGGAGCGCTTCAGTCTCATCACTGAGTGGGTCAAACAGTTTATTAATGACCATAAGTCTGAAACCCGCAGCTGTTTCATAGACACGTAACATTAAATCTGGGTGCTGCTGGTGGAAATCAACAAAGTGCTGTTGATATTCTTCCCGTAGGCTTTGCCTATCATCGGGTTGTTTGTGGCTAAACCATGAGGCAAGTCTGCTGATAAGTCCAGGCCGAACTGCTATCGGTAGATCAACATCGGCAAATAATACCTGCGCTGAATTGAGCACAAGTGCACCGTAGCGATTGCGGGTAATGGCCGCAATTAGCTTGCCTTCGGCATCATGCAGTTCTTGTATCAGTTCCTCTTTAATCTCATCTTTATCTGCGTAATGATAATCACCCAGAAACTGACCAGCTTTTAGCTGTGCTTGCCAGCGCCCTAGTTTTTCTAGCGCTTTATTCTTCGCCGCAACGACGCTTTGATTAGATCCTGACCAGCTAATCAGATGATATTTGCACCCTTTTACATCCTCTACTTCCGCACTTTCGCGAGCCCAATACTTCGCTATTTTCATGTTGTTAACCTGATTAGACTTGAATTTTGTCGACCCTTACACGCTATTCTCGCCAATATAATGCCTGAAGTAGTCACAAGAGGTAAAATGGACAAGCAGTTGCCCATCGTGCCTATCGCGCAGTAGGGGCAAGCATTTTGTGGGGAAGGGCAGGGCTTATCTGTGTCATGCGTCCTACTGTTATCGGTATCGCACCTCTAGTAGCGTACCCTATCCCATCATTGTGTTGAACGCGATAGTTGATGGGGCGCGTTAGGTCTGCTTATTGTGCACGGCGTAGCATCTCGGTAGCCAAGGCGCGTGTAGCAGCGGTCAGGTCAATGCCGCCAATCATACGGGCAATTTCTTCTGTTCGCTCGCTGGCGCTGAGCTGTTGTATGCCGGTACTGGTTGAGGCATCGTCCTTGAGTTTGGTGACTTTGTAGTGCTGATGGGCCTGTGAAGCGACTTGCGGCAGGTGAGTGACGCATAGCACCTGACGGTTATGGCTGAGGGTGCGTAGCTGTGCGCCGACAACTTCTGCAATGCCGCCGCCAATGCCGGTATCGACTTCATCAAAAATCAGGGCTGGCAGGGTGAGTGTTTGGGCTGCAATCATCTGGATGGCGAGGCTGATGCGCGATAATTCACCGCCGGAAGCGACTTTGTTGATGGGCTTTAACGGTTGGCCGGGATTGGCGCTGACGGTAAATTCGATTTGGTCGTTGCCCTGTGGGGAGAACTGTTCGTGATCGGTGTTGATTTGAATCACGAGGCGTCCACCCTGCATGCCCAGTTCCTGCATAGCTTGGGTGACACCCTCCGACAATTGGGAGGCGAAACGGCGGCGGTTCTTGCTGAGGGCTGCTGCGTGCTTTTGATAGTGTGCTGCGGCCTTATCCAGCTGTTGCCTAACCGTCTCTATATTATAATCACCGCCCTGTAGTGCGGCTAATTCTTGCTGCAGGCTGAGGAGGTGTTCGACTAACTGTTCCGGTTCGAGCTGATGTTTGCGCGCAATCGCCCGAATATCGGCAATGCGGTCTTCCACTTGTTTCAGCTGCTGTGGGTCGCCTTCTAGGCCCTCCGCATAGTCGCGTAACAGGTAGGCTGCCTCCTGGAGTTGCACCTGGGCATTCTGCAATAGCTCAAGTGGCGTATGCAGCGCAGGGTCTGCGCTTAGCAGCTGCTGTAGTGCTTGGATGTGTTGGCTGAGGCTGGAGTAGGCCGATGCTTCGGCATCATAGAGCTGATGGTAGCTTTGCTCGGTGGCAGCTTGTAACTGTTCCGCATGCGCCAGCCGGTTCAAGGCTTCATCCAGGCGCTCGGTTTCGCCAACATCTAGCGCCAGCTCTTCCAGCTCATGGGTTTGAAAGCTTAGTAGGTCGATGCGTTCCTGGTGCTGTTGATTCTCATCGGTCAGTTTATCCAGCCGTTCCTTTAGTGTTTTCCAGGCTTTCCAGCTCGTGCGGGTTTTGTCGAGCAAGTCGGCATTAGCAGCAAAATCATCCAGCATTTGGCGCTGCATGCCTTTCTTCATCAGAGATTGATGCTCATGCTGACCATGGATATCCACCATTTGCTCACCCAGTTCCCGGATGAGTGCCAAGGTGACGGGTGCACCGTTGATCGTGGTTCTGGATTTGCCGGTAGTGGCAATAATTCGACGTAAAATGCAGTCGTCTTCATCGCTATCCAAGGCATGGGCGATGAGCCAGTCATGGGCGTGTGGTGCCTTGCTTATATCGACGGTGAGTGCAATTTCTGCTTTTTTGGCCCCGTGTCGTACCGTATTGCTATCGGCCTTATCGCCCAGTACTAACCCAATAGCATCCAGCAGAATGGATTTGCCCGCACCAGTTTCGCCGGTTAATGCGGTCATGCCGGCATGCAGTTCCAGTTCCAATTCTTCAATAATGGCAAAGTTACGGATGTGGATGTGAGTCAGCATTAAAGTGGAGTTCCCCAATGGAGTTTCGAGCGCAGTATCTGGTAATAATCATAACTTTTTGGGTGCAGGAGACGCATCTTTTTCTGCCCGGCTTGGATACTAACACGGTCGCCTGAGACTAATTCAATATCATTGTGGCCATCAAAGGAAATGCTGGAATCGACGGGAGAATCCACGAGGTGCCCGCGCTCGCTGCATAGACTGATTTCAATTTGGCTTTGACTATTGATCACCAGTGGGCGGTTACTTAGGGTGTGCGGACAAATAGGCACTAGCACATTGGCATCGAGTGAAGGGTGTAAAATGGGGCCTCCACTGGAGAGCGCGTAGGCGGTAGAGCCGGTGGCAGTGGCGACGACTAGGCCGTCTGCACGCTGTTTGATTACAAAATTACCGTCGATGTGAGTTGTAAATTCAATCATGCGCACAGCATTGCGTGAGTGCAGCACCACGTCATTAAGCGCGCTGCCTTTACCCAATAGCTGCTCGCCTCTGAAGGCGCTGGCCTGTAATAGGCCCCGTTGTTCTTCAACAAAATGGCCTGCGAGAACCAGACTGAGCTGTTGAATCATTTCTTCCGGCAGAACATCCACCAGAAATCCAACGCGCCCCAGATTAATGCCAACAATGGGTAGGTCATGGGCGGCTAATAAACGCCCGGCCTGGAGTAGAGTGCCATCTCCACCGACCACAATGGCCAGATCAGCCTGTTGAGCAATATCTGTATCTGGGCAGGCCGGGCAGCCAAGAATCGCTGCCGGGTGCGCGGAGGTCATGATGTTAAGTGATTGTTGCTGCAAAAATTGATGCAGCGTGTGCAGCGACTTCCCGACAGTCGTCGCCTCCGCTTTGGAAAAAATACCGATTGTCGAGAATGGATTCATAGATAGATGCGTTAGCTGACGGTAGGATTTAATTATGCCATTAAAGAATTAAAGTCTATTGTAGCGATCCACAGGCAAAAAGGCTAAAGTGTAACGAGGTTTTAGTCTTTGTGGAACTGCCATGAAAAACCAGCAACAGGTGCCAGAATTAAATGATCGTGCTCAGCATATTCTGAAAGTACTGGTTGAAGATTATATTCAGGATGGTCAGCCGGTAGGTTCAAGAAAACTTGCGAAAAGCAGTGGGTTGGCGCTCAGTGCGGCGACTATTCGCAATGTGATGGCTGATCTAGAAGACATGGGTTATATCCGTGCGCCACATACCTCTGCTGGGCGTATTCCCACCTCGCAGGGCTACCGCGTTTTTGTTGACTCATTGCTTAAAATTGAACCTTTAGAGACCAAGGCGGCTAGCCATCTCCAGGGACAGCTGAGTACCGGGCAGGATGCCAATGCGCTGATCCAGTCTGCCTCCAATCTATTATCCGGCATTACCTCACTCACCGGCCTGGTCACGATCCCCCGGCATAATCCCTCTTCCATTCGGCAGATTGAGTTTTTGCGACTCAACAGTGATCAGGTGCTGGTAATTCTAGTGTTTAGCCGCAATGAGGTGCAGAACCGAATTATCCAGATCAAACAAGATGTTACCGCCGATGAGTTGCAGCAGGCAGCTAATTTTTTGAATGAACACATGATTGGCAAGGACATCACGACTGCTCGGCAGGCGCTCTTGGAGGATATGCGCCAGTACCGAGAAGAGATGAATCAGATTATGTTGTCTGCGATTGAGCTGGGCGAAATGGCTTTTGCGGATATGAGCGTTTCGGCTGAACATGATTATGTGATTGCGGGCGAAACTAATCTGATGGGTTATGATGATTTATCCGACATTGATAAGTTGCGCGAGCTGTTCGGTGCGTTTAATGAAAAACGTGATATTTTGAATTTATTTGATAAAAGCATTCAGGCTGAAGGCGTTAAAATCTTTATCGGCCGCGAATCGGGCTATGATGTATTTGGTGATTGCAGTTTGGTCACTGCACCTTATTCCATGGGGGAAGATCAGCTCGGTGTGCTGGGCGTTATTGGGCCAAAGCGGATGCCTTATGAGCATGTCATTCCCGTGGTTGATCTGACTTCTCGCCTGCTGAGTGTGGCGTTTAACCATCGGGCTGATGCTGAATAATTTAGGTGCTTCCGGCGTGAATAAGGGGGCGTGTACCACCGCTGAGTGTGTGAATTAGCACTCCGGCTTGCAGAGTGCTAAAATGACATAAATGATAACTCAAGGAGACAGAAAAAATGGCTAACGCATTGATGGTTCGTGGACAGACTTTACCAGTTCCGGTTGGGAATCTGGAAAGTTATATTCACGCTATCCACGCGATACCCGTACTGAATGCTGAAGAAGAACGTGATCTGGCACACTGCTTACGTGCAGACAACGATCTTGAATCCGCGAAACAGCTCATTCTGCATAATCTGCGTTTTGTAGTGAAAGTTGCCCGTGGCTACAACGGTTACGGCTTGCCGCTGAGTGATTTGGTGCAGGAAGGGAATGTTGGCCTGATGAAAGCGGTGAAACGCTTTGATCCAACGATGAATGTGCGGCTGATTTCCTTTGCGGTGCATTGGATTCGAGCAGAGATCCATGAATTTATCTTGCGCAACTGGAAAATCGTTAAGGTGGCGACCACTAAAGCCCAAAGAAAACTATTTTTTAACCTGCGTAGCAGTAAAAAGCGCCTCGGCTGGCTGTCTAACGATCAGGCACAAGAAGTGGCGAATGACTTGGGTGTGACCAAGGCAGATGTGTTGGAAATGGAAAAACGGCTGGGTGCGCACGATGTATCGTTTGAGTTGCCGACCGACAGTGACGATGATGAACAGGCGTATTCACCGAGCCAATATCTGGCTTCCGACGTAGCTGATCCCGCGGATGCCTTAGAAGCTGAGCAGTGGGAAGCTTACACCCGCCAGCGTTTTCAGGGTGCTTTAGCGCAGTTGGATGCGCGCAGCCAAGATATTTTGGCGAGTCGCTGGCTGGTAGAAAGAAAAGCCACGCTCCAGGATTTAGCCACTAAATACAACGTTTCTGCTGAGCGGATTCGCCAGCTAGAAAATGCGGCAGTCAAAAAACTGAAGCTGGCAGTGATGGAACCTGAAGCGGCGTGATGCTTGCTTGATAGTGATAGTCTTACGGCCTGCCGAATTGTTTTGTGCAGGCCATGCAAGCACAGTGCTTTAACTACCCGTTTAAATAATATTTTGTCAAAACGCCCCGATTCTGCCTGCTAATTGCCTAGCGTTTCTGCTATTCCAACCCCGCCTCTGTTGTCGTCTGCTATGATCTAAGCTGCTATTTTACCGACGCTTGACCTTAATTTAGCGTACCGTTTCGAAGCATGGATAACTTGATTTTTTCCGATAAATAGTGGATATAAAAGGAGTGTTATGTCAGGGCATTTGGTCCAGTACTAGCGGTGTAATGAAAACGAGCAGGAGTAGCCCTTTATGTCTGATTTGCAACAACTCATATTACGCACAGATATTAGCGGTATGCCGTTGGAATGGATTCATTACCAAAGTGCAGTCAAGCTGTATTACACCCAGCAGGTGGCTTATACCTGTGGTACACCATTGCTGGAGATTAAAGGCGGGATTAATGCCAAAACTGGGGTGCGCAGTGAATTAACCTTAAATTCTATTATTGCCACGGTTGGCAGTAAGCAGCGGTTTTTTTCAGGCGCGTATGCGCCACCATTGAATAATCCCACTTTATTCAAACGCGATAACCATGTCTGCCTTTATTGTGGTAAGCATTACAACAGCTCGGCATTGTCGCGTGATCACATTATTCCGACGGTGAAAGGCGGCGAGGACATTTGGACTAATGTGGTGACGGCGTGTAAGAGCTGCAACAGCCATAAGGGTGGCCGTACCCCAGAGCAGGCCGGCATGCCGCTGTTAGCGGTGCCGTTTATGCCGACCTATGCGGAATATGTATTTCTTCAGGGCAGAAATATTTTGTCTGACCAAATGGAGTTTCTCAGTGCGCATTTTCCACGGGGCAGCTGCCTGCGTGAAAGGTGTCACTGATTGCCCTATGCTTTATTAGGCGTACCATACCCATCGTTGTCACACATAATGCGGGTATGTGTTTTTGATTGATGATAGGTGCTTGTGATTAATTAATTGATAGGAGTAGGTGCAATGGACTGGAATGGTTTTTTAGAATGGTTACGGTTTTTATTTAGGACTAACGACAGGAATAACCCTAACGGGTCTGGACCGACGCCTGCGCCACAGCCACCCTCGGTGACACCGACACCGACACCGACACCGACACCGACACCGACACCGACACCGACACCGACACCGACACCGACACCGACACCGACACCGACACCGACACCGACACCGACACCGACACCGACACCGACACCGCCTACAGTAACTGAGCCGGAGGCGCCTGTCCCGGAGCGGCCTCCATTTATGCCGCCGCCCACCACCGCATTGCCGCGAGAAGGCGTCGAGCTGGGCTTTGGTCGCCTGTGGGAGAATCATCCCAACATTAGCCACACTGAAATGCAACCTTGTCGTCGCCCGGATTCGGTACCTAATTTTGATAATCAGTGTGCGATTCGGATGGGCGTCTGTCTGAATCTGAGTGGGCTGCTACAGGATTATGAAGGTGCGCAATGTTGGTTTGGTCACAGCGGACAAGGCCATACGCTGCGGGCGCGGGAGTTGGCAAGTTGGGTACGCAAAAACACCGCAAAATTTGGCGCGGTGGAAGTCAAAAGGAATGTGACTTATGAAGATTATGCCAATCGCACTGGCATTATCTATTGTCAGAATTTCTGGGGTGAAAATAATCAGGGTGATCATATTGACCTATGGGATGGCACCGGGAAATTTATGGCTGCTGGTTCCTTTGCCTGGGAGGGGCCAGCTATGGCCAGCGGTGGCTTGGATTACCTGGAGCGCTCCGAGGAAGTGTGGTTTTGGCCGGTGCACTGACACTGCGCGGCCGCCTCGCCACTGGCGCATGTAAACTGCGGGTTTATGTGACTTTTCTGCTGATTGCTGCAGGGAGTACTGCCTGTGACCAGCCTAATTCTATGGCTTTGAATACCTTAGCTATCCCTGAGCGTGCTGAAACGGTTTATATCACTGATCAGATCTATGTGGCGGGCAATAGCCTGTCACTCTGGACGCAGGCGTCGGACGGCGGCGGCTGTCAGCTTCAGGTCGCCCAGGATAAGAGTCAGCATAATAGTAGCCAGCAGGTGCTAAAGCCCATGTCGCCCTGCTATTTTGTCAAATCACCGGGGTCAGACAAGGTACAAATCTTCCAACAGGACAAGACCACGCGCATTATCGCGGTATTAGGCACAGGAGTGAAGGACGATGCCGCACAGCGCTGTGGCAGCGAAGTTCAGGGGCTTATTATCGACCGAAACGGTAAGGTGCGCTTATCTGATCATTTGTTGCAAGACAAGGTGTACTGTGCCGCCGGTGGACTAGATAACTTTCAATATTCCTTGTTTCACGGCTCCTAAGTCCGCGCTCAAAGTCTTAGCTCGGGAGCATGTGTTTTGCGCCTGAACCAGTTCAGTGTGGATAATACGCCGTTGCGGCTAACTAGCCAGCGTTCTAGCTGGTATTTGCCCGGAAACTGCATGATCGCAATGCCCACCATCACCGTCAGAATGCCTTGTCCGGGTAACACAAACATCGCCAGTCCGGCCAGTAGAATGCAAAAGCCAAGCGCATTACGCACAATATTATGTGGAGCAAACAGCATGCCTGCGGGTGCGTGGCTAGGCGGGCGCTGGAAATAGTCGGCTGGAATTTTTTTGATTAGCCAAGGTAGTAACAACAGAGAGAAAACAAACATCAGGAGTGAAACAAGGCCCAGCCAGGTTAAGATTGCTTGGTACTGGCTGAGCCATGTGAGGGTTGTGTTGATCATGGGCTTGAATCTAGCACAGATGCAAGCGCCGATCCTAGTCTACATTTCGGGACTGGCTTTGATTTTGTGAATGCTCAGATCCGCGCCCTGGTGTTCTTCTTCCTCAGTCAGGCGAATACCCACCGTCTTTTTCAACGCACCATAAACAATAAAGCCTGCTGCGGTGGCGAAAGCTACGCCCATGAGCGTACCGGCCAACTGTGCCATGAAGCTAACCCCGCCCATACCACCGAGGGCTTCCAAACCAAAAATACCTGCTGCAATACCACCCCAGGCACCACAGATACCGTGTAACGGCCAGACGCCAAGGACATCATCAATTTTCCAGCGGTTCTGTGCAGCAGTGAAGGCCCAAACAAACAGCGCACCGGCGATTAAGCCAGTGATTAAGGCACCCAAGGGATGCATCAGGTCAGAACCCGCACAGACTGCGACCAAGCCCGCTAGCGGGCCGTTATGCACAAAGCCGGGATCATTTTTGCCGAATACAACGGCGGCCAAAATGCCACCGACCATGGCCATCAATGAGTTAATCGCGACCAGCCCACTAATACCTTCTATCGCCTGGGCGGAGACGACGTTAAAGCCAAACCAGCCAACGCTCAGCGTCCATGCGCCCAGGGCGAGAAATGGAATGCTGGAAGGAGGGTGGGCCGACATAGGCTGTCCTTTCTGATTGTAGCGGCCCCGTCTTGCACCCAGCATGACCACGGCCCCCAGCGCCAGCCAGCCGCCCATGGCGTGAACCACTATGGATCCAGCGAAATCATGGAAGGCTGCGCCAAACGTTGATTCAAACAGGGCCTGTATGCCGAGTGCGCCGTTCCAAACAACACCTTCAAATAGAGGATAAATCAGCGCGACTAGTATAAATGTCGCGGCTACCTGTGGGTAAAATTTTGCTCGTTCTGCAATACCCCCGGAGATAATGGCTGGGATAGCGGCTGCAAACGTCAACAGGAAGAAAAACTTCACTAATTCATAACCATTTTTTTCAGCGAGTATATTTGCGCTTTCAAAAAAACCGACCTGATAGGCGATATAATAGCCAATAAAAAAATAGGCAATGGTTGATACTGCAAAATCGGCTATAATTTTAACCAGTGCATTGACCTGATTTTTGTGGCGCACCGTGCCGACTTCCAAAAAAGCAAAACCTGCGTGCATAGCGAGTACCATTACAGCGCCAATGAGAACAAACAGGGTATCTAATGCTGAGACAACGTTTTCCATCCTATAACCTCTGTGGAGATAACGGTTAAAAATTTAAGCGGCTATCATTAATGATGGTGCTGTGACTTGACCAGTTTTTTCTGAGCGCGCGCGCTGGTTTTTAACGGCTTTGCGTTCAATTAGCAAAAATTCAGCTCAATTATTCACTGAAATTGTGCATGATGTGATTAAAGCACTGAATTGGTGAATTATTTGCACCAATTCAGTGCTGCTCTGCGGCTAGGTGAGTGGGCAAATTTGTGAGTTGCCCCGTAATATTCTGGCTGTGTTGGCAGAAAGCCTTATAATAGGAGCGTGCTAAATGAAATCCCTGAATTTAATGTTATGACCGCTGGAATTAGCCGATGCCTTCCCTGTTGTTAAGCCGCTTACCGATTGCCTCGCCCGCACTATTTTTGGGCGGATTGCTGTGGGTGGCCGCCTTTTGGCTGCCGGTTTTTGAAACGCCGGAGCGGACAATTGTCGGCTATTGGGTATTTGCGACTGGCTGGATGGGTGCTGTTATCTTTCAGTTCGCTTGGTACGCGAACCTACTAATGCTGATGGCGGTCATTATGATGTATTCCGCCCCAGTGCGAGCCACCTTGCTTGCTGCATTCGGCTTACTGGTTGCGACCCAGGCTTTCTGGTTTAACACGCTGCCGGGCACCACCCAAAGCACTGAAATCATTGAGCAGGGCCTCGGGTTCTGGTTTTGGTACGGGAGTATTTTTTTGCTCGGACTTGGGGTCGTGTTTGGTTCTGATGAGTTGACAGAACAAGCGCATAAGGCGTCAACTAGACAGGCGCAGGTGCAGCACGGTGATTAAGCTATGGTCTATACTGCGCCTGTTACTCCGTTTCAATACGTTTCATTAAGCTCAGTGCTTTAGCAAAGGCCTGACCTAATGTTGGGTTTTTAAGCATGTCCTTGTAATCACCCCTCACAAATTCTAATTTGCCCGTGGTGCAAGCAATACCTAGTCCGGTGAGGCCAATGCCTTTAGACACCCATTGCATCCAGTGTTTGCGAGAGGCCCGCATATCCCAGTCTAATGCTTCGCCAGCATAAGCGCCACAGCTGACGCATTCCCCCGCCTCAATGACGAAAACTCCGCTGGGCTCGTCTTCATTTTTGAAACCGCAGGCAATAATGCCACTAAAATCTATATCGGCAAGGCGTTCTTTTACACCAGGTTCATTATTCCAATGTGTTTGTAATTCTTTGATCCATATGGGGGAAAATAACTTCGACATGCGCTACTCGCTTATAAGTTTTGTATAGACGTTAGTCTAGGTCTTGTAATAGTTAATAGTCAGATGACAGGGAGTGTTATATCCTTCGTTGTACTATTTCGCAATACTGTTATGTTTATAATCCAAATGAAACTGATTAATAAAATTGCACTAACAGGTTTGGTTGCACTTATCTGTTCGGTGTTTTCTCTGACCGCTGCGGCTGAAGATAATAACAATGAAGCACTGGCAGTGACCGTGGTGATGCTGGAAACGGTGGCCTCTAAGCGACAGCGTGATGTGGAGGCTGAGCTGGTGAGTGTCAATGACGCCGCCATAAACGCCGAAGTGACCGCGCGCGTCACAGAAATCAATGTCCGAGTGGGTGATCAGGTACAGACCAGCGACGTGCTGGCGCGCCTTGAATGCCGGGATTTTGAGGTGGCACTGCGTCAAGCGACTGCCGGTGCAGCGACCGTTAGAGCGCGGATTGCGGCCACAGCAGCGCGTGCTGAGGCGGCGGAGTCGCGTGCTGACGCCGCAGCGGAGCGGGCAGCAGCGGCGCTGGCACGGGTCAGAGTTGCGGTTTCGCAGGTGAGGGCCAATGAATTTCAGGTGCAAGCTGCTGCCTCACAGGTGCAAGCGGCGCAGGCGCGAGTCAGCGGTGCGTCGGCCAGAGCGAAAGCGACGACCGCCACTATGAATGCCAGCGGCACGCGGATAAATACGGTGAAATCCAGAGCGAATACCGCTAAAGCACAGGCAGCGGCAGCACAGGCGCGAATACCGGCAGCGCAGAGCCAGCTGAGCGTGACACAAGCCCAGCTAAAGCGAAATCAGCAGTTACGGGCACAACAATTAATTGCCGCGAATGTGCTGGAGCAGTCGCAGGCCAGTGTTGAGTCCGCGCGCAGTTCATTACGTGCCGCTCAGGCAGATGCCACCGCCGCCCAAGCTGCCGTGGTAACAGCCAATGCTGAGATTAGTACGGCGGGCAGTGATTTTCGTGCGGCCCAAGCGCAGATGGAGGCCAGCAACGCGGATGTCGCCAGTTCGCAGGCGGAGATCGTGATTAACGAATCCAATGTTGCGGCAGTGCGGGCTGGGGTGGAAACGGCGCAGTCCAATGCCGATGTGTCTGCGGCCGAAGCGGCGGTGGCTGATGCGGATGTTGTGACCGCACAGTCGGAGTGGGCTGCCGCCAAAGCGGATCTTATGGCGGCGGAAACTGAGCTGGAAACGGCGCTGGCGCAGGTCGAAGCTGCTGACATTGTGGTGGCGCGCTGTGAAATAACCGCGCCGTTCTCTGGCCAGATCACGGCACGCGCCTTGCAGCTCGGGCAGGTGGCCGCACCCGGTGCGCTGGCTTTTCAGATTTTACAAACGGATGAAATGGAGGTCAGCGTGCAGCTGTCTGCCGAAGCTATTCGTGCTGAAGCGGAGAGTGAGCAGACCTTATTCATCGTGGGTGACGAAGCGCTGGCCGTTGAACGGCGCGCAGTGATTGCGCGGGTTGATCAGGCGACGGGTACACAGGAAGTGCGCTTTAAAGTTAATGACTTACACGGCTTTCCTGTTGGGCAAAGTGGTCGTTTGCGCTGGCAGAGTAAGCTGTCCTCGCTGCCGCCTAATTGGCTGGTGCGGCGCGATGGTGAGCTAGGCATTATGTTGGCGGTTGGCGATAAAGCACAGTTTGAGCCGCTGACTAACGCACAAGAGGGGCAGCCTGTACGGGTTGATTTACCGCCTGATACACGGCTTATTGATGCTAACCGTCTACGTGCGCGTGACGGTCAGAAAATCCAATATGAGCAGCCATGATGCCGATAAAAATGTATAGCAATTTACGGTATAGCCATTTACTGTGGCCGCTTTCCTGTGTTCGTTCTTTTCCTGCAATTTTAAAAGACGGAGCTGACTGATGTATGCCCGTTTATTGCAAAATCATGTGCTCGCCAATCTGACTTTTGTGTTGGTGTTGGTGATTGGATTGATCGCCTACAACAGCATGCCGCGTCAGCAAGACCCCACGATTAACTTTAACTGGATTTCAGTCGCGACGGTGCTGCCAGGGGCGAGTGCGGAAGATGTTGAAAAGCGCGTGACCGATCCGTTGGAAGACGCGATTCGCGGCATCGCTGACATTAAATTTGCCTCCAGCAACAGCCGCGAAAATATTTCTAGCCTGCTGATACGTTTTAACGACATCGATGAGCGCACCTTCGATAAGCGCATCGCCGATTTGCGGCGTGAAATTCAGAATGTAGCCGATACCTTGCCGGAAGAAACGCTGGATTCTGAAATCATTGAGATCACTACCGCGAATGCGTTTCCTGCGGCAATGATTGCGGTGCAAGGGGTGGGTGATGATGAAAATTTACGCATTCAAGCGCGCAATATTGAAAAAGCGATTGAGCAAATTAAAGGCGTGGATCGAGTTGATCCTACCGGACTAGATGATCCTGAAATTCAGGTGTTATTTGATACTGAGGCCTTGGAATCACTCAGCCTGACACCTGGCCAACTGGTGGATACGATTCAGGGTTGGTTCCAAGATTTATCGGCTGGCGTGCTGGATGTTGAAGGCCAAAGCTGGTTAGTACGCCTAGTTGGTAAAACTAATGATCCGGCGCTGTTGGGTGATATGCCAGTGCAGGGCCTTGGGCGCGAAGTCCCATTATCTAGACTAGCGACTATCCAGCGCGCCCGTTCTGAAGCGAGTCAGGAAGTGCGTCTCCTGGGCGAGCCCGCCATTATGCTGGCGGTGATGAAGCAGGATAAGAGCAATATTTTGCAGCTGGTCGAGCGCCTCAAGACCTATATCGCAGACCGCAATCGGTTCACTGATGTGACCGGGGTTAAGCTGGTGCTGATTGATGACCAGACCATTCCAACGCGGGAAGCGATTAACATTATGGAAAGTAATGCGCTGATCGGTTTGCTGCTGGTGCTGTTTGTGGCCTGGCTGTTTCTTGGTTTGCGCATTGCCATTTTGACGGCGATTGCGATTCCTTTCATTCTGGCGGCGACTTTTTGGGTGCTGTCGATGAAAGGAGAGACGCTGAATGTGACGGTGTTACTCGGTGTGGTCATCGTGTTGGGCATGCTGGTGGATGATGCTGTGGTGGTGGTGGAGTCGATTTACTATCGGCTACAGCGTGGGGCAACGCCGATTGATGCGGCAGTGGGAGCGATTAATGAGATTGCACTCCCAGTGACGACGGCGGTTTTAACCACGATTGCGGCTTTTTTGCCCTTGATGCTGCTGCCGGGGATTCTGGGTGAGTTCATGCGGGTCATTCCGATGGTGGTGTCGATTGCGCTGGCGATTAGTTTGATTGAGGCGTTCTGGATGTTGCCCGCACACGTGGGGGTGGCCAAGGTTGATTTCAACAATCCAGGGCGCGTGCAACGTTTCCGTGAGCGCGCTACCCGCTGGATTCAGATTAAGTACGCTAAGCTGTTAATGCGCGCGCTGCGTTGGCCGATACTTACCCTAGTATTGATTGTTTCACTGTTTGGCAGTTCGCTCGGTATTGTGGGAATGGGTTTAATACCGATGAATTTCTTTGCTTCCGATAATCTGCGCCTGTTCTACGTTAATGTCGAAATGCCTAGCTCGACGCCGCTGAACGAAACCATGGCAAAAACTATGGAGGTGGAAGAGAGGATTCGGGCGAATGTACAGCCTAATGATGTGCGCTCCATTTTGTCCTATGCCGGGCAGCGTTTTACCGAGACTGAACCCTTGTTTGGGGAGCGCTATGGTCAGATTGTGGTGAGCTTAAAGCCGGTTTCAGAAGGCTCACGCGAGGTAAAAGCCATTATCGATGGGATGCGTGCCGCAGTGACCAGCGTGCTTGGGCCGGTGGATATCAATTTCCTTGAACTAGCGGGTGGGCCACCGTCGGCGAAACCGATCAGTGTCAAAGTACGCGGTGATGTCTATGAAGAAATTGAAGCCGCTGCCGCTAAGTTGCGGGCGGTATTAGATGCCCACCCGGCGATTAAAGATGTCAGTGATGATGCTAGCCCGGGGCGGATGGAAATGACGCTGCGGCTGCGCCATGAGGTGATTCGTCGTGCCGGAATTGCGCCACGTGAAGTGGTGCGCACGCTGCGATTATTAGTCGATGGTGATGTGGTCGCTGATATGCAAAGTGAAGGTGAGAAGCTGGAACTGCGGGTGAAAGCCGATTTGGGTAACTATCAGTCCGTGACGGATTTGCTGGGCTTCCGTATGCCGCTGCCGGGTGGTGGATCAATGGTGCTGCGTGATCTCGTGTATGAGGAGCGTGGGGTGTCCTTAGGTAATATCCGCCACTATAATTTCCGGCGAGCCATTACGCTGGAGGCGGATCTGGTGGAGCGCCCAGATGCGCCGCGCGCGGCGTGCGGTGGTAAGCCGGAGGATATTGACTATACGGTGTGTCCGATGGATACCGTGCAGGCGAATAATATGCTGAAGGCTGCCTGGGAACAGCATCAGGCGGATTTCCCGGATATAGACCTGGATTTTTCTGGGCAGCTGGATGATATACAGGAGAGCTTGGATTCGATTGGCGTGCTCTTTCTGTTTGGGGTCGGGCTGATGTACCTGATTCTAGGCACGCAGTTCGGCAGTTACTGGCAGCCGCTGATGATTCTGTTTACAGTGCCAATGGCGTTTACCGGTGTGGTTTTTGGGCTATTGGTCACCCAAAACCCGCTGAGTCTTTATACCCTTTATGGCGTAGTGGCACTGGCGGGTATTGCGGTGAACGCGGCGATTGTGCTGATCTCGGCGGCTAATGACCGGCGTAAGCGCGGTATGAGCGTTTTGCATGCCACAGTGTATGCGGCGCGGCGGCGAGTCATTCCGATTATGATTACGACGCTGACCACGATCGCTGGCCTTTTTTCGCTGGCGACAGGCCTGGGTGGACAGTCCTTAATCTGGGGGCCGGTGGCAACGGCGATTGTTTGGGGGGTGGGATTCTCGACGCTGTTGACGTTGTTTGCCGTACCGTTGCTGTATCGTTTGTCGAATCGGCGCTGGCGGCGCAAGCCCAGAAAACCAAAGCCAGAAAAAGTGAAACTTAGTGATCCCTTCAAACGGCCCTACGAGCTATAAGGGATGGCGAGTCAGCAGCCTGTAGTGACAGTGGGGGTTTACTGGCCTGCCCGCAGTAATACAAAACTCTTGCCCATTTTCTGGGGGTAGCTACGGCGGATCTTACTCTTCATCGCAAAGGCATCCGAACGATTCGTGTATTCACCGATGCGCACCTTAAACAGAATGCCTTGGCGGGTTTCCTCGGTATGGATATAGGAACGGTAGCCATCGCGTTGCAGCGCCTTCTGTAAGTCATAGGCGCTTTTCGAGTTGTAGCCGGAAAAAACCTGTACCGTGTAATAACCTGTAGTGAGATTGGCCGGATACTGTCGGTCGTATTGACTCGTTTTAGGGGATTTTTTTGCCGCTGTGGTGGTGTGCCGCACGGGCCTGGCGAGCATTAGAGATTCCGAATGATATTCGTTGACTGGTGATTCCCGACTCACACGTACGCGCGGTGGTTGAATATCGCTTGGCTCGTAGTCAGTAGGTCGGGGCTGCGCTGAATGTTGCTGGCTTTGTCCGCTGCGACGGCTGGAAAATCCGGGGATAGCGGGCAGGAGGTTACTGTCTAATTTGCCGATGATGGGCGCTTCAGTCTGGAAGAAGGGGACGGTGCCGCGCTTGCCGCATAGCGCCAGCGTCACTGCAATGATCACTAACAGCATCACATGCCATAAGGCAATACCGCGCTGTTTGATGAGGGAAGTTCTGTCGCTTTTGCTCAAATTGCCCTTGCTCAAATCACTCTTACCCACCTTGTATCCTGCCAATGTTTTCAGCCACACCCACCATTATGCCATAGATTATGACATAGATTACTTGTGGTCGTATTTTTTCGGGCGTGCCAGGGTTTGCCCTAATGCGCTCTCACTTGATTTATCAGGATTTCTGCCCCATATCTAGTAACAATTCAAAGATAATTCTATGGGGTAATGCTCAATGAGAATGGACAAATTAACCAGCAAATTCCAGCTGGCTTTACAGGATGCCCAGTCCCTTGCGCTGGGGCGTGATCAACAATTTATTGAGCCGGTTCACCTGATGACAGCACTGTTGGATCAGGAGGGCGGCTCCTCACGCGGCCTGCTGACGAAAGCAGGCACTAACGTTAACCAGCTGCGTTCAAAGTTGGGTGAAGCGCTGGATCGAATGCCGAGTGTATCGGGTGGTGATGCGGGAGATGTGCATGTGTCACGCGATCTCAACAAGCTGCTGAACAGTACCGATAAACTGGCACAGCAGCGTAATGATCAGTACATATCATCTGAGCTTTATGTCTTGGCGGCGCTGGATGATAAGGGCCAGCTCGGTAATGTGCTGCGTGAATGTGGCGCGACTCAGCCGGCGGTAGAGAAAGCTATCGAAGAAATGCGCGGCGGCCAGAATGTCAGCGATCCGAATGCAGAAGATCAGCGGCAGGCGTTGGAAAAATACACCATCGACGTGACCGAGCGCGCTGAGCAGGGCAAGATTGACCCTATCATTGGGCGTGATGAAGAAATCCGCCGTATGGTGCAGATCCTACAGCGCCGCACCAAGAATAATCCGATTGTGATTGGTGAGCCGGGGGTGGGTAAAACCGCATTAGTGGAAGCGTTGGCGCAGCGTATTGTGGATGGTCAGGTACCGGAAGGGGTTAAGGGCAAACGGTTGTTGTCGCTTGATCTTGGCGCTTTGCTGGCCGGGGCGAAATTCCGGGGTGACTTTGAAGAGCGTCTGAAAGCGGTGCTGAATGACATCGCTAAGTCCGATGGCAACGTTATCCTGTTTATCGACGAAATCCATATGATGGTCGGAGCCGGTAAGTCGGAAGGCTCGATGGATGCCGGTAATATGCTGAAGCCCGCGCTGGCGCGGGGTGAGCTGCGCTGTGTTGGTGCGACGACGCTGGATGAATACCGGGAGTATCTGGAGAAGGATGCGGCCTTGGAGCGGCGCTTTCAGAAGATTTTGGTGGACGAGCCGAGTGTTGAGGATACCGTGGCGATTCTGCGTGGCCTGCAGGAGAAGTACGAGGTGCACCACGGTGTTGAGATCACCGATCCGGCGCTGGTGGCAGCGGCTACGTTGTCGCATCGCTATATTACCGAGCGTAATTTACCGGATAAGGCGATTGACCTGATTGATGAAGCGGCGTCGCGCATTCGGATTGAAATCGATTCTAAACCGGAAGCGCTGGATATTATTGATCGGCGCCTTATTCAGCTCAAAATGGAGCGCGAGGCGCTAAAGAAAGAGAAGGATGAGGCGTCGCAGAAGCGTTTGGCGATTATTGATGATGAGCTGCTGAAGGCTGAAAAAGAGTATTCCGATCTGGATGAAATCTGGAAAGCGGAAAAAGCCGCAATGCAGGGCACGACGCATATCAAGGAGGCGCTGGATCAGGCGCGGATTGAGTTTGAAACCGCTAAGCGTGCCGGTGATCTGGCGCGGATGTCTGAGCTGCAATACGGCAAGATTCCTGAGCTGGAAGGGCAGTTGGAACAGGCAGTTGAGCAGAGTGATGGCGGTAAAAATAATAAGCTGCTGAAGCATCAGGTCACTGAAGAAGAGATTGCTGACATTGTGGCGCGCTGGACGGGGATTCCGGTGAGTAAAATGATGGAGTCTGAGAAGGAAAAGCTGCTGCAGATGGAAGATGAGCTGCGTAAGCGTCTGATTGGACAAGATGAAGCGGTGGTCGCAGTGTCGAATGCGATCCGACGTGCGCGTGCCGGTTTGTCTGACCCGAAGAAGCCGAGTGGTTCGTTTATGTTTCTTGGGCCTACCGGGGTAGGTAAGACGGAATTGACGAAAGCGCTGGCGCAATTTTTGTTTGATACCGATGATTCGATGGTGCGGATTGATATGTCCGAGTTTATGGAGAAGCATTCGGTAGCGCGTTTAATTGGTGCGCCTCCGGGCTATGTGGGCTATGAAGAAGGCGGTTATCTCACTGAAGCGGTGCGGCGGCGTCCATACTCAGTAATTCTGATGGATGAGGTCGAGAAGGCGCATCCCGACGTGTTCAATATCCTGTTACAGGTGCTGGATGATGGTCGTTTGACAGACGGGCAGGGGCGCACGGTAGATTTCCGTAATACGGTGATCGTGATGACCTCGAATCTTGGCTCGAATGTGATTCAGGAAATGGCGGGCGAGGAGAATTATGAGCGCATGAAAGCGGCGGTGATGGAGATCGTTGGCACGCATTTCCGCCCTGAGTTCATTAACCGGATTGATGAGACGGTGGTGTTTCATCCGCTGAACCGGGCTGAGATTCGGCAAATTGCTACCTTAGTGCTGGGTGGACTGCGCAAGCGCCTGGCGGTGCGCGAGCTGACGATTGCGTTTAGCGACGCGGCGATGGATCTGATTGCTGAGGCGGGGTACGACCCGGTTTATGGTGCGAGGCCGTTGAAGCGGGCGATCCAGCAGCTGGTGGAGAATCCATTGGCGCAGGAAATCTTGGCGAGCCGGTTTGCGCCGGGTGAGACGATTGCAGTGGATGCCGGTGAGGATGGGTTAGTGTTTACTGAGACGGTTTCGGCTTAGGTTCGTTTCTGCTGTAGATGTCGCTGCTGAGTGCGACAGCATCGTGCTATGACCAGTCTTTTCAAGACTGGTCAGTCAACGCTCTTCGTCCCGATAAGGCATCGTTTTTACCTTTCCAGCACCGGTAACAACGTCTGGCTCGGCCCCAGAATATGCTGATGAACTAACGCTTCAGCCTCAGCTTTCTCACCACCCAACACTGCCTCCACCAGTGCCTCATGTTCCCGGTTATTGGCAAAAAAAGCGGTAGGTTCTGCCATATCACTGTTTAACCACAAATTCCGGTAACGCGAAGCGCGTTCATACAACGAGCGTCTGACTTGAAGCAGGGAAGGGGAGGCGCAACCACTCACAATCGCAGTATGAAACTCATGATGGCACAGTTCCCAAGCCTGAATTTCCTGGTGCGTTTTATCCGCTAAACTTCCGGCTTTTTTCAGCCGGTGTGCCGCCGCAACAATGCCAGCTTCCCAGTGATCATCGCCTTTATCCATCGCCAGTCCGACACACAGCGTTTCGATATGGGCGCGGGTTTCGTAAATATCCAGCATTTCCGCCAGCGTCACCGGGCAGGTACGAAAGCCCCGTTGGTTTTCGACTTCAACGAGTTGTTCAACCAACAGGCGTGATAGCGCTTCCCGCAGCGGACTGACGCCCACCTGATAATGCTGTTTCAGGCGCGACATCACCAGTTTCTCGCCGGGTTGAAAGTAACCGCTGAGGATATCCTGTTTGAGCTGGCCCAACACCTGAGCCGCGTAGTTGTCCGGGCTGGCGTTGCTGGGTTTGTTATTGACCATATGGATTGACGTGATGAAAAAACTGATAGTAATGGATGTGGTGCATATTAGTCAAAAATGTTGACATTTATTTGGAATGTCGTCATTTTACAGGACATATTAAATCACCCGACTTTGAGGATCAATCCATGGCCGCATCGGTAAAACTCGCTGCTTTCGACTGGGAAGACCCGCTGGCACTAAACGCCCAGCTCACCGAAGAAGAACAAATGATCCGCGATAGCGCCCAGCGCTATTGTCAGGATAAGCTGATGCCGCGTGTGTTGGCCGCCAATCGGCATGAAACTTTTGAGCGCGAAATCTTTAATGAGATGGGCGAGCTGGGTTTGTTGGGGAGTACGATTGAGGGTTACGGCTGTGCGGGTCTAAACTATGTGAGCTATGGTCTGGTGGCGCGTGAGGTGGAGCGGGTGGATTCCGGCTATCGTTCGATGATGAGCGTGCAGTCCAGCCTGGTGATGTTCCCGATTCATGCCTTTGGCAGCGAAGCACAGCGTGAGAAATACTTGCCGAAGCTGGCCAGCGGTGAGTGGATCGGTTGTTTTGGTCTGACTGAGCCGGATCATGGTTCTGATCCCGGTGGGATGATTAGCCGTGCTAAATCAGTCGATGGTGGTTACAGCCTCAGCGGGGCTAAGATGTGGATCACTAACTCACCGGCGGCGGATGTGTTTGTGGTGTGGGCGAAAGATGATGACGGTGTGATTCGCGGTTTTATTCTCGAAAAAGGCATGCAAGGCCTGTCAGCGCCAAAAATTGAAGGCAAATTTTCCTTACGCGCCTCGATCACCGGTGAAATTGTGATGGACGAAGTGTTTGTGCCGGAAGAAAATAAACTGCCTAATGCGAAAGGCCTGTTTGGGCCATTTAGCTGTCTGAATCGAGCGCGTTATGGTATTGCCTGGGGCACGATGGGGGCGGCGGAATTTTGCTGGCACGCCGCGCGTACTTACACCATGGAACGCAAGCAGTTTGGCCGTCCGCTGGCGGCGAATCAGCTGATCCAGCTTAAGCTGGCGAATATGCAGACCGAAATTGCGCTGGGACTGCAAAGCGCTTTGCAGATGGGGCGGATGATGGATGCGGGTACGTTGGCACCGGAAGGGATTTCGCTGATGAAGCGTAATAACTGTGGTAAGGCGCTGGATATTGCGCGAGTGGCGCGGGATATGCACGGTGGTAACGGGGTGTCGGATGAATATCATGTGATTCGGCATGCGATGAATCTGGAGGCGGTGAATACTTATGAAGGGACGCATGATGTGCATGCGTTGATTTTGGGGCGGGCGCAGACGGGTTTGCAGGCGTTTACCGGGCGGTGAGGGTGTAACAGTCTATGAAAAAACGGACACTTCTGATCTTTCTTGTACTAGCCCTAATAGCTGCAGTCCTCTATCACTATTACCCTCAAAAAGCTGAAATCGCCGTGGACTACGCCAAGCAAAAGGTGCGCAATCAGAAATATACCGTTGCCGACCGGCTGGAACAGTTTGGTGATTCCGCACGTTCTCGTCTTGAACCTCATTTTGAGGCAGCAGGTATCAATTTGCCTCCTAAAGCGGTTCGCCTGTTAGCTTTCAAAGACACTGAACAATTGGAGCTATACGCTCAAAATGACGGTGGCGGGTGGCGCAAAATCCACACCTACCCTATCCAAGCCAGCAGCGGCGTCGCCGGGCCAAAGTTACGCGAAGGTGATCACCAGGTACCGGAAGGCTTCTACACTATTGAAGCTTTCAACCCCAACAGTCGTTTCCATGTTTCTTTGCGCCTGAATTATCCCAATCCGTTTGACCTGAAAATGGCGCGGGCCGAACAGCGTGCGAACCCCGGCTCCGATATTATGATCCATGGTAAAGCGGTATCGGTGGGCTGTTTGGCCATGGGTGATGAAGTGGCGGAAGAGCTGTTTGCGCTGACTGCCTGGGTGGGGCGGGAGAATGTGAAAGTCATTATTGCACCTACTGATTTTCGTAAAACACCGGATTATAAATCTGCTGGCGAACAGCCTGACTGGCTACCCGGCTTATATCAGAATATTCGTGCCGAGCTGGCGAATTTCCTGCTTTCCTGATACCGCAAGGAGTTTCCAATGACACAGACCACCGCACTGGGCCATATCCGTGTGCTCGATATGTCACGTATTCTCGCCGGGCCATGGGCAGGGCAGCTGTTGGCTGATTTAGGCGCGGAGGTGATTAAAATTGAGCGTCCGGGGCACGGAGATGACACCCGTGGTTGGGGGCCGCCGTGGCTAAAGGATGCTGCGGGCAATGACAGCCGGGAAGCCGCGTATTACACCTGTGCCAATCGCGGCAAGCAGTCCGTCACACTGGATATTACGCAGCCGGAAGGGCAGCAGCTGATTCGTGAATTGGCGGCACAGAGTGATGTGTTGCTGGAAAATTATAAGGTTGGTGGATTGGCGAAATACGGTTTAGATTATGAGCGCCTGAAAGCTGTCAATCCAAAGCTAATTTACTGTTCGATTACCGGTTTTGGTCAGACCGGGCCATATAAACACCGGGCGGGCTATGATTTTATGATTCAGGCCATGGGTGGCTTAATGAGTATCACCGGCGCACCAGATGGCGAGCCGGGAGGCGGGCCGCAGAAGGTAGGAGTGGCGCTGGCCGATGTGATCACCGGTTTGTATGCCAGTAATGCCTGTTTGGCGGCGCTGGCCTTTCGGGATCGTACCGGTAAGGGGCAATATATTGATATGAGCCTGTTGGATGTGCAGGTGGCGGCTTTGGCAAATCAGTCCGCGAATTATCTGGTGTCGGGCAAGGTGCCACAGCGTATGGGGAATGCGCACCCGAATATTGTGCCGTATCAGGCTTTCGCTACCGCAGATGGACACTTTATTCTGGCGGTGGGGAATGATAGCCAGTTTGAGCGGTTATGTGGTTTATTGGGGCGGGATGAATGGGTACTTGAATATGCCTATAAGACTAACCGGTTACGGGTACAAAAGCGTGCTGAATTAGTGCCACTGCTGGAACCCTTATTACGTGCCCAAACGACGGCTTATTGGATCGCAGAACTGGAAAAACTGGGCGTGCCGTGCGGGCCGATTAATACGCTGGATCAGGTCTTTGCCAATGAACAGGTACAGGCCCGGGATATGATTGTAGAGACAGAGCATCCGCTAGCGGGTGAAATGACGATGGTGAATAACCCGATTAAATTGTCTGAGTCACCGGTCGTTACAAATAAACCACCACCGTTGTTAGGGGAGCATACCCAGCAGGTATTGACGGATGTGCTGGATCTGAGCGAAGAGCAACAAGCAAAATTACGTGAGCTGGGTGTGGTGTCGTAGATGGACTCAGCAAGACCGCTGGCTAAGGATTTAAGCTCTTTTGCAGAGCTGACATCTTATTATGTGCGGGATGTTGATTACCGGGTGCGGACACGTATTGATACCGATTCGGAGATTGCTGTGATCGCGCCACATGGCGGTGAAATTGAAAACATGACCTCAGAGATAACAGACGGTATCTGTCGGGATGCTTTCAGTTATTATCTGTTTGAAGGCATGTTGTCATATGGTAGTTATAGGTACCTGCACCTGACCAGTACGAAATTTGATGATCCGGTATGTTTGAAGGTCATTGCTCAGTGTGCTTCGGTGGTTTCGATTCATGGTTGTAAAGGTGCTGAGCCTGAGGTGTTAATCGGTGGCCGGGATCATCTGCTAAAAGAAAAACTGGCCGATGGCTTACGTGATGCTGGTGTGTCAACTCGCACTGAGGGGCACCAATTTCCGGGGATTCACCCGCGTAATATTTGTAACCGGGGTGCTACGGGGAAGGGTGTACAGCTGGAATTTACCGATGCGATTCGCAATACGCATGCCGAATTATTAGGGTGTGCAGTTCGTTCCATCCGTTCTACACTAAGCAGCACTATTAGTGGATAAATATCTTTGCCATCCGGGTATCAGTTAAATTAGGAATTTCCGTCGTGCTCATTATCTCAAATCAGGTCAGTATCCCCGATGATGAAATCGATTGTCAGGCGATTCGTGCTCAGGGCGCCGGAGGGCAGAACGTCAATAAAGTATCGTCTGCCATTCACCTGCGCTTTGATATAGGTGCGTCCTCGCTGCCTGATTTTTATAAAGAACGCCTGCTGAAATTGTCCGACCAGCGTATTAATAAAGATGGCACTATCGTCATTAAAGCGCAGCAATATCGCACGCAGGAGAAAAACCGGGCTGATGCGCTGGCGCGACTACAGGTGCTGATCAAATCCGTTGCAATTACCCAAAAAAAACGCAAAGCCACCAAACCAACCAAAGGTTCGCAGCGGCGACGGCTGGACAGCAAAACGAAACGATCCCGGCTTAAGGCATCACGCGGAAAAGTTGGCTACTGATTCCGGGACATTTCCGTGAAATACTCCCCTGAATGCTATTGCTGCTCCGCATGATCACCGGTATGGTGCAGTCACTAAATTATATGATTGTGGAGTTAACCCATGGACTTAAATGATAAAGAATTATTCCGCCAGCAAGCCTATATCAACGGAGAATGGGTGGATGCGGACAATGGTGCAACCTTTGAAGTCACTAACCCGGCGACCGGCGAAGTCATTGGTACGGTGCCTGATATGGGCGCGGCGGAAACCCGGCGGGCGCTTGAAGCGGCGAATGCAGCCTGGGGCGCATGGCGCAAGAAAACGGCTAAAGAGCGCGGTGCGATTCTGCGCAAGCTGAATGATCTGATGCTGGCAAATAAGGATGATCTGGCGCAATTAATGACGCTGGAGCAGGGTAAGTCGCTGGCGGAAGCCACCGGTGAAATTGGTTACGCCGCATCCTTCATCGACTGGTTTGCGGAAGAGGGGAAGCGCACCTATGGTGATACTATTCCGACCCATAACCCGGATCAGCGCATTCTGGTGACCCGTGAGCCCATTGGTGTTTGTGCGGCGATTACCCCCTGGAATTTCCCGACGGCGATGATTACACGTAAAGCTGGCCCGGCGCTGGCGGCGGGCTGTCCGATGGTCATTAAACCGGCGGAAGCCACACCTTATTCGGCGCTGGCGCTGGCCGTTTTAGCTGAGCGAGCGGGTATACCGGCGGGTATTCTGAGTATTGTCACCGGTGATGCGCGGGCGATTGGCGGTGAGATGACGTCTAATCCGATTGTGCGCAAAGTGACGTTTACCGGCTCGACGCCGGTTGGCAAGCTGCTGATGAAGCAGAGTGCCGATACCCTGAAGAAAGTCTCGCTGGAGCTGGGTGGTAACGCACCGCTGATCGTGTTCGATGATGCCGATCTGGATAAGGCTGTCGAAGGTGCGATGATTTCTAAGTACCGCAATAGTGGTCAGACCTGTGTGTGTGCCAACCGGATTTTGGTACAGGACAGTGTGTATGATGCCTTCGCTGAGAAGTTGTCAGCCGCGGTCGCGGGGCTGAAAGTCGGTAATGGCATGGACGCAGGGGTGACGCAGGGGCCGCTGATTGATGAAAAAGCGGTGCAGAAAGTTGAGTCGCATATTGCTGATGCGGTAGAGAAGGGCGCACGCATTTTGGCGGGGGGTAAGCGCCATGCATTAGGTCATACCTTTTTTGAGCCGACGCTGTTGGCGGATGTGACCACGGATATGATGATTACCCGTGATGAAACCTTTGGCCCGGTAGCGCCGTTGTATCGGTTTAGCGATGAAGCTGAGGCGATTCAAATGGCGAATGCTACCGAGTTTGGTTTGGCGACTTACTTCTTCTCACGTGACATAGGTCGGATTTACCGGGTTTCTGAGGCGCTGGAATACGGTATGGTTGGGGTGAACACCGGGCTGATTTCGACTGAGATTGCGCCGTTTGGTGGGGTTAAGGAATCCGGGTTGGGGCGTGAAGGCTCCAAGTATGGGATTGAGGACTTTATGGAGTTGAAATATACCTGTATGGCGGGGATTAGTGCTTAAAATATAAACCAGAGCAGCAAGCCTAGTAATACCCCAATCGTGACCCAAAATAAAACCGGCGGAGTGAACAGGCCCATGCGCTTAGCCGGTTTCGTCACCTGTTCAGCGTGGCTCACATCCTCGGGTTCGTGTTGCTCATACGCTGCGATGAGCGGCAGCGCGGCGGCATAATCTGCCTCCGTCACCCATACCCGCGCAAAATCCAGGGTCGCGATTTCGCCCACGCCCCCCTGAAGGTGGTGGCCGCCCACGTAGCTTTGGATGCCGTGTGCTTCTAACATGCCCGCAACAATATGTGCTTCGGTGGTGCTGCCTGCTCGGTATAGGGTTTTCATTAGGGTTCTCCTTAGGGCCTAAAGGTTAAGAAAATATGATCTCAAAGAGGGCTGGCTGAGCTCATCATTTACCACGAAACGCATAAGGGCTGTTTCCGCCCTGCCTTAGCAGCGTTATACTGAGCATCCAAATAATCACACGCATCGCAGCCACTTAATTATGAGTCAATTCTGGAGCCAGCTGGTACATCATCTTGACCCTTATGTGCCGGGCGAGCAGCCGAAAGATCAGCGTTATATTAAGCTGAATACCAACGAATGTCCTTATCCACCGTCACCGCGTGCGCTGGCTGCGATTGAAGCGGCGGGTGGTGCTGCATTACGCCTGTATTCTGACCCGTCGTGCGGTGTATTGAAGCAGGCAACGGCGGATTTTTACGGTGTTGCGCCGGAGAATGTGTTTGTGGGGAACGGTTCGGATGAGGTGTTGGGCCATGTGTTTCATGGGCTGTTGAAGCAGGACAAGCCGCTGTTGTATCCCGACTTGTCCTATGGCTTTTATCCGATTTATAAGCTGCTGTATGAGATTAATGCGCAGGAAATTCCGCTGCGACAGGACTTCAGCCTGTGCCTGGATGATTATCGGGTGGACAACGGCGGGATTATTTTCGCCAATCCGAATGCACCCACGGGGCTGGCGGTGGGCGTGGCTGAAATCGAGCGACTGCTGCAAGATAACACCGAGTCGGTTGTGGTGGTGGATGAAGCCTACGTCGACTTTGGCGCTGAGTCGGCGGTGCCGCTCACAAAAACATACCCCAATCTGCTGGTGGTGCAGACCTTTTCTAAATCACGGGCGCTGGCCGGGCTGCGGGTTGGACTCGCGATCGGTGACGCAGGGCTGATTCAAGGGCTAGAGCGGATCAAGGGTTCGTTTCACCCCTACACGCTGGGCCGGATGGAATTGGCGGGTGCCGCGGCGTCCATGCAGGATCGGGCGCATCTGCTGGCCAACTGCAGCAAAGTGGTCGCGACGCGGGAGCGTATAACTCAGGCATTACAGCAGCTGAATTTTGCCGTGCTGCCGTCCAAGACGAACTTCTTATTGGTGCGCCCGCCTGCTGGGAATGCGGCAGCGCTGTATCGCGGCCTGAAGCAGCGCGGCATCTTAGTGCGTTACTTCAGCACCGAACGTATCAAGGAATACCTGCGTATTAGCATAGGCACAGACGCAGAAATGGACTGCTTTATGGAAAAGCTAGGGGAAATAATGACGGAGGCAGCGGCGTGAGCAGTGCGGTGAGTTTGCTGGAGCTGGAGCAATACCTAGCTGAATTATTACAGGTCAGTCGTTTCCATGATTACGCGCCTAATGGCGTGCAGGTTGAGGGCAAGGCTGAGATTAAAACACTGGTCACGGGGGTGACAGCGAGTCAGCAGTTGCTGGACCAGGCGGTGGCTGTGGGGGCGGATGCGGTGTTGGTGCACCACGGCTATTTTTGGAAGAACGAAGCGCCGGTGCTGCGCGGTATGAAGAAGCGGCGCATTAAAACGCTGCTTGAGCATGATATCAGTCTATTGGGTTATCATCTGCCGTTGGATGCACACTCCGAACTGGGCAATAACGCGCAGTTGGCCCGGCGTTTAGGGATTATCAGCCAGCAGGTGATGGACGCGCGTGATTTGCAGGGGGTGGGCAATGTCGGTGTGCTAGAAACCGAAATGTCGCTGGCTGATTTTGGCGCGCGGGTCGCCGAGGTGTTGCAGCGTGAGCCGCTATTAGTCAGCGGGGGCGAGCACCCTATTCGGCGCATCGCTTGGTGTACCGGTGGCGCGCAGGGCTATATCGATCAAGCCTGTGCCCTTGGGGTGGATGCCTATCTCAGCGGTGAAATTTCAGAGAACACCACGCACAGTGCGCGTGAAAATGGCGTGCATTACATTGCAGCGGGTCATCACGCAACGGAGCGTTACGGGGCCGAGGCTTTAGGCGAGCATCTGGCGCAGCAGTTTGGCCTAGCGCATTTTTACTTTGATATGGACAATCCTGCATAGGCCCGATTTTAATGCCGGAAGAAGCGTTATTTTGCGTTCCTTTTTGTGCTATCATCCGGCCCGGTTGAAATCTACTCAAGGCGGTGCGCAAAAGCGCCGGTACTATGGGTCTGGATTTGGCGACCTAAACGATTTTTAGCTGCCTGCAAGGTATCGTGTTTAAGTTCAGCGGTGTGCAGGGAGTCTTGGTTTATAAAGTTTTGTTTTCTTAAGATTTTAATTTATCTGGGAGTAAGCTGATAATGGCTAATTCTGAAGTAGATCAGAGCCGCCGGCGCTTCCTGACGACCGCTACCGCAGTAGTGGGCGCAGGGGGCGTGGCAGCGGTGGCCACTCCTTTCCTTTCATCGATGGCTCCGAGTGCGCGTGCTTTAGCAGCAGGTGCGCCGGTGCAGTACAATGTAAGTAAAGTAGAACCGGGGCAACTGGTGCGGGTCATGTGGCGCGGTAAGCCGGTGTGGGTGGTGAATCGCACCGAACAGATGTTGGGTGATTTGCCATCGATGGAGGCCAATTTGAAAGACCCGGCTTCGGACGATACCAATATGCAGCCGGAATATGCGAAAAACGGGGTGCGTGCCCGTGAGGACAAATCAGCGTATTTGGTGCTGGTTGGCATTTGCACGCACTTGGGCTGTTCGCCTACTTTCCGTCCTGAAGTGGCTCCGGCTGATTTGGGTGCGGATTGGAAAGGTGGCTTCTACTGCGCCTGTCATGGCTCGCGTTTTGATATGGCAGGTCGGGTATACAAAAATGTACCGGCAGGCGCTAATCTAGAAGTGCCGCCGTATTACTTTATGGATGATCAGACCATTCTGATCGGTGAAAGTGGAGGTAAAGCATAATGGCTGACCGTCCTGCACATGATTACAGCGGTTTCTTAGGTTGGGTCGAAGACCGTTTCCCGATGATGGAAACCTGGAATAAGCATATCGCGCAGTATTATGCGCCGAAGAACTTTAATTTCTGGTACTTTATGGGCTCGCTGGCGATGGTCGTGCTAGCGATTCAGATCTTTTCAGGCCTGTTTCTTGCCTTCCACTACAAGCCGGATACCAGCCTAGCTTTCGCTTCCGTTGAATACATCATGCGTGATGTGCCCGGCGGCTGGTTTATTCGTTATATGCACTCAACGGGCGCTTCTGCGTTCTTCGTTGTGGTCTATCTGCATATGTTCCGCGCGCTGATTTATGGTTCTTATAAAGGCAAGCGTGAACTGATCTGGCTGATCGGTATGACCATTTATCTAGCGTTGATGGCAACAGCCTTTATGGGTTATTTGCTGCCATGGGGCCAGATGTCTTACTGGGGTGCACAGGTTATTATCAATCTGTTTAACACGATCCCGCTGATTGGTGAGTCGCTGTCCATCTGGATCCGAGGTGACTTCGTACTGGGCGATGCTACGCTGAACCGTTTCTTTGCGCTGCACTTCTTTATTCCCGTATTGGTGTTACCGGCGCTGGTGTTTGTGCACATCGTTGCTCTGCATGCGGTGGGTTCTAACAACCCAGACGGTGTCGAAATCAAGCAGGGGCCAAAAGGCAATAAATGGAGTGAAACCGCACCTGCGGATGGTATTCCTTTCCACCCCTATTACACCGTAAAAGACTTGGTGGGCGTTGTCGTCTTTATGATTGGCTTTTTTGCCGTGGTCTTTTTCGCGCCTGAAATGGGTGGCTACTTCCTGGAAAAGCCGAACTTTGAACCGGCTAACGCACTGAAGACGCCGGAGCATATCGCACCCGTTTGGTACTTCACGCCGTTTTACACGGTGCTGAGGGCGATTCCTGATCCGTGGTGGGGCACGGTGGCGATGTTTGCGGCCATTATTATGCTGTTCTTCATTCCGTGGATCGATAAGAACCCGGTGAAGTCTTGGCGCTATCGCAATCTGGCGCACAAGTTTAACCTACTGATCTTTGCCGCTGTGTTTATTGTGCTCGGCTGGATGGGGGTTGAAGCGGTGACGCCGGTTTATAAGGAGCTGGGGACGCGCATGACGCAGGTTTACTTCCTGTTCTTTGCGGTGCTGGCGATTCATAGCCGCCCCACCTCGAACGAACTGCAGGCCTCCTCAGTGTTCTTCATCCTGGGGCTGGCGGTCTCCGTTGGCATCGCAGTGGTGCTCACGCTGTTTGGCAGTGGTTTCCTGAACGGTATTTTGCTGGGGCTATTGGTCGTGGCGCTGTTTGTGGGTGCACGCATGCTGGCTGAAAAGCTGTATGGTGAAACACCGAAAGGCCGCTATGTGATGTGGTTTAGTATTCTGCTGGGTCTGGTGTTGATCTATGACTTATTGTTCCGTCTGAACCTTGAAGCCCCTGGCGAAGCGGTACAGCTGGTGTTGCAGCTGCCTCTGATTATCATTTATCTGGGCGCGACCTTACTGCTACCTGCGTTTAAACCGGCGTTTAACGCAGAAAAGCCTGTGCCAGAACGTGTAACCGGATGAGGACGGACACTATGAAAACATTAATTGCAGGTGTATTACTGGTGTTGAGCACCGGTTTACTCGCAACGTCAGCCGCGTTTGCGGCTGGCCCAAAGGCCGATTTGGAGCAGGTTAAGATTGACCTGCATGATCAGGCCGGTCTACAGCGCGGTGCAAAGTACTACATTAACTACTGTATGGGTTGTCACTCCGTTAAATTCAGCCGTTACAATCGGGTGGCCTTGGATTTGGGACTCACTGAGGAACAGGTGGCGGAGAATTTCATTTTTACGCGCGCCAAAGGTGAAAAAACCAAGATTGGTGACCTAATGACCAACGGCATGTCTGCCGAAGATTCCGAGCGTTGGTTTGGGGTGACGCCGCCGGATCTGTCGCTGGTTGGCCGTTCACGCGGTGGCGACTGGATTTATAGCTTTCTGAAAGCTTTTTATGTCGATCCTGCGCGCCCATTGGGTGTCAATAATACGGTTTTCGCCAATGCAGGTATGCCTCATGTGCTGTGGGAATTGCAGGGCTGGCAGGAAATGGCGACTAAGGACGACGGCGAGGGTGGCACTGAAAAAACGCTAACCCTAGCACAGCCCGGCAGCGCCTCACCGGAAGAGTATGACCAGATCATTACCGATATTACCAATTTCTTAGTGTATGTCGGCGAACCGGCGCGACTGCATCGTACGACAATAGGTTGGTGGGTTCTTCTCTTCCTCAGTATTTTTGCGGTATTAGCCTACCTGCTGAAGAAAGAATACTGGAAGGATGTACATTAATCGTTAATACCGTTATGGTATAATTCGAAAGCTGTTTCGGTGTTCTGCGCTGAAACAGCTTTTTCTGTTTAATAGCAGGCCACCGGTTTTCACCCCGTGTGATTAACGCGCCTGCATTGTAGTAACAAGTGTAGTAATAAGTAGGGAGTTACCTTTTAACATGGCCTCGATTTCAAGCCGCCGTTCTGTTATGACCCTTTTTTCCGCACCTGACTGCGCTGATAGTCACCGTGTTCGTATTGTGCTGGCGGAAAAAGACATTACCGTGGACATTCTGAACGTAAATCCCGATGACAAGCCGGACGATCTGGCTGAGCTGAATCCCTACAATACAACGCCGACACTGATTGATCGTGATCTGGTGTTGTACGATGCTCGCATTATTATGGAATACCTGGACGAGCGCTTCCCGCATCCGCCGCTAATGCCGGTTGATCCGGTGACCCGCGCTCATTCGCGCTTGGCACTGTTTCGGATTGAGAGGGATTGGTTCTCTCTAGTGCAAGACATTGAGGGCAAGGATCCGGCTGCGGCCGATCAAGCTCGTGATATCCTGCGTGAAAGTGTGCTGTCTGCGGCGGAGGTGTTCGCCATTAAGCCGTATTTCCTCAGCGATGAATACACGCTAGTTGACTGTACGATTGCGCCGGTGCTATGGCGATTACCTAAATACGGCATTGACGTGCCTGCGAAAACCGGCAAGCCCATTCTAAGCTATATGGATCGTGTCTTTTCACGCGATGGTTTTCAGGTTTCACTCAGTAAAGTAGAAAAGTCTATTCGGCCATGATACCTAAACGCCCCTTTTTACTGCGTGCTTTCTACGACTGGATCGCGGAAAGCAATATGACGCCTCATATTCTGGTGAACACAGAGTCGGAAGAAGTTTCCGTGCCCAGGCAGCACATCAAAGAGGGTAAAATCGTTCTGAACGTCAGTCCGATGGCGGTGCAAGACTTCATGATGGACAATGAGGCGCTGAGTTTTAGCGCCCGTTTTGGCGGTGTGGCGTTTTATATTTACTGCCCGATGTACGCCATTGAAGCGATTTATGCGCGTGAGGCGCCGACTGAGGGCATTAGTTTTGCCCCCGATGAATACGCTGATATCACGCCCGTTGTACCAGCCGCTGAGGCTGTGGCAGCACCAGTACTGAGTGCGGTCGACAACCATGCCCCCGATGAGTCCGCCACAGGTGCTACAACAGCAGTGCGCAGCGATGAGGCTGTTGCCGCAGAGGCAGACGGCGCTGCGGCTGGGACAGAATCGCAGGACAAGCGCGACAGTGATGCCAAGCCGTCACGCAAGCGACCTGCGCTAAGGGTCGTGAAATAGGGCAGGCCCTATGGTATCCATGATCGCGGCAATGACGCCGCAGCGTGTGATTGGTTTGCAGGGCGACATGCCGTGGCACTTACCCGCCGACCTTGCCTGGTTTAAGCGCAACACGCTGGCTAAGCCGGTGTTAATGGGGCGCAAAACTTGGCAATCTATTGGCAGCAAGCCGCTGCCGCAACGCACTAATATCGTGATCAGCCGTAACCCGCAGCTGGCTTTCTCTGGCGCAACTGCTGTTCCCTCCATTGAGCGGGCTTTGGCGGAGGTAGCGGATGCCAACGAGGTGATGGTGATTGGCGGGGCGCAAATTTATACACAGTTTTTGCCGCAGGCCGAGCGTTTATATATTACGCTTATTGATGTCAATGTGGCGGGTGACAGCTGGTTTCCTGCTTATGAACACCTCGGCTGGCAGCAGCGCTTTAGTGAGCAGCGTTTGGCTGATGCAAAAAATCCCTATGATTGCACGTTTATGATCCTGGATCGTCTATTCTGAATCCTCTGTACCATCTGTGTTGGAAGCTATTGTGGAACAACTGCTGATTTGCAATGCAAAAATCGTTAATGAGGGTGCTATCACTGAAGGTGATGTGCTCATCCAGGACGGACGTATTGCTGCCCTGGGCAGCGGCTTTCCAGCGCAGGGCGAGGTATTGGACGCTGCGGGCCGCTATTTATTGCCCGGCATGATTGATAGTCAGGTCAGTTTTTGTGAACCGGGTATGACGGTGGTGGCGGATATTGCTTCAGAAAGCAGTGCGGCGATTGCGGGCGGCGTCACTAGTTATCTCGATTTGCCCGATCCGGTGCACATGACCGCCACGCCCCAGCAGATAGCAGAAAAGCAGCAGCTGGCGCAGGGACGTTCTTGTGCTAACTACGGGTTTTATCTCAATGCGATTGGAGCAAACGCTGATTCACTGGCGACGCTCCCAGTGGAGCAGATCTGTGCGCTCAATATTATGCTGGGCGGCAATAGCAGCGATCCCCGCTTGTTGGAAGACCCTGAAGTTGTAGAACAACTGTTTGCGCATGCGCCGCTGCTGGTGACCGCGCACTGTGAAGACATGCCGCTGATCCTGGAACACGAGGAAAGTTACCGCAGTATTTATGGCGATAATATTCCGCTGGAGTTTCATCCGGTGATTCGGAGTGCTGAAGCCTGCTTGCAGTCCACGGCGTTTGCGCTGGATTTAGCGCGGCGCTATGACACCCCCTTGCATCTGATGCAGGTGTCTTCTACGCTGGAGTTGGACTTATTGTCTGACGCTGCGCTAGCTGACAAGCAGATTACGGCGGGCGTTAGTATTCCGCTGTTACACTTCTCCCATACAGACTATGCTGAAAAGGGTGCCGTGTTGAAATCACTGCCCGCCATTAAGTCACCTGAGGATCGTGCCAGCCTGATTCAGGGGATGATGGAGGGTCGGTTGGATATAGTGAGTAGCGCGCATCAGCCGCAGGAACTGGCGCAAAAGCAAAAGCGCAGTTATTTTGACACGCCCGACGGTATGCCTATGGTGCAGCATGGTTTGTTGAGCTTGTTGGAGCATTATCACGACGGTATTTTTTCGCTGGAGCTGATTGTGCAGAAAGCTAGCCACGCGGTGGCAGAGCGCTTTGCTATCCAAGAACGGGGCTTTATTCGGGAAGGTTATTTCGCCGACCTGGTCTTAGTGGATACTGAGCAGAATCATCGGGCCACCCGAAGCAATAGCCTGTCGCGTTGCGGCTGGACGCCGTTTGATGGCTATCGTTTTCGTTCTACTATTGCTGCCACCTTAGTGAATGGTCAGCTGGCTTGGCATGAAGGTAAGCTCAAGGATATGGCTCCCGCTGGGATGGCGTTAAAATATGATCGATTGGCGCTGAAACCCTAAATTTTCCTAGAATTTCATGTCCTGGCAGCGAATCTGTACTATATTCTTGGCAAGATAATAAGAGAGGGGATTGTTATGGTGTCTTGTCAAACCGCTACTTCCAGGTCGATGCATAAGGGCTACGCAGGGACGGCACGGAAATTATTAGATAGTCTGATCGTATATCGTGCCGAACTAGGCGAGACGGGGCGACAGCTGGAAAAGTTGTTACGTGTTTATGGGGTAGCAGCGAGTTCGGATCTGCCGCATTCTAAGCAAATACACTAATTATCTTTTGCTGCAACAAGCGGGTGGAAATGTTATCGCAAGCATGGAAATCTGCGATTTCCACGGTGTTGCGCTGGCGGACGTGTTATCGCAAGCATGGAAATCTGCGATTTCCACGGTGTTGCGCTGGTGGACATGTTATCGCAAGCATGGAAATCTGCGATTTCCACGGTGTTGCGCTGGCGGACGTGTTATCGCAAGCATGGAAATCTGCGATTTCCACGGTACTATCGTCTAAGTGGTCTGCCTCATTTATAGTCAATCGTTGGAAAGCCTGCCTCATACATGTAAGGGTGTATGGGGCTTTTTTGCTGTATAAAATTAGGCTTTCTGCGCCTTAGCTTTAATCCCATAGCACTTTATTCACCTGTGTTTGCCTGTTGTTCATGGCTGCTGTTTAAATCATTTTTACTAATTCTTCTGAAATTCGTTAATATATGCGCTTATTATAGGCAACTCGGAGGAAGGGTATGACTGATCTTAAAGCATCTGAAGGAACGTTAGCTAACTGTAATTCTGCGGTTTCAGAAAGCGCTAGTGTTTGGTGTGAACGTTCTGATGCTGACAAAATTCCCTGTCCCGCACTGCTGAGTTTTTACAACAATGGCGTATTAAATCCAGACGCAGCCGGTAATGTCAGCATTGATCATCTGGACGCAGTGCTAGCCAGCGTCGGGGTCAGTGCCACGGTGCGCAAAGTCCTGACCAAAGGGGCGGACAAAACGGATGAAATCCCCGATAGCTTTAATTTGTTTGCGCTGCGTGATTCCAGTCTGGATCACAGTGGTAGCACGGGTATTCGTGACCCAGACGTTAATCCTGAGAAATTAGAGCAGGCTTTATTGCGCTTCAGTGAAGACGGCCGTATGTACGCCGAACATTTTGCCGCTGCCGCCAATCAGGCTTGTTTGCATGACCCTGGTTTTAAAGGCAGTGCGATTCAAACCGTAGAATTTAGCGCGCTGCTTGAGGTATTTGGTCGCCTTGATGAGGCTGAAAAGCGTTATCTTACACTGGAGGATGTGCGGCGTCTCTGGCTGGACGGTCAATACCCAGAGGCTTGGCAGCCGCGCCCAGCGGATGATATTGGTGTGAGTGATGTGCTGGCGAGTGTGGCGGTTTTGTCGGTGAAGCGTATAGTGCAGACCCTCGGGCTCTGACAAGTCGCTGCGTAACCCAAAAGTGTGTAATGACGAGCATAAAATAACTCACCGTGACCGTAGAAGAACGTTCACCGCAAGCATAGAAATCTACGATTTCTACCGTCACGAGTGTTACAAATTAATAGAGTGGTAGGAGTGACAGCACTCGTTAGTGCAGCGGAGCTGGCATAGTTTTTATGCGTGGTGTCAATGTACCACAAATGCTTAGTGTATAAACGTTAACCCCGGTGTTGATGGCGACTGCTTAGGCAGTTTGCCGCATCTGCCCAGTTTGAGAGGTGGGTCTAAAATGGGTAAAAAACGCTATCAGTATCCCAGGCATATTCAGGTAGCACTGGATGCCTCATTAATGGTGCGTGTGTTAACTTATCCACCTCTATTGGTGGGTATTTTGTTATTGCCCGAGTACAATTTAATGGCTGTTATTTTTTCAGCTCTGATGATTGTTGTCTGGATACCCCTGGCTTACGGTGTGACCAGACGTACTGAAAAGCCAATAGCAAGAGAAATTATTAATCTACATACGGAGGCTTGGCTAGTCGGCCTCATTGTGCCACTGGTAGATTTTAATCCGGTTTTTATATTAGTGGTTGTCGTTATTGTTGGGATGGGGGGAGTCGCCTATGGTGGTTTCTGGTTGTGTGCAAAACGATACGTGTTTTTAGCTATTGGCATCGGTATATCTGTGTATGTTGTTGGGTTTAGCTATAAATATGAGGCGTGGTTGTCAACTGTTGCCATTATGGGACTCAGCGTTTTGTTTTCAGCTTTTGCGATTAGCTACGGGTCATTGGTGGGGGCAAAAGAAGCGGTTAGTGCTAGAAAAGCGCTCAAAAATAAGAAAGCAGAGTTAGAGCAGCTCAATGCAAAACTGGCGAAATACCTCTCTCCTCAGGTCTACGATTCTATTTTCCAGGGTAAACAAGAAGTCAGGATTGGCACGCATCGCAAGCGACTGACCGTCTTCTTTTCAGATATAAAAGATTTCACCAAAATAACAGAAAATATGGAGTCAGAGGCTTTAGCTTCTTTGTTAAATAGTTATTTGAATGAAATGGCAGAAATTGCGCTACGGCATGGTGGTACGATCGATAAATTTATCGGGGATGCCATCCTAATATTTTTTGGTGACCCTGAGTCAAAGGGTAAGCAGGAAGACGCTGAGGCCTGCGTGCTTATGGCGCTTGAAATGCGTGAACGCATGCAGGAGCTGCGCAAAAAATGGAAAAGTGAGGGTGTGGCAAGTGCCCTGCATATCAGGTGTGGCATTACCACGGGTTTTTGTACGGTCGGTAATTTTGGCTCAGAGAATCGCTTGGATTATACGATTATTGGCGGGCAGGTTAATATAGCTGCTAGATTAGAATTAGAAGCGCAGCCGGATCATATACTTATTTCACAAGAGACGCACGCCCTGGTGAAAAATAAAGTCTTATGCGAAAAGAAAGATGAAATAACGGTAAAAGGCATTGCTTATCCGATTGAAACCTTTCAGGTCGTCGACCTGCGGGACAGGGTGAATACCGGTAAAGAGGCCATTGATGGAAAGATTAGTGATTTTATCGAGCAGGTTGAAAATGAGAATTTATCACCTGCGGATAAAGATTATATCGCCAAGAAAATATTACAGCAGCTGTGATTTATTCACTTTCTATTTAGATAAAGAAACACTATCCTTAAGGTTACGTTAAATTATTAAGTATCAGCAGATGCTTTTTTAACGAGCTTAACAGTTGGCGCGAGGAACAAACAGGCCATAACGACTGGTCACTCAGTATGTTTAGCGCTGTCGGTGAACTTGCGCCAGATGAATAGCCTAAGGAGGGAAGATGTCGAATATTGCAGGTAAGGCGTATGCTATGAATGTTATTACGCCCAGCCATCCTAAATGTACCTGGTTCAACCGCTTTATCTTTATGCTGGCGCGCAGCCAGCCAGCTCAGCTCAAAGGCTTATTAGGCCTGTCGATTATTCATTTTGCTCGCTGGGTCATTATTAAGCGCGATCAGTGGCCTGACCTAGGTCAAGGCAAGCAAACGCTTAAAAATGACTATATGCTCTTTTGCTCAAACTTTAATGGTACCTGGGATCAATATATCGACGCCTTTTCCGATGGGATTCCCGATGGCCTGGATATGTTTTGGTATAGCGCCACCAAATACCCGAAATCCTTACCCGTTACACCATTTAAAGACTATATCAGCCATAATCAGATTTATACCGACTATTATTACAATGCCACGCCCGGTTCGGCGCAGCGTGATATTAAAGCCTCTATTCACGTCTATGATGAGGTAAAGAAGTTGGCACAGCGACACCAAGACGCTGATCCCGCGACATTTGCCGCTGCCTATCGTGAGATGCTGCTGGCGGTACAGCACCATTTAGGCGAACCCGGCTATGCGCCGGTTGCTAGCTTGGATACGGAAAGGGCGGATTTTAATCGCAGGGATGTGATTCAAGCGACCCAGAATCGCCTACGCCAGCTGCGTGCGGCGGAGACAGTAGTGGCCGAGCCTGCGGACAAGCACCAACAGCTTGGAGGTGCAGACAATGCCTAATTTTGATACCGGACATTATTTTCTGACGTTGCTATCACCCATTAAACAAGGCACCACGGCGGATGGCATTTCCTACGCCCAAAATTTACGGATGCTGCTGACCGCGCTGCGCACGGCACACCAATCACCGGCGACCGAGGGTGATGATGTTAGCGCACAGGATAACAGTCCCTTTGTGCTGAGTCAGCGCACGCATATTTGCCGCTTTGTGGTGCTGGATGACGTGGTGTTTAACGGTCGAGTGCAGCGCAATGCGCTGCTGACTAAGTTAACAATGAAGCTGATGAAGAGATTCCAAGGGGCTGAGGCAACTAATCCGCTGCTGGAGCCGCAGGACGTTGATCGGTTGAACTGTGCCTACCTGATGTTTACCGCAGAAATTGATGCTTCACGCCGGCCTGAGGATGCGCTGCCGCAGACCTTGACCCTGGAACAGCAGGATGAGGTGCGTGATACCTATGCGCGCGAGCTGTGGGAGACGATGCCCGAGGCGATTCATGAAATTTACAAAAATTGTGAAGGCTTTGCACCAACCAGCGCAGAGGATTGCATGCGGTATATGCAGCGCTGTCAGGTAGAAACAACCCTGCCATTTAACGATTATTGGCTGGAGCCACCTGAGTTGCCAGGGTTGCCAGGGAAAATTCTGTTGCCCCTGCTGCTGTTGCCGCTGGGGGTGACCCTGTTGGCGCTGCTGAGTTGGCTACTCCAGCTGGATAAAGTGCTGCTATTGGGTTGGCTGTTGGGCTTAAGCTCGGGCTGGACATTGTTAATCGGATCGGCACTTACGGCGGCGGCATTTTATGGGGTCTATCGCTATATCCTCGCAAATGGCAATAAGCCGATGCCAGCGGGGCGGTATGCAGATCTACCGTCCGTATTGAAAGCGCTGTATACACAGCAGCACTTCGCACAGTTTGCGATTGAGATGCAGGGCAAAAGTGATGAGGAGCTGTACGAACAGTTCGGGCAGTTTATCGCCAAACATAAACCCGACGATAAAATGAGTCCGAGTCAGGCCCCAGGGGTCATTGCCAGCAAAACTGCGAACGGGGGAGAACAAGCATGATCGCCAGACAAGCAGCAGACGAGTGTTTGCAGCTGGATGAAATCCAGGGCAATGTGGTGCGTGCTTATGGCCGCTTCAGCTTTCCCTGCGCGCGTTATTTTTTTCTTAATATTCGTAATGTAGCCCAGGGTAGGGCCTTTATTGAGGCCATAAGGACGGAAGTCACGACGGCACAGCGCTGGACGGCAGCGGGTGCGCCGGGCCTGGATAAGCCGCTGGTCACCTTGAACATTGGTTTTACCTTTAGGGGGCTACTCCGCTTAGGTCTACCGACGCGCACCTTGCAAAATATGCCGGAAGAGTACATCGATGGGATGCGCAAGCGGGCGCATATTTTGGGTGACAGTGATAGCGCATTGCTGGATAAAGATCAGGATCACGTTCAGCATTGGGATCGCCTGTGGCGCGAGAGCCATCAGGATGATGATGCCTTCGATAGTGAGGATGATGTCCATATCTGGATCTCAATGAATGCACAGGTCAAGGAAGCCGGGAGTCATGAACCACACCCCGCGCTTGAGGATAAAACGAAATACCTCAAGCAATTGTGTGCAGCGTCTGCTGGAGGTGTTGCCATTCTCGCCAAGAACGGCCCCGCAGGCGATGAGGAGTATCAGTCCGCCACGGCCATTTTTAAGCCGGGGCCGGAGGGTAAGCTGTGGCCGTCTCCGACTGAACATTTTGGCTTTGCCGATGGAATTGGTGATCCGGTCTTTAAAGGTCAATACCGGGCGAAAGACGAGGCGGAAGCTGTGATTGGGCGCGGTAAGTGGATGGACGCAAAACAAGGCTGGCAGCCGCTGGCGACCGGTGAATTTATCCTGGGTTATCCCGATGAAAGCCAGGAATTACCCCCCACAGCGGCACCGGCTAACTTTATGAATAACGGCACGTTCATGGTGTACCGCAAGCTGCATGAGAATGTTGAGACGTTTGAGGCAGTGATCGCTGAGGAAGCCGCCGCCTATGCGCAGGTGATGCAGGTCGATTTGGCCGAGGCCAAGGTGACCTTAAAAGCCAAAATGGTCGGGCGTTGGCCGGACGGTGTGCCGCTGTCGAAGGTGCCGGATTACCCGGCCTGGCGTCAGTTTCGTCAGGCGAAGGGTTTTGATCAGCTCGGCGAGATAGACCCCGCGCGCGCAACGCCGGAGCAGCTGAAAGCATTAGCTCAGGCCGCGCAAAATTATAAGACCTACTTTAAGTCCAATGAGATCAAAGACTTTCGTTACGGCGATGACCTCAAAGGCTATAAGTGTCCGGTAGGTTCGCATCTGCGCCGGACGAATACGCGCGATTATATGGATCCGTTGAACACCAAGGATGGCCAGAATGCAACGGCGACGACGCAGCTGAATAAGCGGCGGCGTATTTTACGTCGCGGTCTGCCTTATGGTCCTGCGGTCGCCGGGCAGCCGATGACTGACCAGACTGAGCAGGGCGTTATTTTCATGGCAATCTGCACCAGTCTGTTTCGCCAGTTTGAATTTGTGCAGCAGCAGTGGATTCAATACGGCCTGGATTTTAATGCCGGTAATAATACCTGCCCGGTGTTGGGAAACCATGCGCATCATCAGCGCTACACGATTAACGCTGATCCGGCGTCGGGTAAACCGCCTTATATTATGAGTAAGCTGAAGACCTTTGTGGAAACGCGCGGCGGGGATTATTTCTTTATTCCATCGATGACGGCGCTGCGCATGATTGGGATGGGGATTGTTGATCCCACCTGAGGTCTGTGCGCCAAGCTGTAGCCACTGGAAACAGGGCCTGCAGGTCTGGCAATACGCTCGCGTTGCCGCCGTGCTCACCCGTTAGTCACTCAATACTTCAATCACTAAAGCCCGCCGCGCTGTGTCAGTGCGGTGGGTTTTGGCGTGTCTGCGTTGGGTGTGCCTTTCGGTTTTGGCCTTGTCGTTGCCAGCGATCTGGGAAATAGTATTTGCAGTTGAGAATCACTTGCAAATATAAATGAGAATGATTATCATAAATTCATTAACGAGAATCATTACCATTTACTCAGAGTGTTTTTAATCATGTTCAATAAACTGTTAACGGGTCTGCTGTGTACGGCTTTACTACTGCCTGCGGCGGCGACTGCGGACGAAGTTAATGTCTATTCCGCGCGTAAGGAAAAGCTGATTAAGCCGCTGCTAGACCAGTTCACTGCGGCCACCGGTATTAAGGTCAATCTGCTGACCGGTAAGGCCGATGCGCTGCTGAAAAAGCTAGAGTTAGAAGGTGAAAACACACCCGCCGACCTATTGATTACGACCGATGCGGGACGCCTGCATCGGGCGCAGCAAGCCGGTGTGCTCCAGCCCGTGGATTCGGCCACGCTGATGGCGCATATTCCACTTAATATGCGTGATCCTGAACATTATTGGTTTGGACTGACTTATCGGGCGCGCCCTATTATGTATGTCAAGGCACGGGTCTCGCCGGATGAGCTGTCGACCTATGAGGCGCTGACTGATGAAACCTGGAAAGGGCGCATTTGTATTCGTTCGTCCAGCAATATTTACAATCAGTCGCTGGTGGCGTCCATGTTAGCCAGCCAGAGCGCGGAGCAAACCCAGGACTGGGCCAATGGTCTGGTGCAAAACTTCGCGCGTCCCCCCAAAGGCGGTGATCGAGACCAGATTAAAGCGGCGGCTGCCGGGCAGTGCGATATTGCGATTGCCAATAGCTATTACTACGCGGCGATGCTGGCCGGTAGCGATGAGGCACAGCGCGCCAGCGCTGAGAAGCTGGCGATTTTCTGGCCGAATCAGGGCGCGGATGCGCGTGGGACGCACATTAATATCAGCGGTGCAGCGGTGACTAAGGCGGCTAAGCACAAAGACAATGCGATTAAGCTACTGGAATACATGACGCAGGACGAGGCACAGCGCTGGTATTCTGATGTGAATGGCGAATATCCGGTCAAAGTTGGCGTAGCAGCGAATGAATTACTGCAAAGTTGGGGAGAATTTAAGGCGGATACGTTGAATTTATCGGAATTGGGCACACATAATGCAGAGGCCCTCAGGATAATGGATAAAGCCGGTTGGAGATAGTTTGGATATAGCCCGGACACAGCGTCCGTTAACCCCGCTCGGCACGGTCACTGCGGCCCAAGCGCGCACGAGCAAACGGACGCGGTATCTGTTCAGAGCCCTGCTAATCAGCATGGCTTTACTCGTTGCGCTCCCGGTTCTGGCGGTGTTTGCCTATGTGTTTGTGCCTGCGCCGGACGTTTGGCAGCATTTAGTCGATACCGTACTGGCAGATTATCTGGCTAATTCATTTTGGCTGTTAATTGGCGTCGGCTTTGGGGTGTTGTTGCTAGGCGTGCCGGTGGCGTGGCTTAACAGCATGTGCCGTTTTCCGGGGCAGCGTATCTTTGAGTGGGCGCTGCTGCTGCCGCTGGCAATGCCCGCTTATATTATCGCTTATACTTATACCGGCATGCTGGACTTCGCTGGGCCGGTGCAAACCTTTATTCGTGATGCCACGGGTTTAGGTTATGGTGAGTATTATTTCCCCGAAGTGCGCTCCTTGCCGGGGGCCATTGCGATGCTATCGCTGGTGTTATATCCCTATGTGTATTTATTGGCGCGTGCAGCGTTTCTGGAGCAGTCCGTCTGCGTGTTGGAGGTGAGCCGGACGCTGGGGTCGAGTGCTTGGCACAGCTTTTTCCACCTCGCGCTGCCGCTGGCGCGCCCGGCGATTATTACCGGGCTGTCGCTGGCGCTGATGGAGACGCTGGCGGATTTTGGTACGGTGCACTACTTTGGGGTCGATACCTTTACCACCGGTATTTTCCGCACCTGGTTTGGTCTGGGCGATAGCGCAGCGGCGGCGCAGCTAGCGGCGCTCTTAATGAGCGTTGTGTTTATGCTGGTGCTGCTGGAGCGCTGGTCGCGGCATAAGGCGCGATACCATCATACCTCCGGCAAATACTCTGTGCTGCCGAAGCAGCAGCTGCGTGGCAAGTGGGGCGCGCTGGCGATCGTGGTGTGTACGCTGCCGATTGTGCTGGGGTTCCTGATTCCGGTCTTACAGCTGCTGTACTGGGCGTTCACCGTGGGGGAACAAAGCATTGACCAGGCGTTTTTGCGTCTAGTGGCTAATAGCCTGTTTTTAGCCGCGCTGGCGGCCGGTTTTGCGCTGCTGCTGGCGCTGCTGCTGGGCTACGGTAAACGCCTTGATACGCATCCGGTGGTGCGACTGTCGGCCCGCATTGCCGCGTTGGGCTACGCCATTCCGGGCACGGTGATTGCGATTGGCGTGCTGATTCCGTTTGTTTGGTTGGATACCCAGCTGAATAACCTGAGCAAAGCCGGGTTTGGCCTGTCGCTTGGGCTGCTGTTCAGTGGTTCTTTGTTTACCCTGCTGTTTGCCTACAACGTACGCTTTCTGGCGGTATCACTGCAAACGGTGGAAGCCGGGTTAGGGAAGGTTAAACCGACGATTGATGAGGCCGGACGCTCGCTTGGGCTGAAGGCGTTTGGCGTGCTGCGCAGGCTGCATTTGCCGATGATGCAGGGCAGCTTACTAACGGCGCTGCTGCTGGTGTTTGTGGATGTGTTAAAAGAGCTACCGGCGACGCTGGTGCTGCGGCCGTTTAACTTTAATACGCTGGCAGTGCGCGCCTATGAAATGGCGGCGGATGAACGTTTAGCCGATGCTGGACTGCCCTCGCTAATGATTGTGCTAGTGGGGATTATCCCGGTGATTTTGTTATCGTATTCGATTGGCAGGGCGCGGGCCGGGAGTAAAGTGCAGGCATGACGATACCGATAAATAAAGCCGCAAGTACCGAGTTACAGCTGTGTGATGTGAGCGTGAGCTACGATAAAACAGCGGCGGTTAAAGCCATCACACTGCTGATTGAACACGGCCAGTTAGCCTGTTTGCTTGGCCCCAGCGGCTGCGGTAAAACAACGCTGCTGCGGGCCATTGCGGGCTTTGAAGCGCTGTCGTCCGGCACGATTCAGCTGGGCCAGGATATTATCAGCAATACACAGCACACGCTGGCCCCAGAGCGTCGCAATATTGGCATGGTGTTTCAAGATTTTGCGCTGTTTCCGCATTTGGATATTGCGGGTAATATTGCTTTCGGGATGCGCAAACAGGGCAGAAAACAACGCCGCCAGCGGGTCAGTGAGCTGCTGGAGCTGGTGAATCTGGCGGGTTATGAGCGGCGTTATCCCCATGAGCTGTCCGGCGGACAGCAGCAGCGCATTGCTCTAGCCCGCGCGCTGGCCCCAAAGCCCAAACTGCTATTGTTGGACGAGCCGTTCGCCAGCCAGGATATGGAGCTGCGGGAAATGCTGGCGCGCGAGGTGCGGCAGATTCTACAGCAGGAGGCCGTGACCGCAGTCCTGGTGACGCATGATCAGCATGAAGCCTTTGCCATGGCGGATGTGATTGGGGTCATGCGCCAAGGCCAAATTCAGCAGTGGGACACGGCTTATAACCTTTATCATCAGCCGCTGAACCCGTTTGTGGCTGATTTTATTGGCGAAGGCAGCATGATTAATGGTGAGGTGCTGAACCCGCATACCGTGAGTACGGTGTTGGGTGAGGCCAGCGGCAATGTGCCGTTGGGCTGTCAGCCCGGTAGCCCGGTCTCAGTGCTGATTCGCCCGGATGATGTGGTATTAACACCAGAAGCGGCGGAGCCTGCCTTGGCGTCTACCGCACCGTTCAGTACCCAAGCGGTGATTAAGGCTAAGGTGTTTCGCGGCTCGCATTTTCTTTATCAGCTGCAGCTGGTCGATGGCACGCGCATTTCTGCGCTAGCGCCGAGTCATCAGGATTACTCGCTGGGGGTGACGGTGAGTTTTACCTTGGATATGCGCCATTTAGTGATTTTGCAGCGTTAAGCGGCGCAAAAAAATGCCCGATTAAATAATCGGGCGAAGTCGCTAGTAAGCGTTACCAGCTGTTTGAATCAATGTTGTTCAATAATAAGACAGATTATAATTTAGGCAATTTCTGTCTGATAAGCGGTCTAATCGTGCGCCACTAAAACGGCATGGGGTGTGCCCGATTGATGTCATCAATGCGCGCCAGCACTTCCTGGCTGAGCACCATATCCTGCGCGCCCAGTGCGACCTCCAGCTGTGGCATCTGGGTGGCGCCAAAAATGACCGATCCCATAAATGGACGCTGCATCGCCCAGGCCAGCGCCATCTGTGCCGGATCGAGCTCATGCTGCTGCGCCAGCGCTAAATAAGCCGCAATCGCAGGCCAAACCCGTTCAGTCGTCCGACCATGTAGGCCCCCAGGCAGCGTCATGCGCGAGCCGGCGGGGACTGCGCCGTGCTGATATTTTCCGCTGAGCAGACCGCAGGCCAGCGGTGAATACGCCAGCAGGCCCACCGCTTCGTTCACACACAGTTCGCCCAGGTCGGTATCAAACAGGCGACACAGCAGGGAGTATTCATTCTGGATGCTAATCGGTGCGGTTTGTGCGCTGCTGTGCTCAATCCATTTTGCCATGCCCCAGGCGGATTCGTTCGACAGGCCCCAGTGGCGAATTTTACCGGCCTGCACGAGCTGATCGAGCTGGGCGCTGACCTCAGCAAAATGCGCATCAGTGTCCTGGGCCTGATGCTTCGGTGCGCGGTAATTCCAATACCTGCGGAAATGATAGGAACCCCGGTTGGGCCAATGCAGCTGGTACAGGTCAATATAATCGGTGTTCAGGCGGCGCAGCGAGGCTTCGAGCGCCTGTGTGAGGCTGGCTGGGGTGATGCGGCCACCGTCGCGCACAAAAGAGAGGCCTTCACCGGTCATCTTGGTCGCGAGGATCAGTTTATCGCGCTGGCCGTATTGTTTGATCCAGCTGCCAATGGTAGCTTCGCTATCGCCAATGGTTTCTGCGGTCACCGGACTGACAGGATACATTTCAGCGGTATCAATAAAGTTTAGGCCGTTGGCGAGGGCCATGCTGATTTGTTCTCGGCCTTGTGCCGGGGTGTTTTGTGAGCCCCAGGTCATAGAGCCGAGACAGAGCAGGGGGACGGTAAGGGCGTTGTTGCCGAGCGTTTTGTATTGCATGAGAGGATTCCGTTGGGTGGTTATGCCATCGTTGCGGTATTTTATACGTGCCGTGAAGCGGCAAACAACGCCGCAGGCAGTAATTTTTACACGATAACTTTAACACTATAGAGGACGCTATCCGTGAAAAAACGCCCCGCTGAGCAAGAACCGTTTATGCCGCCGCCTGATTTTGGGCATTCACTCACCGGTATGAGTTTGAATCTGCTGGTGACTGATATGGCGCGGGCCTGCCGCTTTGCCCGCGAGGTGCTGGCGGCGGAGCTGCGCTACGCCGACCCGGATATTGCGATTGTAGTGAAAAATGGCATGCAGTGGATGCTGCATGCTGATCATACTTATGACAAACACCCCTTATTACCGAGGACACAGGCGGTGAGCCTGCGCGGGGCCGGGCTGGAAATTCGCGTGCACCGCGCAGATCCCGATAAAACGGCGCTGCTGGCACAGGCGGCGGGCTTTCACATTCTGGACGGGCCGCGTGATCAGCCGGATCATGGCCTGCGCGAAGTGCATATTATTGACCAGGACGGTTATGTCTGGGTGATTGATTGCCCCCTATAGCGGTGGTTGGTGGCTGAGAGCAGGTGTGAAGGCTGTTTAATTTGAAAATATTTAAATTATAATTTTAAAAAGTTGAAATTGTTTTTATTGCAGTGGCGTCCCACAATGAGCCGTATTAATCATACTGCACAAGAGTGAATACTATGAACGCCCCGACCCCGCTCCATGCCGCTAGCCACAAGCCTCAAAATCACCCGTTGCCGTTTTCCTTTGAATTTTTTCCGGCCCGTAATGAACTGATGGCGCATAACCTATGGCGCACGGTTGGCCAGTTAGAACTGTTGAATCCGGCGTTCTTTTCCATGACCTATGGTGCCTTAAACAGTGCGCGGGAGCAGAGTATTAGCGCCGTTGCCACGCTGTGCCAGCAACAGTCAGTGCCGGTGGCGGCCCATCTGACGAGTGCGGGTCATACCCGTGCAGATATGCTGGCAACCGCCCAAGATTTTCATGCCGCAGGCGTGCGTCATATCGTAGCGCTGCGCGGGGATGCTGAGGGTGTGCCCGGTGCGATTACTGATGTGGCCGAGATGGTCACGGCGCTGCGGCAGGTTGCTGATTTTGAGATTAGCGTGGCGGCCTATCCTGAGGTGCATCCACAGGCAGCGAGTGCCGCCGCCGATTTAGCGCACCTCAAGCGCAAGCTGGATGCCGGAGCTAGTCGCGCGTTGACGCAATACTTTTTTGAGGCGGATGTGTTTTTGCGGTTCCGTGATAACGCGGTGCAGGCTGGCATTGAGCACGCCATCGTGCCGGGTATTTTGCCGGTTAATAATCTGGAGAAAGTCGAAGCCTTCAGCGCGCGCTGTGGGGCGCAGGTACCGGCGGCATTTAAGCAGCACTTTGTTGGCACCGAGTCCGGGAGCCTGGAGCAGCAAAAAATAGGCATTGCACACGCGCTGGAACTGTGTGAAACCCTGCGGCGGGAGGGCGTGGAGGCCATGCATTTTTATACGCTCAACCTGCCGAATATGAGTTTTGAGGTGGCACGGCATTTAGGCGCTGGCGTGGACGATGCAAGGCTACAGCAGGCGGCATAATGCGCTAAAATAACAGCCATACCCCGAGCGAAAGCAGGATGGATGTTATGGCTGTTAACCCTATCAGTGATTATAGCGAGCTGATTGATGATGAAATTAGGGCGTTTATCGAGCAGACTAACGCCCATTATCCGCCGGACGCGGTGCGGTTGTCGATCGCGGCCCAGCGCGCGGTCTACGATCAAATGTGTGCCGCCTTTCGGCGTGATTATCCCACCGGCGTGTCCGCTCAAGACAGCGTGCTGACCGGCCCGCATGCGGTGCCCATGCGTACTTATACCCCCGCTACGCCCAGCGCCAAAGCCCATATTCTCTACTACCACGGCGGTGGTTTTGTGGTCGGCGGTTTGGATAGCCATGACGAGGTGTGTGCCGACCTGTGCGCCCGCACCGGTTTAAGCCTAAGCGCGGTGGATTATCGGCTGGCACCGGAACATACCCATCCCGCTGCTTTTGAGGACGCGCTGGCGGCCTACCAGCATTGGCAACAGGCCAGTGACGCGCCGCTGATTCTGGCGGGGGACAGTGCCGGGGCGACGCTGGCGGCTGCGGTGGCACACGCCGTGCGTGGCCAGACGCCTTATCCGCTGGGGCAGGTGTTGATTTATCCGGCTTTAGGCGGTGATAACACGCGGGGCTCTTACGTGACGCATGCGGCCGCGCCGCTGTTAAGCACACAAGACGTCGCGTTTTACCAGGCAACTGTGGCGGGCGGCGCGGCTACCGCCCAAGATCCACGCATTAATCCACTGGCGGATAGCGATTTCTCTGGCCTGCCGCCGACAACAATTATAACGGCGCAGTGTGATCCGCTGTCGGATGATGGGCGCGATTACCGGGATGGCCTGTTGGCGGCGGGTGTGGCGGCTGAATGGGTCAATGAAGCGGGCTTGGTGCATGGCTACCTGCGCGCACGCCACAGTTCGGCGCGTGCTGCCGCCAGCTTTGAGCGCATTGTGGCGGCGCTTAAACGTTACGCGAACGGCGCTTAAATTCCTTTTTTTCCTACGTTTAGTTTACCGCTATTGATGGCCTATTTCCGCCTTGCGCGCCTGGGATTTCTGCTGTGCGCGGCTCAGGTAAATATTTCTTAACACGCTCGTGATTTTTTGTCGCTTGTTGGGTTTTTGTGGACTGTTTATTATCGACCCCATCAAATGATTAAGCGCGTACCGAAACGCGAATGAGAGCAGAAAATGATTGTTAATAGCTTTGTAAAAGCAGCCGCGGCCTACCGCACTTACGTTGAGCGCGTCGAAGGTTTGCGCCGCTTGCGCCAGTTGAGTCCGCGTGAATTAGCGGATATTGGCGTTGAGCCTTTTGAACTAGAAGCCAGTGTACTGCACTGCATGCGCAAGCGTAAATAGACAACGGTGGCACAGCAGTAGGGCACTGCATGCCTAATATTTTTTGAAAGATGTCACTAAGTAAATATGAGGGTAACGTAATGATTATTTTACATCGAATTGGATCATGGGTGACTGAGTTTGCTGACTACTATGCAAAAGCGAATACAGTCGCTGCGCTGAGTCAGCTAAGCGATCGCCAGCTACAGGACATTGGTATTTCGCGTGGCCAGCTTAATGTGGGCGTGGAAGAACTATGGGCTGATCAGCAACAAACTAAAACAGCAACCGCCAAGACCCAGCACAAGCCTGCGGCTGTTAAGCAAGACAGCAGCTTGAGTGATTACCTGGCGTCTTTATATAGCACACGGAACCGTCCGGGCTATATGGTATAAATGAGACGACGACTCCACTCCATTAATGTTAATGCATTAATGACTTGCCAGGAGAGGCACTCCTCCTCCCGCCTCTCCTGCTTTTTCCTCTCTCTTTGCTAGCCTGTTAATTCCCCACCGTTTTCCCTAATCAAATTTCTCCTACTCTATTGCTGTCGACTTTAATTTCGTTTGGCTTAGCGCTGCGCATAATGATTCCGTTTTAAAGCTGCCGTTCTGCCGCTGCGTTGTGGGCTGATTGATGCGTTTGGTGTGCGCTAATGGATGATTTTAAAAAATACTTTGCAATGCAAGGTATTTTGTTTTTTTATAATCGCTATGAACACTTCACACGAACTTGACCCTAAATGGCAATCACAGCTGCGCAAAGGCTATCTTGAGCTCTGCGTGCTGCTGGTATTGCGTCAGCAACAGTCATCGTATGGCCTGGAAATTTTGCAGCTGCTTAATGGCGCAGGCTTAGCGATTAACGAAGGCACGTTGTACCCCTTATTAAACCGCATGCATAAAAATGGTTGGCTGGAATCTACCTGGGAAGCGCCCGCAGCCAGCGGCCACCCCCGGCGCTTTTATCAGCTCAGCGCCCTGGGCAACACGCAACTGCCACCGATGCTGCAGCACTTTAATGCCAACGTGAAAATAATTGAAAGACTTGAGGAAACGCAATGAACAACCAGGATTATCTTAACGCTTTGAAAAAAGCATTGGCGGGTATGGATAGAACCGCGCGCGCCGAAGTGCTGCGTGAAATTGACAGTCACATCAGCGAGTCTGGCGCTGATAGTGCCACGCTGTTGGCGCGCTTTGGCACCCCGGAAACTCTGGCGCAGCAGTACCTGGAGGGTGAAACGCTGCGCACGCCCATCACTAAAACCGTGGGCGGGATCGGTAAGAAAATTTTGATGCTGGTGGGCGGAGCGGTTCTGCTGCTCGTGCTGCTGATTGTGCTGTTGGTGTATTGGTTTTCTCCCGATGACTTTAACTATGCCGACGAGCGTGCCAGCGAGTTAATTTCGCCACAGCGCAGCTGGCTGGAGGTGCCGGTGACAGGGCCATTGGCGCTGAGTATTGACCAGGCGCGCGCTGTATTTTACTGGCATGATGCGCCAACCATGCGCTGGTCATGTAAAGCCACCGTCTCGCCAACGACAGACGAGGAGGGCCGCTATGCACTGCGCCACAACAGCTGTTTAGTTTATCTACCGCCGCAGCCCGTCACGCTGCTGGGGCAGCAGGCCGACATTGTTATGGTTAAACCAGAGACCGAGGTGGCGCTGAAGCTGCATCAGGGGCAGCTACGGTTAGCGGAAAACGGCATGAGCTATCGCTACAATATTAATGCACCGCGCAGCAAGGTCGCTGATTTTAAGACGGATACTGCGGCGGCGTTGACGATTAGCATTGAGGCGACTGAGTCTGATCTGGGATTTTATGCGCATTAACGGCCTTAAAATAGGGTATGTTGGGATTGCACGGCTGGGCGTTAGCTCAGCCGTCTTTCGTTTCGAACAAGCAAGCGTATCAGGGAGCAAATAGCATGCGAAGCCAGCACTCAGTTAGCCTGCCCATGTATGATTTTCCAGCTATTAGGACCGCCACCGATGCGTGGTGGCGTGGGATCGCGCAGCACTTACAGCGTGCGGGCGTGGCTGCCGCACACTTAAGTCTGTTACACGACCGGCCGGTACGTGAATTATGGGGTGATAAGCAGCTCTTAATGAGTCAGTGCTGCGGCTATGATGTGGTTTTTGGTCATCGCACGGTGCTAGCCGTGTTAGCGACTCCAGTGTATGCGGTGGAGGGCTGTCGCGGGGGGTATTATCACAGTCGGATTGTGGTGCATCAGGACAGCGGTTTGCAGGCGCTGTCGGCGCTGCGGGGTAAGGTCGCCGCTATTAATGGCCCGGAATCACATTCCGGCATGAATGCGCTGCTGAGTCTAGTGCAGCCCCTAAGTAGAGCGGGCTATTTTTTCAGCCAAATTAAAGTGTCTGGCGCGCATGTCGATAGCTTGGCCCTGGTGCAGCAGCGCGCCGTCGATGTGGCGGCGATTGATTGCGTGACCTATGCCTTATTAGCGCGCTATCAGCCCGCCGCCGTGACTGATTTGGTGACGATTGCGCGCACTGAACGCGCACCCGCTGTGCCCTACGTTACCCGCCAAGCCCTGGACGCGACCCAGCAGCAGCGCCTGCGCGCCGGGCTGTTGGCGGCGTTCAGTGATCCCGCGTTGGCGACGGTGCGGGAGGCCTTATTGCTGGCGGATGTGGTGGTAAAACCGCCGGAGTTTTATCAGTCAATGGTTGAGCGCTTTCAGTTTGATCCGCAGCTGCTGGCGGTGATGGCGTGAGGTGATAGCGCGTAACCGCGCCGCCTATGCCGGTAAAAAGTACCGCTACTGTTCAACGCTGGGCAATTCGCGTAAATTAAATCACACATTTTTTGCTACACACTCTTTGCAATTTGTCATTTACAAAAGGAGATACACTATGATTCAGGTCGGCGATAAAATCCCAGACGCACCGCTTAGCATTGGTAGCGCGGATGGCCCACAAAATACAACGACGGGCGAATTTTTTGGCGGTAAGAAAGTAGTCCTGTTTGCCTTGCCCGGCGCATTCACGCCGACCTGTTCGGCGGCGCATCTGCCGGGCTATGTGGTGCATGCTGATCAGCTGAAAGCCAAAGGCGTGGATACCATCGCCTGTCTGTCAGTGAATGATGCCTTCGTCATGCAGGCTTGGGGTGAGGCGCAGAACGCTGAGGAAATCACCATGGTCGGTGATGGCGGCGGGGCCTTTACGCAGGCGGTCGGCCTGGAATTAGACACGGCTGATTTCGGCGGTGTGCGTTCACAGCGTTATGCCATGATTGTTGATGATGGCACGGTGACGGCGCTTAACGTCGAAGCCCCTCAGCAGTTTGAAGTGAGTTCAGCGGAGGCGATGCTGTCTAAGCTATGACCGTTCTACCTCAGCCGACCTGTCGGACTGAACGGCTATCGCTGCGGCCCTTTGTGCGCAGCGATAGTGCTGAGGTGCAACGCATTGCTGTGGTCAAGGCTAATAGCCCACACCCTGATCCAGACGGACTAGCCGCAGCCTAAGTCCTTTTACCTAAACACCCCATCACCGAGCTGGTCAATCGTCATTTGCGCCTTGCGCAGCGTTTCCTGCGCGCACTGTTCGGCGCTGCCTAATAAATCCGCGCGAATAAACTGATGCGCCTGCTCGCCCCGGCGAATCGTGCCGCATACCCGAAACTGGCCGCCTTCTGCTAGGGGTGTTGGGGTGATAGTGAAACCTTCATACTCGGTTGAGGGAAAGGCCTGCGGTTTTTTTTCGCTTGGGGTGACCAGTGATTTCAGGCTGTCCAGCAGTCCCATGGCTATTGCTCCGTTGTTCGGTACCGTTATGAAAACGAGGGTAACAGCTCATTTAGCGTCTGTACACTGAGGTCGGCCTGCTGCTGATGGGGGAAGGCAGCGCTGGGGTCAACGTGGATGGTGGCCGTGCCCGCATTGCGCCCGGTATCGAGGTCAAACAGGTGATCGCCGACCATGACGGCTGTGCCGGCTGTTGCACCCCAGCGTTCTAATAATAAGTGAATGCCATCCGGCTGCGGTTTGGGCGCGGCACAGTCACGGCTCACTAAGCTATCCGCTGTAAAGAAATGAGCCAGTCCGGCGGCGTGGAGGGTGGCCGTAATATTAGGCGCATTATTCCGGGTCAGAATCCCCAGCTGGCAGCCCTGAGCCGTCAGCGCCGTTAATAGGGCTGCCGCTCCGGGAGCGGCGCTGGACTGATGCGCAATGTCCAGTTCAATCGCATTAAGCTGTGCGTGGATGGGGCGAGCCTCCGCTTCTGGCAGGGCGGCGAGCGCTTCGAGTATCGGTTTACCTGCCGGTAGGCCCAGCTGGATACGGATCGCCTCAAAATCGTGGATGGCGTGGGTCAGCGTGCCATCCATGTCGAATATCCAGTGGCGGTAGTGTCTTGGGTTAAAGGTCATGGCACTACGCTAATCAGGATTCGGTCGAAATGCAAGTCTGCGCGCCGTTTGCGGTATCATTCCAGCATGATTCTTTACATCGCAGAAAAACCCAGCCTGGGCCGCGCCCTGGCGGCGGTGCTCCCAACGCCACAGCACAAGGGGGATGGCTTTATTCGCTTGGGCAACGGCGACGTGGTCAGCTGGTGTATCGGGCATTTGCTGGAGCAGGCCGAGCCAGAGCAGTACGACGCCGCGTTTAAGCAGTGGTCGCAGGCGCATCTGCCCATTGTGCCGGAACGCTGGCAGCTGAGGGTGAAGCCGAAGACCCGTAAGCAGTTTAACCTATTGAAAAAACTGATTAAAGAAGCTGATGGGCTGGTGCACGTCGGCGACCCAGATCGTGAAGGGCAGATTCTGATTGATGAGGTGATTAATCACTGTCAGGTGAGTAAGGCGAAGGTGCAGGCGACGCAGCGCTGCCTGATTAGTGACCTGAACCCTGCGGCGGTGAAAAAGGCGCTGGAAAAGCGGCGCAGCAATACGGAATTTGTGCCGCTGGCGACCTCGGCGCTGGCGCGGGCGCGGGCCGACTGGCTGTACGGTATTAATATGACGCGGCTGTGCACGCTGAAGGGGCAGCAATCCGGCTATCGCGGCGTGCTGTCAATTGGGCGAGTGCAGACGCCGCTGTTGGGGCTGGTGGTTAAGCGCGACCTGGAGATTGAGAACTTCGTGTCCAAGCCGTTCTACGAGGTGTTTATCACGCTGGCGACGGCGGCGGGTGAGTGCTACCGCGCGCGCTGGAAGCCGAGTGCGGCCTGTGCGGATTACCAGGATGATGAGGGGCGAGTGCTGTCGAAGCCGCTGGCGCAAAAGGTGATCGCGCGCGTCACCGACCAAGACGGCACCGTTACTAACGTTGAGCACAAGCAGCAGCAACAGCCACCGCCGCTGCCTTATAATTTATCTGCGTTACAAATTGATGCGGCGCGGCGCTTTAGCATGAGCGCCAAACAGGTGCTCGATACCTGCCAGCAGCTCTATGAGCGTCACAAGCTGATCACCTACCCGCGTTCGGACTGTCGCTACCTGCCGGAGGAGCATTATAGCGGTGCGGCGCAGGTCGTGGCGGCGATTGAGGGCAACTGTCCTGCTTTACAGTCGGCGGTGGCCGGAGCCGATACACGCCTTAAAACCAAGGCGTGGAACGATAAGAAAATCAGTGCGCACCACGCGATTATTCCGACGCACAAAGCGCTGGCGGCCAGTCGCCTGTCCGCGTCGGAAACCAAGCTCTATGAGCTGATTGCGCGCCAGTATCTCGCGCAGTTTTATCCGCCGTTTCAATACCTGGATAAGCAGATTGATACGGTGGTGGCCGGCGGTTTGTTTATCGCGCGGCAGAAGGACATTCTGGCAGCGGGGTGGAAAGTGCTGTATCCCAGTGCGAAGCCCCGCCCGCCGAGCGCGCCGCGCCAGCCAGCGGCGGATGAGTCCGCAACGCTGGCGCAGGCCGCGTCACCAACTGCCGAGGCAACGACCGACCGCGAGGGCTTCGCACTCAAGCAGCTGCCGCCGGTCAATGAGGGCGACACGGTGCACTGTACGGCGGCGGAATTAGTCGAAAAGCAAACCACGCCACCACGGCATTTTACCGATGCGACCCTGCTGAGCGCGATGACGGGGATTGCGCGTTTTGTCGGCGACCCGGCGATTAAGAAAGTACTGCGCGCCACCGATGGCTTGGGCACCGAGGCGACGCGGGCTGGGATCATCGAGCTTTTGTTTAAGCGTGAATTTCTGCTGCGCCAGGGGAAGGATATCCGCGCCAGCGCCACTGGACGCCAGCTGATTATCAGCCTGCCGGAGCGTGTCGCTGCGCCAGATATGACGGCGCAGTGGGAGGCGCAGCTGGAAGCGATTAGCCAGAAATCACTGCGCTATGGGGATTTCATGCAGCCGATGGTGGCGGGTTTGCGCCAGCTGATTACGGACGTCGAGCGCGTGGATTTTGCGGGCTTACAAGGCATGGGCAAGCCGGTGGCGTTTAAGAAAAAGCGCCGCAAGCCGGCTCAACGCCGAGGTGGCCTTTAGCGCAGGCCGGTATAGGGTTAACCCAAGCCAATAATACGCTTAAAGTTATCTTCGCCCGCATCGCGCACCAGCTTAGGCACTAAATACCCCGAGGTGCTGGCGGCCAAGTCCCGATAAATCTGCTGGGCCGTTGTATCGGGCACGTAGAAATGTTCGGCGCCTTTCACCTCATCCAGTAAATTCAGGTAATACGGCATCACCCCGAGCGCAAACAAAGCCTCCGACAGCTCCCGCAGGCTGGACGCACTGTCATTCACCCCACGCAGTAACACGGACTGATTCAGCAGCCTAAGTTCCAGGCCGCGCAGCGTGTGGAGCGCGGTTTTCACCTCCGGCAGCAGCTCACTGCGATGATTAATGTGCATCACCAGCAGCAGCATAGGGCGGTACTGCGACAGCAGGGCAATCAAACCTTTATTCAGCCGTTCCGGTAAGACGCTCAGCAGCCGTGAGTGAATGCGGATGCGCCGCACGGTTGTGCTCGCCTGAAGTGCCTCCAGCAATAGCGCGAGCTGCCTGTTCTTCAGGGTGAGCGGGTCACCGCCGCTGAGAATCACTTCATCAATTTCAGGATGCTGTGCCAGATAGTCTGTCAGCAGCGGCAGGTCGGCTAAATCAAAGGTTTGGCTGGTGTAGTCGAAATGCTGGCGGAAACAGTAGCGGCAGTGCACGGCACAGTGGCTGCTGGCGATGAGCAGGATGCGGTTATGGTACTTGCGGATAATGCCCCGGTGCACGAGGTACTGCGTGTCAGCGACCGCATCGTGTTTAAAGGCTGGGAGGGCGGCGCTCGTGGCCGCGCCGCCGGTGCTTGGGTCGGCGCTGGGGGAGGGATCGATAAATTGACGGGCAATTTCTGGCTGCGCCAGCCGGGCTTTAATCAGGGGGGTGAGCTTATGTGGGAACAGCGTGTCCTGCTGTGGGGGGTGCGGCTGAGGGGCGGCAGTGTCTGAGTCTGGGGTCATGGGCTTAAGGTCAGGTGGTGGTGGCATGGCGCGCTGCATCAGGCAGTGGCTTTGGCTAGCGCCCAGTCGATGGGTTCGCGGCCTTGTTGCTGCAGCCACTGGTTGGTGCGTGAGAACGGCTGGCTGCCAAAAAAGCCGCGCCGGGCGGACAGCGGAGACGGATGAGCGCTGGCAATAATCGCGTGTTTCTCTTGATTAATCAGCGCTGTTTTCTGTTGGGCCTGCTTGCCCCACAGGATAAAAACACTGGCCTGTGCCTGCTGGTTAATGCAGCTGATGACGGCGTCGGTGAAGGCTTCCCAGCCGCGCTTTTGGTGGCTTCCGGCCTGACCAGCGGCGACGCTGAGTACGGTATTTAGCAGCAGCACACCCTGTTGTGCCCAGGGTTGCAGACAGCCGCTGTGGCTATTATCAATGCCGAGGTCGCTGTGCAGCTCTTTATTGATATTGCTCAGCGAGCGTGGCAGGGGTGTAACGCCGGCTTGTACCGAAAAGGATAGGCCGTGGGCATGGCCGGGGGTCGGGTAAGGGTCTTGGCCGAGGATCACCACCTTCACCCGCGCCAGCGGCGTGCTGTGTAGGGCATTAAAACGCTGGGCTGCTGGCGGCAGGATGAGCTTGCCAGCGGCCGTTTCCGCCGCCAGGAAAGCCTGCAAGGCTTGCATCGAGGGCTGCTTGAACGCGGTGGCCAATGCCTGCTGCCAGTCCGCAGGTAAGGCTTCGTTACTTCTCATAATGGGTTAGCTATCCTGTTGGCTCATCCTATCACTACCTACGGCTTAAGCAGCCCGTGTCGTTTGGAAACGGTGCAAACGGCTGGGGCAGTATAACGCAGAATTAGTAACCAGTTGTCAGGGAAATTTAGTCGCCCAGCGGGGCTAGGTTAGCTTGCCCTATCATGAACGGGGTAGTCTAAATGGTGTGATGAGGCTAGAGGAGATAGCCGACACCACACGTTTATCACAGTTCAATATTAAGTCCTTAAGTGCAGAAATCGATAACAGCTATAGCCCCTGGGTCAATCTCAGAGTGCGGCGTTCTGCATTCCCTATAATGGATTTTTGGAGAGTATTATGTCCCTACGCGACAAATCCGTCAGGCACCGTCTGTTGTGCCTACCGTGTGACGCTGTGTCTAAGGCAGCGTCCCGCATCGGTCTCAGGTGCGCTTCCTACCTGAAGCTTCCGATTATGTTGACTCTGATGGTTGTTGTAACCGGTTTGGTGACGACGACCTATACCCCTACCGCAGAAGCTAAGGCGGTTAAGAATCGCTTATCGACCTGTTCGGTGACGCCAACTAGGAAATTTTATGATGCGATACGTAAGGATCTCGCCAAATACGAACGTCATTTCAAAGCGGGCGAACGCGCGCTATCGCATGGCGCCGCCGGTTTTCTGGAATTTCACATTTTAACGGCTCGCCCCAAAGCCGGCGCCAAGAAAGAAAAAGTTTTTGCATCGGTGAAAGCACTGCACGATACGTTGAGCACCTTGTCACTGTGTACCCGAAAGCTGAAAGACCTGAACTATCAGCTAAGATCACAGTTGAGGTCGACCTACAACGCTTATATGAGTCTGTATAAACGTTACCTTAATTCAGCGAGTAAGGTGATGTCGGATCAACTCGAATCATCGCTCTTCTCATCCCGACGTATTGCCAATAGCACCACTAATATCAATACTAACGCAAGATTCAAGGCTAGATTAGCGTGGACAAAATCCGTTAATTGGAAGAACCCGAACTTAAATAGACGGGTGTTTAGTCATAACTCAGCCAAAAAAAATGACAAGGCCTTAGCCTTAGCGATGAATGTGGGGCATTACTTCCACGGTAGTAAGTCGATCTGGCAAAGTAATCGACCTCTACTGCAAGCGGGTAATGATTTTGCTCGGCTCACGCAGTATGACGACTTCGTTGAGAAGCGGTTGGCGTATTTGGATGATGCTGACGCGCAGTATAAGAGTGATTTTGCAAAATTAGTCGATCATCGTTTGGTAGTGAAGGATAAAAATAGAAGAAAAGCTTACAAAAAGCGCAAAAAAAGCAAGCGTATCAAAGATCATCTGAAATTAACGGCGCTCTCACAGACAGCAAAAGTGCGGTCTTGGCGCAGTTATAAAGCGGCGCAAGTTGCAATGGGATTCACGCAGATCATTAAAACCATGCAGTATACGCGGGGTGAGATAGAAAGAAATAAGTCGCGGGCTACCGAGCATGCGGAAAGAAATGTGTCCGCGGCCTTAAACAAACTAGTTAATATGCGGCGCCTGTATTTAACGCTTGAAAGATTTGCAGATAAGCGTTCGGCCGCTGAACTTAGTGTGGTTGATATTGCGAAACGGCTAAGCGGTAGTAGTGCGGGTACTTCGTCAGAACTGAGTCCGCCAAGATTGAACCCTCCAGCGGCGGCTGCCCCGCTCATGGCAAGAAGCGGTGGTAACTCAGTTGTTAATTGTCGCAAGTTAGACTATCCTGTTTATATTTATAATAATATTGATACTTTTTCTGCAGATCCGAGGAAGGCAGTGCATAGATTTACTGTGCATCAAGCTGACTTACCTGATGGGCGGACTTCATTTGCCAATCTTTTATTACAACTTCGTTTGTATACTTTAAACGTGAGGCCTGGGTTAGCCTCTTCTGGATCCAGAATTAATTCTGCAGCTCGCAGAGGATTTGGCTGCAATATGGGAAAGTTTTTTTATGCAGCAACTAAGTATTTCCACGATTATTTTCAGGTGATCAGTGAGAATTTTTCGACACACAGTCGTTTGCTCAACACCGGAGGTGTGAATGAAGATGGTTTGAAAAATATTCTCGATGTCTCAACCCTAGAACAGTATGACCTGCTTGAAAGAGTTGCGGGTACGCCACAGGGCGTTGGGGTGTTCAACGCCGCCCACCTAGTGCAGCCAGGTAGCCATCGCCCAGCGAACTGCTTTGGTACCTATGGTGGTTTGTTGTCAACGTGTAACGCTCAATTTGGGCCCAAAATGATGATGGCAATTCCTTTTGCGCTGCTAGCCAGCAAAGACGCGGCTACAAGAAAAACGATTGCATTAGAGTACTTGGGAAGTCTATTCGATCGTTCAGACGATCAGATTTATAATGAACGTTATGAAAACCTTTATAATTTTAGAGAGGAGTTCACGAGGTATTATCTACGGTATATAGATCAGGCTTTTGATGGTGAGGGGTATCAATACCTTGCGGAAGATCTGCGTGTTAATCACTATATGCTTGATTTTATGCTGATGATGGAAATTTTTCAGTCCATCATTTCCTATGATACGAGTTATGTTCCCAGAGAAATGAAAGCTGAGATTGATTCGATTTACAGCGATCTTTATGCCAAAACCAGGGATGTGGGTTTAAGCCTGCGTAATTATTCTATTGCCGAAGGGTATAACCAACGGTTATCTGATGCAAAAAGGTATTATGAGCCGAGTGAATCGTTCGACATTACAAAAGATTCATCTAAGTTTTCGTTTTTTTATTACACAAACCGGTGGCTTGACCCCGCGATAGATGCCATGGAGACCGTCAAGCGAGTGCGCAGTACAAATCCCGATGACCAGGGAAGAGTCACTAATCGCCAACCCTATTATAGCTTGGTTGTGGGTGGTCCTGATCCCACTACTTGTAGAAGTATACGAAGTATAGGATCTTGCGTAACTGCGCCAAGGAGTAATACGGCAGCAAGGCATGGTGTGGCGGGCGCTAAACTCTACAATGCGTTTGAAAACGACACGATGGCTTATTTGAATTCCTATCAGTCCCACCTTGAGAGAATGGTGGTTAATTCTGAGCGATTCGCCGATTTAGAATGGGATAGCTTGAACGGTACTTCTTCAGTGGCACAAAATGCTACGAAAATGATCGAGATCATGGGGAAACAACAACGCGCCACTGAAGAAATGTTTGCTGCGTTGCGCCAAGCCACGGTCGCGGCTGCGGTAGCATCCGATGAGATCAGGAAAAGGTATTACGACTGGAATGACTTTGATGGCGGAAGCATTTCTAGGGGGCTCAGAGATAGGCGGGGTTCGAATGATGAGCGCTACGATAGGCTGCTTGAACACAGTGAGAATCTTTTCAAAGTGGCGGAAGCAGGACGCCTGGTCAGTACCGAATTTTATACCGGCGGGTCTTCCAAGGCGGTTCTCGATCAAGTCAATAGCAATATAGCGACGGGCTTGGCGAATTACCGTGACTACCTGAAAAATTCCAGGAATAATCTAATCGATATCATCGAGTATGAAAGACAGCAGACAGTCTTGAAAAAAGTCATGCTGGCTTTGACGGCGATTTCATTATTTACCAGCGGTGCGGATTTGTTCACGAACGATCTCTACGCCCTTCGGCAGGGAATTAAGGGTATGCGTGAAAAAGGTTTGAATAGGGCAGATGCGATTAAAATTCTACCTGCGGCTAATGCTGCTGCCACCGGTCTTAATGCAGCTCTTCTCGGTGCCAATTCTGCTTGGCTCAGTAAGCCATTGATGCTATTGAACTGGGAAAAAGCAAAGTTTAATAGAAATCGGATGTTACCTTATAGTCGATATGCGGACGTGGCCAGGGCATTCAGGAATGAAATAAATCGTCTACCGCAGGCAGCGCTGATAAAACAGGTGGCGCGGGAGGAGTATGAGATTCGTAAACTGCTGTTGAATACGAATCCAAGACGCTTTGGTCCTATGGTAGCTGATACCGCCCTGTATATGCCTGAAGGGGATGGATGGCTCAGTTATTTTGATTTCAAAATTGAAGTGGGGGCCGGATTACGTACAGCCAGCTACCCCGGATTCACTTATAAAATAGAAAAAGAAGATCTCGACGATTTACTTAAAAATCGTGCTTTCAGGCCTAACCTAGCGAATTATCGGGGGCATAAGTTCAGCCCAATCGGTAGTCAAACCTCTGTAGATTTTTCAAAAGTACCGGTTTTTGATCCATGCTTTCAACGTGGGCAAGCTGTTTGGCATCCTTTTGGTTCAGTTGGGCGCGATATACACATGGCGTTCTATATATACGACCTACACCAGGGCAGTGATGCGGATATAACCCGGTTAATGACGAAGATGAGAAATGCCACGGTTAAGGTCGAGAGCGCAATTCTGCATCGATTACGGTATCAAGATTACTGTAAAGAAAAGTCGCCTTGGATAGATATCTCTGGATTACCTAATTACGCCACTGGTGTCAATCGCGATGATTATTTCGCAGCATCTTGGAGGGTGGATGGTATTGGAAATAGTAGATCTAGTAACCAACCTTTACTCGGTCTTAAGCAAAATACCCGAATGGCGTTGCAACTGGCCTATGCCTATAACCTTAGGGCTTTGGATCTGCCGCCGCCGCCGTTTTCTTCTGTGGCGGCCCATTCCAAAATTAGTCCGGCGCTACCCGGTTATGCGCAAGAATCATCCGAAGCTGCCCCACCTAGGCTATATACCATGTGGGTAAAGAAAGGAGAGGCTTGGGATCGCACTTATGAGATTTCCAAGGGTCCGGGTAGAGGCATGACCAGCCTGAGAGATATCTATTATAGAGGCCGTGACCATAATGGCGACAGACGAGAGCACATGTACGATAAGATGGATCAATTTGCAAGGATCAACGGAACTAGCAATTTTGATCTGATCAAGAAGTATATGGAAGTAGGTCGTGTAGATCCCGCTAAGTTTATTCACTCTGAATTGTACGCCATACCTTGGTAAGCCCTCTGTGCAGCGACCCGCGAGTATACGGCGCGGGTCGCTATGAGGGTGCGGTTCTAGCCCTCAGGTAGGCTGTTTAAACACACCGTGCCCAGGAAAATCTCCTGGGCATTTTTGTGTGCGCGGCTGCTGAGGCACAGTTCGCCGCGCTGTCAGCACCGCAAACGGGCCTGTAATAGCGCATAAGCATTGACTTCTAGCGGGGATGCTCATAATGTCGATAATGCAGGGCCAACCCTGCGCTAGCGCGGTGGGGCGCGGTGTGCCCCACTCATCACGCAGAATTTTTTTAGGGAGGCTGCCGCAATGGATCTCTATCCCAATCAGCGATCAGCACAAGATGATTTACCCCCAGATCATGCCCGCGCTCATGACAGCACGAGCCGTAAAATTGATCCGCAGCGCGGGGCCTTACTGGGTGATCACACGCCGAATGATAATGATCGGGTGGAGATTGGGCCGACGCAGCTGGCATTTTCCGAATGGGCCGCCGCCGGGCTGGCATTACCCCATCTGCCGCGCATGCGTGAGTACCGCTGGCGGCGCTTAACCCAACACGTCGTGGCGCGTGACTACGGTGGCGTGCTGCTGTTTGATCCGCTGAATATTCGTTATGCCACCGACAGTACCAATATGCAGCTGTGGAATACGCATAATCCGTTTCGGGCGGTGTTGCTGTGTGCCGATGGCTATATGGTGATGTGGGATTATAAAAATTCACCGTTTTTATCAGAATTTAACCCGCTGGTGCGCGAACAGCGAGCCGGTGCTGATTTATTCTATTTTGATCGCGGCGATAAAGTCGATGTGGCGGCGGATAAGTTCGCCAATGAGGTGCGGCTACTGATTGAGGAACACGGCGCGAATAATCAGCGGCTGGCGGTGGATAAAATTATGTTACACGGCCTGCGTGCGCTGGAAGCGCAGGGTTTTCAGGTGATGGAAGGTGAAGAGCTGACTGAAAAGTCCCGCTCGGTGAAAGGCCCGGATGAAATTTTGGCGATGCGCTGTGCCGCCCATGCCTGCGAAACCGCAGTGGCTGCGATGGAGCAGGCGTGCCAGCCCGGCCTGTCTGAAAATGAGGTGTGGTCGGTGCTGCATGCCGAGAATATTCGCCGGGGCGGCGAGTGGATCGAGACACGCCTGCTCACCTCCGGCCCGCGCACTAATCCGTGGTTCCAGGAATGTGGCCCGCGCCTGATCCAGAATAACGAGCTTATTGCTTATGATACCGATCTGGTGGGGAGCTACGGTATTTGCGTTGATATTTCGCGCAGCTTCTGGCTGGGTGAGCAGGCCCCGCGCCCCGATATGGTCTACGCGATGCAGCACGCACATGAACATATCATGACGAATATGGCGCTGCTTAAACCCGGTGTGCCCATGCGCGACCTGACGTTCAACGCGCATAAACTCGACGCGCATTTCCAGCGCCAAAAGTACGGCTGCATGATGCACGGCGTTGGGCTGTGTGATGAATGGCCGCTGATTGCCTACCCGGATCAGCTGGTCGAGGGGGCGTATGACTATGAGTTGGAAGCGGGCATGGTGCTGTGCGTTGAGGCGCTAGTGAGTCCCGAAGGCGGCGACTTCTCGATTAAGCTGGAAGATCAGGTGTTGGTGACGGAAACGGGCTATGAGAACTTGACCAAATACCCGTTTGATGCGCGCCTGATGGGTGAGGCTTAAGCGCTACAGGCTGCCTTTGCGCTTGATGTCCAAATAGCTATTAATCAGGCCGGTCGATAATTGTGCCGGCGCTACGTCCAGACACAGCACGCCCTGCGCGCGAATCTGCCGCAGCGTCTGCGCGCGCGCACTTAAATAATGCTCCGTCGCCGCATAGGTGAGGGCATCTTCTATATGATCGACCGGCTGCGCCAGCTGAGCGTGCAGGGCCTGTTCCTGCATACTGGCAAATAGCAGCAGATGCCGGTTACCTAACAGATGTAAGGCCGGAATCAGGTCATCGGTATCCTCATCGCGCAGGTTGCTTAAGACGATGACCAGGGCGCGCTTCTTTTGGCGGATTAATAGCTCGGTCGCGGCCTGACTAAAATCGGGTGCCTGCGTTCCGGCCTGGAGGTCATACAGCGCATTCAGCATTTGGTTCAGGCAGGGCTGGCCCTTACGCGGTTTGAGCCAGCGTTCGCGATACGCGCGGTTGCCAAACGTGCCCAGGCCGACCGCATCCCCTTGTTTGAGGGCGATGTGGGACAGCAGTAAGGCCGCATTCAGCGTATGATCGAAATGTGAGAGTTCATCGTCCTGCGCCAGCATGCGATGGCTGCAATCTAACAGGAAGATAATTTCCTGGTCGCGTTCATCCTGGTATTCACGCGCCACGGGTTTTTGCATGCGAGCGCTGGCTTTCCAGTCAATTTGGCGCAGACTGTCGCCCGCGCGGTATTCACGCAGCTGGTGAAAGTCCTGGCCTTCGCCGCGACGGCGGCGTTTCATAATCCCGAGGTGACTCAGGTGGTTATCGGTCGCCAACAGTGCGTACTGGGCGATGGCGGTAAAATTCGGATAGACCTTAACGGCTGCGTCTAAGGGCAGGCTGCTATTGCGCCACCAGAGCTGTAGCGGAGAGAGCACTCTGATCTGCGTGCGCGCGAAGCGCATCAGGCCGCGCTGGAGCGGTTTAATCAGGTAGTGACTTTCTGCCCGTTCATCGCGGGCTAGGTGCAGCTTAATCGGCAGGCCGCTGGCCTTAAAGCTGGCGGGGTAGTGGTCATAGAGCTGGAAGGTGAGTGCGCGGCGGCCCGTGTTGTGGCTAATGAGCGCGAGGGGGGTCTCCACGCCAACGGAGAGCGATGTGGGCAGCGGGCGTTCCAGCCGCAGCGCCGGTTTCGGCAGTACCCACAGCGCATCAACCAGCCACAGCAGCACACTGATACCCAGCACGAGATACCATCCGAACCGCCAGTCCGGCAGTAGGCTAACCCCCAGCGCCAGCGCGGCGTGCAGCCACAGCAGCCAGAAGCTGCGGCGGGCCGGTAAGAGCGGCATGTGCAGCGCTGGCTTGTCCGGCGGTTTGTGCTCCGGTGTGTTCACCGCTTTGTGCTCAGGCTGGTGTTCCGGTGTGTTCATTGGCGCGGGTTTCACTGCCGTGGCGCTTCGATTTTGTCCAGTATCGACTGCAACACGTCGTCGCTGGAATAGGCTTCCAGTTCCATTTCGGGTGCGAGCGCTACTCGGTGGCGTAAGACCGGCAGCGCGACCTGTTTAATATCATCGGGATGGACAAAGTCGCGCTGTTCCAACAGGGCATGCGCCCGCGCCGCTCGGATGAGCGCGATGCTGCCGCGTGGCCCGGCACCAAAGCGCAGGCCCTGGCCGCTGCGTGTGGCCTGCGTGATCCGTACCGCATAGTCGATGACCGCCGGGTCGACGCTGATGCCGGCGGTGATTTGCTGTAGTTTTAGGACGGCTTCCGGGTCAATCACGGGCTGGAGTTGGGCCAGATTAAAATGATCGCCGACCTGCTGATGGGTGACGGTACTGACGAGGGTGTTTTCTTCGTCCAGCGACGGGTAGTCGATATAAAGCTTCATCAGAAAGCGGTCAAGCTGCGCTTCCGGTAAGGGGTAAGTGCCTTCCTGTTCCAGGGGGTTTTGCGTGGCCAGCGTCATGAAGGGGCGCGGCACCGGATGCGCTTCGCCTTCGATAGTGACCTGCTGCTCCTGCATGACTTCCAGCAGCGCGGACTGCGTTTTCGCGGGTGCGCGATTGATCTCGTCGGCTAAGAGCAGGTGGGTGAAGACCGGGCCTTTACGCACCTGGAAATGCTGATTCTGCATATCATAGAGTACATGGCCGCTAATATCGGCGGGCATTAAATCCGGGGTGAACTGGATACGTGCGAACTGGCCGCTGATGGTTTTTGCCAGCGCGCGCACTAAGAGCGTTTTACCTAGGCCGGGCACGCCCTCAATCAGCACATGCCCCCCCGCCAGAAGGGCAATCAGCGTTTCGCGAATGACGCCGCGCTGTCCAATCACAGCTTTGGCGATTTCTGCGCTAATCGCGTTGGCCTGCGCCGCCGCTGCGACCACTTCAGTCCCAGGGCCAGCCTCTGTTGGGCCTGCGTCTGCTGCTGTTTGCGCCTGCCCGCTGGATGCGGCCGGTATCGCCGTTTCTGCGGGTGGCCGCTGTGCTACGGACTCAGCTTCTAGGGCGGGCATGGCCGCTGCGCTGTCCGCTGTTGGCGGGTGAGTGGCGGCGTTGTTAGTATCGGCGCTGTGATTATTCGGGGTACTCATCGTGGATTCCTTAGGCACTGTACGAGCTGCACCAAACGGGTAAAGTGGTGCTCGTCTAGCGCGGTTGCTGTGAGCAAATGCTGTAAATGATCGGGCGTAAACGGTGGCGCGTGAATGGGCTGTAGGTAGGCGCTAAGGGCGGCATATTGCTCGGTCGTAGACATCAGCTGCCAGCCCGGAATACGTCGCTGTGCCTGTGAGTTCAGGCTGTGCTGTAGCGTCTGGCACAGCTGTTCACGCCCTTTATCCTGGCGCTTCCACATGAAACGCGCGCTGGCCTTTATGTGGTCTAACAGGCGGCGGCGCTGCGGCGGTGGTTCTGGGATAATCGCCCCGAAGCGGGGAATTAAGGCCCAAAAGCTAAACAGTAATAGCGCAACACCGACCAGCAGCACCGGGGCTGCGTGGCGTAATAATAGCGTGAATAAGGACGGCAGGGTATCCTGATGCAGCAGCCAAACGCGCTGTGGCTGAGCGATATGGCTATGTACGAGGTACCACAGCATCTTGCCGTGATCGGCGTTGTTGATCAGGTAATTTTCAAAGAAATCCAATTCGGCGAACAGGCTGACATGGCCCGCGCCATAGGGCTGGTCAATGAACCAAGTATCGTGCGCTAGCTGATAATGCGCGGCGTCAGTGCGGGTCGTATGCAGGCTATGGAAAAAGTTGAGTTCAACACTCAGCGTCTCCGCACTGTTGGCGGGTTGAAATAATACGGGTAGCGCATCATCATCCGGCATGATATGCGGCCCGATACGAATATTCAGCCTTTCCTGGAGTAGGTCGCGATCTTCGGTGCTGAAGCGCGCATCAGTGCGGGCCTCACCCGCGGTATGCGGTGCTGTATCGCTGCGGGCGCGGGTGATTAGGTGTCCACCGGCTGCGACCCAGGCTAGCAGCGCTTCGGTTTTCGCCGCTGATAGGGTGTAGCGTTCGGTATTGAGGATAATCACGCTATCTGGCGGGGGTAAGGTGAGCAGCCCGTCACGCCGCTCAGCCGGAATGCCCATGCGTTTTAAAAACAGACGGGCGGCGAACAGGGAATTGCTGCGCGCTTCGCCGCGATAGCCGGTATAGCTATCGACCTGTTTTAGCTCAAAATTATTTAGGAACCAGGAGGTGCCCGCTGCCAGCAGCGTGAGGGCGAAGAGGGCGTAGAGTAGATAACTCCATTGCAGCTGCGGCCACCTCATCGGCCTGGCTCCCCGGCCGCGGTGTGGACCGTGTCTGTGGTCGCTGTGGCCGTGTCGACTGCTGCGCGGGGGTTGGTTGCTGTGGCGGTCCACTGCTGCCAGCTATCGAACAGGGGGGTAACCTCGGTGTCTGCTGGGATGCGATGGGCATAGGCGATGGTCTGCCAGCAGCGGGTCAGCTGGGCCAAATAAGCGAAGCGCTGGGGGGCTAGCTGGGGGCGGGCGCTATGTAGGATGTCGCCTTCGGTATCACTGGCGCTGACGCTGATGGCGTCGTGTCGGGTGAGCTGCATCAGCGTGCCGCGATACAGGAGGCTAAGTGCGGCGCGGTTTTCTCCGGCCTGCCAGTGGGCTCTGGCCGCTCCGGCGATGTCATCTGGCAGTGATTCCGGGCGAATATCGAGGCCAAATAACACGGCGGGCTGAGTCGGTGGCAGACTGGCTTTGGGCGCGGGTTTCAGCAGTGCCAAAATGCGCTTGCGGTAGATCAGACCGAGGAACAGGGCGATGAATACTAGGGCCCAAATCAGGTATTTGAAAATAGTGGATAGCAGTTGAATCAGTTGATGTGCCAGCTCGGTCTCTGTGTCTGGCTGGTCTTTGTCGCGCGGCATCCAGGTTTTGATGGGGCGTATATTATCCAACTCGTCGACCTGCATCACCTGTTCCAGTTCGTGACTGCTGGCACTCACCGGCAGGCGCGTCGGGTGTAAAAACTCGCTTTCGCTGGCCTGTACGCCGCTGGGGGCTGTGAGTGCGCTGAAGAGGAGGACGCTACCGAGCAGCGTGAGCACAGTGCGGCCTGCTTGCTGCGCTGGCGTGTTGCGGGCGAGCTGTTGGAGCCGTGCGCCCAAGCTGCGGAAAGTGATTTCAATATCCCAGGCTTCGAGCTGAGTTCGGCGATTCAGGTAGAGGGCAAACCCGGCGGCGACAAAAAACGGTTCTATCAGCAGAATGGCAAACGCCTGAATGACCAAGCCGATCAGTTCCATGAGGTAGCGCAGCTCCGCCGTGCTGTTATCACTGAAAAAACTTATCAGGTGTTCCCAGGCCTGTTCGCTGGGGTCGAATAATAGGATTAGGGCGTAGAGTGAAAACGTAATAATCAGTTCTAACAGGATGCACGCAAATGTGAGGCCAACGGCGGTGCTATGACCCTGTAGATACAACAGTTTTTGGCGCTGCACGCGCGCCGCGCCGCGTAATTGCTCCAGCTGCCAGATCGGCAGATTATAGCTGCGTGAGAACGAAAAGCGGCGCCAGCTCAGCGCGCCTAATAAGCCGGTATTGCGCATCAGGCTGGGGATGGCGGAGAAAATTTCTGCGCTGCTGAGCGGCTGCCCGAACAGCTGGTGGCTCAGCGTGTATAACAGCACGCGGTCAAATAAAGGTTTCAGCCACCATAACACTATACTGGCGGCCCAAAAATAATCCCGTGGGATCAGTAAAGCGCACAGCAGAACTAGGCCCGCCAACAGCGCTAGCCAAGCCGGCAGTATGCTGCGCCAGACCGCCCGCACCAGGATAAATCCGGTGTCAATGGCCTCCCAGGGAGAACGCTGTCGCACCTGAATAATCAGATCAGTTGCGTTCATCCCGGCTGTTGTCCTGGCGGCACCCGGCCCGCAAAATAAAAATAGGCGCCTAATAAGCCCCATAGGCTAAGCCCAACCGCATACTTCACGAGTACAGGGATGACGGTGAGCGATGACCAAAACGCCTCGACTAGGGCGGCCAGTAGGAACAGCGTCGCTGCGCCATACATGATGTGAATTGCGATTTTGCTGTTATCCAATAGGGCGAGGCGGCGCGTTTTACGCCCCGGCATAATGAGCGCCTGTGCCAGCTTGAAACCGGCGGCCCCGGACAGCGCGATAGCGGTCAGTTCAAAGGCGCTGTGGCCGCTGACAAAGCCCCAAAACGTCGCGGTATAACCGATATGGGTGAGGTGTCCGGCAATCGCCCCAATCACCACGCCGTTAAACAGCAGGAAAAACAGGCTGCCCAGTCCAAAGAGCAGGCCACCGGCGAAGGTCTGAAAACCGATGCCGGTATTATTGCGTATATAATGACCGAACATCAGGATGTCGCTGTCGGCCTCGCGCTCGCGCCCTAAGCGGGAGTGAAGTTCCGGGTCATACATCGCTTCCATCAGCGCGACTTGCTCACCGGGTAATACGCTGTAGATGAGTTCTGGTTCCCACTGAATGGCTAGCAGCATGGCAATGAAGCTGCCGAAAAACAGCAGGCAGCTGAGGCCGACGGCGCGCCATTCCTGGCGCACGCGCTGTGGCAAGCCGCGCAGAAAAAACTCGGCAATGTTGTGCCAGAAATGCATGCGCGTGGCATAAAATTGGTGGTGGCCGCGCAGTACCAGCTGATTCAGCTGCTCAATCAGCAGCGGGCTGTACCTACGAGACTGGGCCAGCGCTAGGTGATGACAGAGGCGGCGATAAGCTGAGGGGAAGTCGAATTCCATACCGGTCGGGCTGTTGTGCGCCGCGTCGGTGCGGGCCTGCAGTTTTTTGCGTTCGCGTTTCGACAGCTGCTGGCAATTAAGCCAGTCTTCGATCTGTAGCCACAGCACTTCATGTTGCTGAATAAACTGGGCTTGCTTCATCGTTGACGCCTAAGGGCCGTAGCCTTGTGTTTGATATCATCACCTGATGACTTATGCCCGACTAGCCAGCTGGCAATGCCACGAATAAACCCGGCGGCATCGGCCTGTTGCTGTACCAGTGGCCCACACAGTGCCGCCAGTTCCTGCTGACGTTCTGTTGTCAACAGCTGCTGGCGCTGTGCGAATAGAATAATAGCCTGCTGTTCGCTGAGGGTGAGTGCCGCCGCTGGGCGCTGTGGCGGATCCTCCAGGGTGCGGGTCAGGCTGGGCGGCTGCTGGCGGTGAAGGACGACGGTGTTCGCCGCTAGATCACCAAGGCGTTGAAAGCGGCGTGTCATGAGCGTACTGGCGAGGCCAAAACCATAGGCCAGCGGCAAAAAATCAACCACACGCAGCAGGTTGCGCACCAGCGAAGCGGCAGGTGAGACCGGACTGGCATCCACATGCGCCACGTAAATCTGCAGCAGTTTTTTACCCGGCGTTTGCCCCCCATGGCGCAGTTCAAACCAGACCGGATAAAACCATTCCAGTAGGAAAGCCAGAATCATGCTCACGCCGAGCCCCAGATTGCCCATGAAAGCCATAATAATCACCACAAACAGCAGAATGCTGCCACGGATGGCGAGATCAGTCAGCCAGGCCAGCGTGCGTGGCACCGGCCCGGCAGGCGACAGCTGTAGCTCAATGCCTTCCGGGGTGCTGACGGTGTAAGTGGTGTCCAGACGCATAAGTTGGTTGATAAGTTCGTGGTTACTGACCGGGGTATGTCTATGCCCTAAGGCGTTACTTCGGTTTGTGTTTGTTGGCTTGCGTTTATTGTCTGATGCTGCGTTGCTGCCGTGCGGTGTTGTTAATTCTTCCGCAAAGCATGAATTTCATGGCCTCACTTGTCAATTAGAAAATGACAGGAGCGCCGCCGCAGTAATGGCGTAGGGTTATCCAGGCCCTGGCTGCGCGCCGTCGCTTATCATTGTTGTTATTTGTCGAATGTGATTCAGCGTGTAAACTTGCACCAGCAACGGTAATCAACCGTATAAGCCGCGTTTTCAGCTAACTGGGATAAAGTATGTATACCTATGAAGTAACCGAACAAACCCTAGCCATTCACCTGGTCACCGAACAGGACCTCCCCGCGTTGCTGGCGGCTGAATCTGCCTTTGTGCGTAACTGGTTGGAAAATAATCGATTTGCGGGTAGGCCCGGTGAATACTGTGTGGTACCGAATGAGCAGGGCCATCCGGGGCAGGTGGTGGTCGGCTATCGCCCAGAGGAGTGTATGCTTTGGGCGCTGGCTGATTTGCCGGGGTGTCTCCCGGCGGGGGATTATAAGCTCGCGGGCGATTACTCAGAGCAGGTGCTGTCTGAGGTGGCGATCGGTTGGGGCCTGGGCCATTACCGCTTCGAGCAGTTTCATAAATCCAGTCATGCGCCTGAGCCGTGTTTGTTGCTGCCTGCTGAGGTGGATCAGGCGAGGGTGGATGCTGTGGTGGATTCATTCACGCTGGTGCGCAATTTGATTAACACTCCGGCGAATCACATGATGCCGCAGGATTTGGAAGCCTTGATGTATCGCATGGCAGAAATGCATGATGCTGAGTTTTTGGCCATTAGCGGTGAGGCGCTGTTAACGGAAAATTTCCCGGCCATCCATGCGGTAGGGCGAGCCAGTGCGCATGCGCCGCGCCTGTTAGAGCTTAACTGGGGGGATGAAGAAGACCCGCTGGTGACGCTGGTGGGTAAAGGCGTTTGTTTTGATACCGGTGGCCTCGATATTAAACCGTCTGCCGGGATGCGGCTGATGAAAAAAGACATGGGTGGGGCGGCGCATGTTTTGGGTCTGGCTAATCTGATTATGCAGCTGGAACTGCCGATTAGCTTACAGGTGTTAATACCGGCGGTGGATAATGCGATCAGTGGTGATGCTTATCGGCCTGGTGATGTGTTGAATACCCGGCTGGCGAAGACGGTAGAAATTCATAATACGGATGCTGAAGGGCGGTTGGTACTCGCAGATGCGCTGACCTATGCTGCTGAATTTGACCCAGATGTGATTATTGATTTTGCGACCTTGACCGGCGCGGCGCGGGTGGCGATGGGCACGGAAATACCGGCCTTTTTCTGTAATGATGAGTCGTTGACGCAGCAGTTGCATGAGGCGTCAGTTGCCAGTAATGAATTGATTTGGAACCTACCGTTGCATGCGCCTTATCTGGAGAAACTGACAAGTAAGGTGGCGGATATACAAAACTGTGGTGATGCCTATGGCGGGGCAATTACGGCGGCTCTGTTTTTAAACGAGTTTGTACCGTCGCATATTCCATGGGCGCATTTTGATGTGATGGCATGGAATTTGCGCGCGCGTCCGGGGCGTCCGGTGGGTGGCGAAGCCATGGGTCTGCTGGCAGTGATGGAATACATTGAGGCGCAGTTTGTGCATGCCGATGAGGGCGAGCCGGAAGACGTTGAGTCAGAAGGCGTTGAGTTAGAAGGCGTTGAGCCGGAAAATCTTGCGCCAGAGGATGGGGGTCAGGCGGCGTGACGACCTGGTTTATTTCAGATCTGCATCTCGCGCCCTCGCGCCCCGCGATCACGCAGCAGCTGCTGGCTTTTTTGCCGCAGCTGGCGGGCAAAGCCGATGCGCTGTTTATTCTGGGAGATTTGTTTGAATACTGGCTCGGCGATGATGTGCTGGATACGCCGCAGGGCGAGCAACTGATGCCTGTGATTAACGCGCTACGCGCCGTTAGTGATAGCGGGGTAGCGCTGTATTTTATGCACGGCAATCGCGACTTTCTAATCGGTGAGCGCTTCGCTGCGGCTACGGGCTGTACGCTCCTGGCGGAGCAGCAGGTGGTGGATTTATACGGTACGCCGACGCTGTTGCTGCATGGTGATACGCTGTGCACGGATGATACGGAGTACCAAAAGGCCCGCGCGGTGTTCCGCGCGCCGAAATGGCAGGCGCAGGTATTGAGCTGGACGCTGGAACAACGCTTGGCGCGGGCGCTGGAGATTCGTGAGGTGAGTGCGCAGAGTGTGCAGTCTAAATCCGCTGAAATTATGGATGTCAATCAGGAGGCGGTTGCCGCAGCGATGACGGCGGCTGGGGTACTGCGCTTGATTCATGGGCATACCCACCGTCCAGCCCAGCATGATTTTCTGCTGGATGACCAGCCTGCACAGCGTATTGTGCTGGCAGACTGGTATCAGCGCGGTCATGCATTACGGGTCGACGCTGAAGGGATGACTTCAGTCGACCTGTGAATACAGCCCAATCTGCGCTTACATGCACATCCCCAATGTTTGTTTTGTGCTTGGCGGTAAGCGCCCAAACGGTTGTCAGTGATCGGCCAGTAGTCAGCGGCTCCCTAAAATCATATCCGCGCCTTTTTCGGCGATCATAATGGTCGGGGCATTGGTGTTGCCAGATACAATCTCCGGCATAATTGAGGCATCGATAACACGCAAACCTTCGACACCGTGCACCTTGAGCTGATGGTCAACCACCGCCATGGCATCGTTACCCATTTTGCAGGTGGACGACGGGTGATAGATGGTTTGGCTGTGCTGGCGGGCGGCGTCAAGGAGTTCGGCATCGCTTTGGAACTGCCGTCCCGGTACATACTCATCCAAGATGTGCGGTGCGAGGGCGGGTGCCTCGGCAATACGGCGCGCTACTTTGATGCTGTCGATAGCGACCTGATGATCACGTTCATCCGACAGGTAGTTCGGATGGATAGCCGGGTGTTGCAGCGGGTCGCGTGATTTAATTTCGAGGTGTCCCGCGCTGTAGGGGCGCAGATTGCACACCGAAGAGGTGAACGCTGAAAACTTATGCGCCCCTTCTCCCGGCTTGTCGGCGCTTAATGGCTGCATGTGAAACTGGATGTCGGGGCGTGCAATGGATGGGTTGGAGCGGGTGAATACGGTAATCTGGCTGGCGGCTAGTGTGAGCGGGCCAGTGCGATTAAACAGGTATTGTAGGCCCACTTTCAGCTGCTTGATGTAGCTGTTGACCTCATCATTCAGCGTGCGCTGGCTGGTTTTGAACACCAGTCGAATTTGTAGGTGATCCTGTAAGTTTTGGCCAACGCCGGGCAGGGCGTGGATCACCGGGATTTGGTGTTTGTCCAACAGCGGACGTGCACCAATGCCGGACAGCTGTAAAATCTGGGGTGAACCAATCGCACCCGCCGCCAGTATCACCTCACGCTTGGCCCGCGCCGTGTAGGTTTTGCCGTTTTGCAGGTATTCGATGCCACTGGCGCGCCTGCCGTCGAACAGGATGCGTTTAGTGTGTGCTTTAACCCGCACCTCAAGATTAGGCCGCTTTAAAATCGGATGCAGGAAGCCACGCGCCGTGCTCCAGCGAAAGCCTTGGTGCGCGGTTTGTTGGAAGTAGTCGACGCCTTCCTGGGTGGCCCCGTTGTAATCCGTATTGCGTGGGATGCCGATCTGTTCTGCGGCTTCGATAAAATAATCGGCAATTGGACGGCGTAGGCGTAAATCAGACACTTTCAGCGGCCCGCCGCTGCCGTGGAATGCATCCGCGCCACGTTCGTTATCTTCAGATTTCTTGAAGTAGGGCAGCACATCGTCATACGACCAGCCGCTGTTGCCTAGGGCCTGCCAGCGATCATAGTCTTCTGCCTGACCGCGAACATAGAGCAGACCGTTAATTGAGCTGCAGCCGCCTAACACCTTGCCGCGCGGCCATTGGAGGCTGCGTCCATTGATGCCTTTATCACTCTCAGTCATGAAGCACCAGTCGGTGCCGGGGTTGTGCATGGTCTTGAAATAGCCGACGGGGACGTGAATCCATGGGTTGGTATCCACCGTGCCCGCTTCCAGCAGCAGGACGCGATGTTTTGGGTCAGCGGATAAGCGATTAGCGAGCACACAACCTGCTGAGCCTGCACCGATGATGATGAAGTCATAGCTTTCTTGCTCAGGGGAATCTGTTGCTGTCGCGGCCATGGGCTATTTCTCCAGAGATTAAAGGTCGATACTTGTAATTATGCGTGAGGGACGAAGAATCTGCAATAATTTCATTTTTCGAGACCAAATGTTTCAAAAAACTTAAATAGTGTTTGCTTTATAAAAGTGATTATGATTTATTTAGGCGAGTATCGATGCGCATCGATGAAAAAAATCATCGCCTTCATCATTGGCAGTATGTTAACTTAAGTGGGTGTAAGCGCTTTCATCCACGTTCATCCTTTTGTTAACACCCGGAGTGAATCATTGTTCACAACGCTAACGAAAATTCTGGATAGAGAGCCCCTAAATATGATTAAAGACATGCTTAAATTGACTACAGCACACACGGGGGTGTTGCGCCGTGCTTGATATCGTCGTTGATATAGCTCAAATTATATTCGCCGATATTATTTTATCGGGCGATAACGCGCTGGTGATTGGTATGGCTGCCGCAGGCTTATCGCCTGAACTGCGAAAGAAAGCCATCTTCATGGGTATGGCATTGGCGGCTGGGCTGCGCATTTTCTTCGCGGCGATTGCTTCCTACCTTATCGCTATTCCCGGCATTTTGTTTTTTGGTGGTATCCTGTTGTCTTGGGTCTGCTGGCGCTTCTATCACGAACTGCGCGCCCATCAAAATAATCAGGCCGAAGATCAGGTCAAGCAATTTAAGGGCACGCCCAGGCAACAGCTATGGCAGGCAATGGTCACCATCATTATTGCCGATGTTTCGATGTCGATCGATAATGTGCTGGCGGTGGCTGCCATTGCGCGTGACAATACCAGTATGCTAATTTTTGGTCTCGCCTTGGCGATTGCATTTATGGCATTCTTCGCAACGATGATTATGCGTATAATGACTAAATATCCCTGGTTATCCTGGGCTGGACTGATCTTCCTGATTTATCTGTCAGCAAAAATGCTGTGGGACGGTTGGCCGCAGGTCGGTGCTTTACTGGGATTGTCTTAGAGCGATACTGAATAAATTTGCTGGAGGACCCCGCATGTATGCCTTCACGGGCGGGGGAGCAAGCGGTACATAATTGAGGGCATATAACGTTTAGGAGTAGGAGAAAATAATGTCTGTATTATCAAAAATGACTAAAACCGTACTCAGCACTGCATTAGGCCTGGCGATTGCAGGTAGCAGTGTTGCAATGGCGGAAGTAAAGATTCGTGTGCAGTCGGTTATCCCGGCGAAGGCCGATGAAGTTCACATGCTGAATGATTTCGCGGCTGACGTTGCGGCATTAACCAACGGTGAAGTTCAGATTGAAGTTCTGCCAGCAGGCGCGGTTGTCGGCGTTAAAGAAACGCTGGACGCGGTTGATAAAGGCCTGATTGAAGGGGGCTTCGCCTGGACTCACTATTGGTCTGGTAAGCACCCTGCAGCCATGCTGTTCGGTTCTCCAGTTGCTGGTGCCGGTGTGGGTATCGATAACATTGCTTTCGTAAGCTGGTTCCAGTACGGCGGCGGTAAAGAATTATACGACCAGCTGTGGGACGAAATGGGCATGAACATTAAAGGTTTCATGTTGCAGCCGGTTGGTCCAGAAGCACTGGGTTGGTTTAAAGAGCCCATCAACTCTATGGATGACTTCCGTAAGTACCGTTTCCGTACGCCTCCAGGTATCCCTGGCCAGACGTATAAAGACATCGGTGTTGCTTCGGTCGCGATGGGTGGCGGTGATATTCTGCCAGCACTGGAGAAAGGCACAATTGATGCGGCTGAATGGTGTTGTCCAAAGCCTGATAGCGTATTCGGCTTCCAGAAAGTGCTGAAGCACTACTACTTGCAGGGTCTGCATCAGGTGGTGGTAAACGCTGATATGTACCTGAACAAAGACGTGTATAACAAGCTGACTGATCACCAGAAGAAAGCGCTGGAAGTGGCCGCAAATGCGTCGCTGTCAAAAGCAATGTCTTATCGCATCTATGAAAACGGTAAAGCGCTGAAAGACCTGACTGAAAACCACGGTGTTCAGTTGCATGACACGCCTGCGGATTATTTCCCAGCGTACATGAACGCAGCTAAAGCCGCTTTGGAAAAGAACGCAGCTGAAAATGAGTTCTTCGCTAAAGTATGGCAGTCACAGAAAGACTTCGCAGCAGTTGCCGTGCCTTTCTGGGCGGGTGCGCAGGCTTCAAATGCAGCACTGGGCAAAGCGTTTGCTGATAGTGTGAAGTAAAAATTAGCAGTGTTCTGACTGGCTTAGGCCGGTAATGACACATTGCTTGCTGCGCCTCTTCGCGTGCTTGCGCGTGAAGAGGCGTTATCAAAACGACCGTGTTTCATTCTGTTAAACCGGTTTAGCCAGTATTCCCAAACCCGCCCCGTTCCATACTGTATGCGTAATGCGTAGTCTTCTGCACAGAAGATCAGGGTGGTTTTGCCGTTGGAGGAGAACATAATGGCGTCTCAAGAAACTGAGATCGGCGAATTAGATATTACCGATGAACTTATTGCGGAGCGGCGTGCGGAAGAACCCGGACAAACCCCCGAAGATATGACGCCGTGGCAACGCCCAATCACCGCGTTTATTGATGTACTCAATCTCTGGGCAGGACGCATCCTCTGTCTGGCCTTAGTGCCGCTTATTTTTGTGATGGTTTTTGAGGTCTTCTCGCGCAGTATGTTCGGCGTGTTGGCTTCTTATGATATGGCGGATACGGCCCGGGCCTGGGGTTTTGGCCCTACGCTGTGGGTCTATGATATTAGCCGTATGTTAGGTGGCGTACTGTTTATGGGGGCGGCAGGTTACGCCCTTATGCGTGGGGTACATATCCGCGCTGATTTTATTTTCCGCAACTGGAGCCCAAAGACGCAGGCGACGGTTGATGCGACTTTGTATTTATTGTTCTACTTCCCAGCGATGCTGTTTTTCTTTTGGAGTTCGCTTGAATTTGCACTGGATTCAATGGGCTTTAAAGGTTGGGATCAATTATTTGCAGAATGGGGGCGTTGGGAAGAAGCCAGCGACTCAACCTGGGCACCTTATCTGTGGCCGGCCCGTATTTTTATGCCTATTGGGGCGCTGTTATTGTTCCTCCAGGGTTTTGCTGAACTGTTCCGCGCTTTCCACCAAATGGGCAAAGCGCGCGAAGCTAAGTTTATTAAATTCTTCCCGTTTTACTTGGTAGGCCTGCTGCTTGTTACTGTTGCGGTGTTTAATCCTGACCTGTTGCCACTGGGTAAGTGGTTTGGCGCACTGTTTGGTGATCTGAGCTTATCCAAGCCAGCGATTGGTATGTGGATGCTGGGTGCGATGCTGTTCTCTATTTTTGTCGGCTTCCCGATCTCCTTCACGCTGATTTTTCTAGGCTTTGTCTTTGGTACCTGGGGGGGCAGCAGTGACCTGACCTTCTTCCTGCTTACCTTACAGACTAACTCCACCATGTTGGATGATCAGCTGGTCGCTGTGCCGCTGTTTATCTTTATGGGGATTATGATGGAACAGGCCGGATTGATGGAGCGCCTGTTTAACGCGGTACAGATGATGATGTCGCGTACCCGTGGCGCACTGTTTATTGCGGTACTGTTTGTGTCGATGATTTTCGCGGCGGCCACTGGCATCGTCGGAGCGTCGGTGACCATCCTCGGCATTATGGCGGCAAAAACCATGAATCGCTCGAAGTACGATGTGCGTCTGTCGGCGGGTGCAATTACGGCTGGGGGGACGCTGGGTATTTTGATTCCACCATCGATTATGCTGATTGTCATGGGGCCAGTGCTAGAAGTGCCGGTCACCGACCTGTTCCGGGCGGCGATCATTCCAGGCATTATGCTGGCAGGTCTGTACATGCTGTATACCATTGGGCGTTGCCTGCTGAATCCTAATCTTGGCCCCATTTTGCCAGAAGACGAGCAGCCCGAAACCTCGCCGTTTTATGCCTTAGAAGTGATGCTGGTGCTGGCGGCTTTGGGTATCTTTACCTGGTTGTGCGTGCTGGGCGTGGGCGGTTCGTTGGCCTTCTTCCCGTTTGCCGGTCTGCTGATTCCGCTGTTGTGGGTAGGTTTCATGTTTGCCGTGTTTAAGTGGTCGCGAGTAGCGAAGCCGAACGGCTTTTACTTCTCAGATCTGTGGTATGAGTTCTTTATGGGCTTGGTGCCGCCGACGGTACTGATTGCGTTTGCGCTGGGTTCGATTCTGATGGGCTTTGCCACACCGGCTGAAGCAGCGGCCTGCGGTGCCTTTGGTTCTATGTTGCTCTCGCTGGCCTACCGTAAATTCACCATTCCGGGGATGTATGAGGCGCTGATTAAGACCTTGGAAATCACCGTGCTGATTATGTTCCTGGTGGCAGCGTCTAACTTCTTTGGAGCCGTGTTCTCGAACCTGGGCACGCCGAAGATGCTGACTGAGCTGCTGCTGTCGATGGATATGTCTGCTTGGGCCACGCTATTCCTGATTCTTGCGCTGATCTTCCTATTGGGTTGGCCGCTGGAGTGGGTGCCGATTGTGTTGATTATTGTGCCGATTCTATTGCCGGTGGTGGAAACGCTGGGTGAAGACTTTGGCCTTAATCGTACTGATTTGCTGGTCTGGTTTGCGATCCTAGTGGCGGTGAACCTCCAAACCGCCTGGCTGAGCCCGCCTGTGGCCTTGTCCGCCTACTTCCTGAAGGGAGTGGTGCCACAGTGGGATCTGAAGGATATTTATCTCGGTATGATGCAGTTCATGGTAATCCAGCTGATTGGTTTGCTGTTGATTGTCGTCTTCCCACAGATTGCGCTGTGGTTGCCTAATTTGATTTACGGGAATTAGCGCAGACGGCACTGGCTGAGAAAACCTCGCCACAGGCTCTGCTTGGCTACTGCTGAGCAGGGCCTATTGGCACACCGTGAGCCTGTTGCTTTAATGTGCAGGCTTCTCGGTTTGCAGATGGGGCTGTCTAGCGCCGTGCTGTCATCAGTTAATCAATAGTTTGAAAAAGTTAGGTAACGCTGCAATCTAATGAACGATACTTCTAAAAATTCAGCGCTGTTTCGTGGTATAGCCATTATGCAGGCGATCGCCCATTCAACCCGCGGCCTGTCCATCGCTGAGCTAGTGGAAACGATCAATTTACCTAAGCCAACCGTGCATCGTATTGCCACGCAGTTAGAGCGCGAAGGCTATCTACAGCGTGATCCGGTGAATAAACGTTTTACCATTGGCGCCACGCTGAAAACACTGTCGCTGTCGATTCTGGCAAACAGTTCGGTGGGCGCGCCCCGGCATGCGATTCTAGAAGCGCTGGCGAATGAGGTGGGTGAAACCTGTAACTGTACGATGCGGGACGGTAATCACACCGTGTATTTTGATCGGGTGGAGTGTAACTGGCCGATTAAAATTAACTTACACCCCGGTTCTCGCCTGCCGCTGCATGCGACAGCGAGTGGCAAGCTGTTTTTGGCTCATATGAAGCCGCGTGAGCGGCGGCGTTTATTGCAGGCGGCTCCTCTCTCGCAGAACACCCCACAGACGCAGACTGACACAGAGCTGCTGGAATTAGAACTGCGGCGCGTGAAGGAGGAAGGGGTCAGCTATGATAATGAGGAGCTGTTCACCGGCATGGTGGCGGTTGCGGTGCCGGTGTTTGACCAGCAGCAGCGGATTTGCTTTACCGTAGCGGTGCACGCCCCAACCGCCCGGCAGCAGCTTGATGATCTACGGCAGCATATACCGGCGCTACAGCGTGCAGCAGATGCGCTGGCGGCGAATTATTGTAGCTGAATGAATCTAGTCTAGTCTGGGCTGGCCGACTCAAGGCGAGCCTCTAAGGCGCAAAACGTTCCCCCAGAAAATCAAACAGCTCACCGGAATCTTCCTGTCGTAGCTGCGCCATTACGTTAATCAGCTGCGCTGCGCTATAGGCCGGTGTGTGTAAATGCTCCGGCCTGACATTGCGTTGAAACGGTGCTGATAAGGCGGTTGCCGTGGTGCCGGGCTGTAAACCGGTCACGATCACGGGGCGTTTTTGGCGCGCCAACTCAAGCGCAAAGTTCTTAATTAGCATATTCAGTGCGGCCTTCGACGTGCGATAGCTGTGCCAGCCACCGAGTCGATTATCGCTGATGCTCCCGACCCGGGCCGATAACACGCCGATATTCAGGGTGTGCGCCTTGGGTATTTGTGATAACAGTGCCTTGACCAACAGCGCAGGGCCAACTGCATTCAGCTGGTAGGCGCGCAGCAGGTGTGCGGGGTCCAAGCTGCGAAAAGTTTTTTCGGGCTGCTGCTGCTCATCATGCAGCCAACCGGTGGCGATAAACACCCAGTCCGGCAGCTGTTCACTTTTGAGCGATTGCACGGCCTGCTGCAAACTGGCTTCATCCAGTAAATCAAACGCCAGTTCCAGCACGCTGTGAGCCATGGGTTCCAAGTGTGCAGGCGTTCGCGCCAGACGAATGAGCTCAATGTTGGGATAACGCACGACCAGCTGCTGACAGAAAGCCTGCCCAATGCCACCGGATGCGCCAGCAACCAGCACCCGCCGTGGGGCGGTGGTGCTAGTGGCGGAGCGTGTTAAAATCGAGCGAGCGGTCTGTGGGGGGGTGGCCGGTGACTGGGTGGATGTTGATCTATTCATGACAGGCGCTTTTTTCCAGTGAGCGGCAGGCGATAATATGCAAATAGCCGATAGCCATATTCCATGAGCGTAAGCAAGAAGGGTACTTTCTCAACCACCAGCGCCAGCCGTCGGTAATAAGGTAGTTTTTTCCATACGAGGAGGAAGCCCCGCACCCCGGTTTGTATTTGCTGGTCGGCTCCCATCACATGAATACGCGCCATCGCTTGGGGATAGGTGATGCCAGCTGCCGCGAGCTTGTCCTGTTCCTGCGTAATATCGACCCACTCGATGTGGCCCGCTTTGTCCAGCTTTTTCATGGCTTTGATTTCTACGTTGCAAATCGGGCATTCGCCGTCGTGAAAGCACACGACCTTTGCGTTTTGCCCAGCTACGGTGTGTGCTGTCATTAGAATAATTCCATCTGTTGAGTGTTGCTGGTGGATGCGACTGGGCGGCGTCTAGTGCGGCGTTTGCGGCTGCCGTGTTTTTCATTCAGCGCCTGGGCCTGCGCGCGGAAATCGGGGTGATGTTTGCGCAGTTCGCTGAATTGGGCGCGGGCATAGCGGACGGCCTGCATATGGTCGACAATCGGCGTGGGATAGTGCGTGCCAATAATGCAGCCCACCTCCTGTTGGAGTGACCACGGCATGCCCCACGGTTCGTGAATAAACTCAGTCGGTACCCGCGCTAGCTCTGGCAGCCAGCGGCGGATGAAAATTCCCTGTGCGTCCTGATCCTGTGACTGTTTGACCGGGTTATACATGCGTAGCGCATTAATGCCGCTGGTGCCGGACTGCATCTGTATCTGGCAGTAGTGTATCCCCGGTTCGTAATCCGTAAAACACTGGGCGAGGTGCCAGGCTGGTTTTTGCCAGTGCAGCCACAGCTGATAGGCCGCAAAGGCCACCAGCATGGCGCGCATCCGAAAATTCAGCCAGCCGGTTTGGCGCAGCGAACGCATGCAGGCATCAATAAAGGGAAACCCGGTCGTACCGCTTTGCCAAGCCTCAAAATGCGCCTGATTAAAGCGGGCTTCGCGCAGGCCTTGGAGCGCGGGAATCATGGGTTCGCGCTCAAAACGAATGTCGGTTTCCAGTTTTTGAATGAAATGACAGTGCCAGTGCAGGCGCGCATCAAACGAGCGCAGCGAACGTTTCCACGGTTTATCCAGCTCGGCATATTCGAGCATATTGCGCAGCTTCTGTGTCACTTCACGCACTGAAACCGTGCCATAGGCCAGATGCGGGCTGAGGCGAGAACAGCTCTGTGCCGCGCTCAGCGGCGAGGACATGCCGTAACTATAGCTACGGCCACGCTCGCGCAGAAAACTGCCCAGCAGACTTAAGGCTGCCCGCCGTCCACCGCTTTGCAGCAGGCCGGATTCATTGGCTTCCAGTACGCTGCCGAGCTGATCGGGTAAGCGTTGCTGTGGCGGTAAAATTTTCAGCTGCGCCAAGCGCGTTGGGGCCAGTACGCGCTCCTGACGCATGAAGCGTTCCCACTGTCCGGCCCAGCCTTCACGGTCACGCAGGCGGCGCACCGCGCCATAGGGTTGATACTCCTGCCAGACAACCGCATGTTGTTGGCACCATTGCCCGACCTGTTGGTCGCGGGCAAATGTCCATTGATTACCGCTTTCCTGGTGGCTGTATAAACCGGCGATGGTGTAATGCTGCTGTAGCGTGGCGAGTACTTCGATGACCGTGCCCTGCATTTTGATAAGGCCCTGACCGAGGCGCACCAGCGCGGTATTTAACTCATGCAGGGACTGACGCACAAATTGCCACTGGCGCGCTGAAGTATCCGCTAAGGCCCAGTAATCGGGTTCAATCACATACAGGGGCAGCACCGCACCACGACTGGCGGCGACGCAAAGCGGCGCGTGATCATGCACCCGCAGATCACGCTTAAACCAGACGATATGGACGCTGGGTTTCATAAAGGCCCGCTGTGCTGAGAATAGGTCATGCGCGCTATCATACAAGAGTGGCTGCTGGCGTAAAAAAGGCAGGAGGCGCGGTGGGTTTATCCGGGGTGTCGCTGCTGCGGCTAGGCCTTAAAGCATAGGGTCAGTCCGGCAGTATCCGCGTTTATGCCGCTATCTGTGTCAGTGGGGCACACTATTGTTAAAAGTCGCTGTTTATCTGGGCCAAATTTCCATAAAATCCAGGTACTCAAATCAAGATAAGCTTAAGGAGAAATAACATGGCTGCCTGTCCTGTTTGTGATGCTGAAGTAGAAATTGCTGCTGACACCGTTGTGGGTGAACTGATGAGCTGCGATGACTGTGGCTGTGAGCTGGAGGTGACCGCACTTGACCCGGCGACGCTGGCGGAAGCCCCAGAAGCGGGTGAAGACTGGGGCCAATAGGGTGTCTACTGCCAAGCCGCGGGTCGGGCTGTTGCATTCACTGCTGCGCAAAGATGAAAAGATGTTGCTGGCGGCGTTTCAGCGCGCCGGGGTGGAGCCGGTCATGCTCGATGATCGGCAGCTAGTGTTTGATTTTGCGCACGGCCCAGAGGTTGACGTCGTGTTGGAGCGCGCGCTCAATCATTCGCGTGGCCTGAATGCGCTACGTTTGTTTGAGGCTGCAGGCATTAAGTGCATTAACAGTTACTCCGTTGCCAATGTCTGTGGTGATAAGTTATTGACCACGGCTGCGCTGGCTGAACACGGCGTGGCCCAGCCACAAAGTCGGGTCGCTTTTACGGAGGCTGCCGCGCTGCAAGCCATTGAGGACATCGGCTATCCGGTGGTGCTGAAGCCCGTGGTCGGTTCTTGGGGGCGTTTACTGTCTAAGATTAATGACCGGGACGCAGCGGAAGCGATTCTGGAGCACAAGGCGGTACTCGGCAGCTACCAGCATTCTGTGTTTTATATACAGGACTACGTCGCCAAAGCCGGACGCGATATTCGCAGCTTTGTCGTCGGTGATGAGTGTATCGCCGCCATCTATCGCAGCTCCGAGCATTGGATTACCAATACGGCCCGTGGTGCGGTGGCGAGTAAATGCGTCGTGACGCCGGAAATTGCCGATATTTCATTGCGCGCTGCCGCAGCGGTGGGCGGTGGTGTGCTGGCGGTTGATCTATTTGAAAGCGCTGCTGGCCTAATGGTGAATGAGGTGAACAACACCATGGAATTTAAGAACAGTGTCGATACCAGCGGCGTGGATATTCCCGCTAAGATGGTGGCCTATGCGCTGGCGGAGGCGAAAAAATGATACGTGTATCGATTGTGGGGGCCTCGGGCTACGCCGGGGGCGATCTGCTGCGTGTGCTGCTGTTTCACCCGGAAGTAGACGTGGTGCAGCTGACTTCTGAGCGCTACGCCGGCAAGATGGTGACGACGCTGCATCCGAATCTGCGTAAGCTTACTAAGCTGAAGTTTGTGACCCTTGCTGAGCTGGAGCCGTGTGACGTGCTGTTTCTCGGCCTGCCGCATGGTCATGTGATGAATCGACTGGCTGAGTTTGAAGCCTTGGCCGATACCTTGATTGATTTGTCCGCTGATTTTCGCCTCAATGACGCCGCAAGCTTTTTGCAGGCCTATGGGGTTGAGCATGCTTGCCCTGAGCGGCTGCCGGATTTTGTTTACGGTATTCCTGAGCTACAGCGCGCGTCAATGCGCGGGGCCCGGCGTATCGCCAGTGCGGGCTGTAACGCGACTGCTACAATTTTGGCCTTGCATCCACTGTATCAGGCCGGCTTAGTTGAATCCGCCGTGGTTGAAGTCAAAGCGGGTTCCAGCCAGGGCGGCAACCGTTCCAGTGAGGCATCCCATCATCCTGAACGCAGCGGTGCGGTGCGCTCTTATAAGCCGACCGGTCATCGCCATGTTGCCGAAATGCGGCAGGAGCTGGGCGCGGATAATCTACATTTCTCTGCGACCTCGATTGAAATGGTGCGCGGCATTCTAGCGACCTGTCATGTCTTCCTCAATCAGCCTCTGACCGAAAAAGACGTCTGGAAACTGTATCGTTCTGCCTATGGCAGCGAGCCGTTTATTCGCATCGTAAAAGAGCGCAGCGGTATTCATCGCTATCCTGAACCCAAGCTGGTGGCGGGCAGTAACTACTGCGATATTGGCTTTGAAATTGATCCGCACAGTAACCGCTTAGTGGTGATGTCGGCGCTGGATAATTTAATGAAAGGTGCCGCCGGGCAGGCAGTGCAGGCGTTTAATATCGCCTATGGTTTTGATGAAACGCTGGGGCTGGAATTTCCTGGCCTGCATCCGGTGTAATGGGGCATGTGTCGGCTTCTGTGGGTGCGTAGTGCTGAGCCTTTCTCGCTTGCTGAGCAGCTGCAGCCGTTTGCTGCGATGTCGCAGCAGAGTAAGGAATATCAGGGGCATGGTTGGGGGTGTGCGTGGTTGGAAATCCCCTCGGCTAAATGGCAGCAATACCACAACATCAACCCCATTTGGGCCGATGACCTTTCCCAATTCAGCGCTCTTAGAACCCATCTGCTGTTAGTCCACGCTCGCAGCGCGTTCCGTGATGAAGGCATTGTGGTGGAAAACAATATGCCGTTTAGCGATGGTACTTCGGTGTTTATCTTTAACGGTGAGCTGCGCGGGGTAAAGATTAAAGCGCAAGGCCGCATTGGGGCCGAGAAGATTTATAACTATATCCGGCGGATGGATAAAGGCGATAAGCACCAAGCGCTGGCGAAAGCGGTGGGCATTATTAAGCGCCGTACCGACTATGTGCGGGCGATGAATATTCTGCTGACGGATGGTGTGTGCAGTGTCATGTCGTCGGATTACAGTGAAGACCCGGATTATTTTCAGATGTACCGCAAACAGTCTGGCGATATGCAGTGGGTGTGTTCCCAGCCGTTTCCGGGGGAAGCGGATTGGCGCAAGATAGCTAATGCCACGGTAGAGGCATTGTGAGTGTGTTTGTGTTTACAGCGAAAAGTCAGCACGCTCGCAGGGCATCGCAGCACAGTTCCCTGATTGAGGAAAAATAAACGCATATGTACATCATTAAAATAGGCGGCGGCGCCAGCATCAACACCGCAGGTATTCTCGCTGACCTCGCGGCCACAGAACAGCCCTTCATTATCGTGCACGGCGCCAATGCGCTCCGCGATGAGCTGGCGCAAAAGTTAGGGCTGGAGAAACAGGTGCTGACATCGCTCTCTGGCTATAGCAGCGTGTTCTCTGATAACGATGCGATGGATGCCATCCTGATGGCCTATGCCGGTTTGCGCAATAAGCGCATCGTGGAAAGCTGTCAGCAGCTGGGTATGAATGCGGTGGGTTTGTCGGGTATTGATGGCCGCCTGATTCAGGGTCGCCGCAACAAAGGCATTCGCGTGCGTGAGCAGGGTAAGACGTTGATTAAGCGTGATTTCTCGGGTAAGCCGCAGTCGATTAACACCGAGCTGCTCTCGCTCCTGTTGGATAACGGCTATAACCCAGTGCTGTGTATTCCGATTGTGGACGAGCAGGGGTATGCGATTAACTCAGAGAACGATGACATCGTAACGACGTTGGCAGCAGCCACCCAGCCGACCTGTATATTCCAGTTTATTGAAGCGCCAGGGTTTTTGGAGGATGCGGCGGATGAGTGTTCGCTGGTGCCCACGCTGTCTGGGGCTGAGCTGAGTGTACGGGAAGCGCAGGTTGAGGGGCGGATGAAGCGTAAAATGTTAGCGCTCCGCCAGCTGTTTGAGCAGGGCGGTGCGAAGGTGATTATTGCGGATGGTCGCACCGCGCACCCCTTACAGGATGCGCTGAACGGTGCGGGCACCACTCTTGCCTGAGTGGGCATGGAGCGCGTCATAAGGCCGATCATATGAAGCAGTTAAACCGAATAGGGTAATCCAATAATGAGTACAGACTACCGGCAGTTAGAACAGCACTATGGCGTCACCCTCTACCCCAAACGTGATGTGGTTATGGTCCGCGGTGCGGGTGCCTTGCTGTATGACGAGGCCGGGCGTGAGTATATCGACTGTGCCGCGGGAATTGGTGTGGCGAACGTTGGCCATTGTCATCCCGATGTCGTGGCGGCGCTACAGGCACAAATCAGCCGGCTGATGGTGGTGCCGAACACCTTGTACAACGATCAACGCTCACTGCTGCTGGAAAAACTGGTGCAGTGCGCGCCAGAGAATCTGACGCGGGCGTATCTGTGTAATTCGGGGACGGAGGCGGTGGAAGCCGCGCTGAAATTTGCGCGGGTCGCGACGGGGCGCACTAACTATGTCACCGCTATGCGGGGGTTTCATGGCCGTACCATGGGTGCGGTGAGTGCCACCTTTACTAAAAAATACCGTGATCCGTTCGCGCCTTTGGTGCCGGGCTTTAGCTATGTTCCGCTGAATAAAATCGATAAGCTGGCCGCCGCAGTGGATGAGCATACGGCAGCGGTCATGCTGGAGCTGGTGCAAGGCGAGGGCGGCGTTAATATTGCGGAACGTGAGTATATCGCGGCGGTACGCAAGCTATGCACTGAGCGCGGGGCGCTGTTGATTATCGACGAAATTCAGACCGGTTTTGGGCGTACCGGTAAACTGTTTGCCTGTGAGCATTATGACCTGCAGCCCGATATGATGACACTGGCAAAAGCGATTGCAGGGGGAGTGCCGATGGGGGCGCTGTTGCTGAGTGAGCGCGTCCAGGTGGAACCGGGGATGCACGGCACGACCTTTGGCGGTAATCCGATGGCCTGTGCGGGTGCTTTGGCGACCTTGAGCGTGCTGGAAACCGCCGCTTTGCCGCAGCGTGCTGAGGAGATGGGTGCATATTTTGAGCAGCGGTTAATGGAAAAACCGCTGGCGCAGGTGCGTTCAGTGCGGCGACTGGGGCTGATGATTGGGCTGGAGCTAAAAGGCAAAGTGCAGCCAGTGTTGGCAGCGCTGCTGGAGCGTGGTGTGATTGCCCTGCCCGCTGGGGCGACCGTGTTGCGGCTATTGCCGCCCCTGGTGATTAATAAGGCTCAGCTGGATGAGGTGGTGGCGCATTTACAGGCACTTCTGGGGGAGTGAGTAGCAAAAAGGCGTCCCCGATTTGGCTTTATCGCATCGGAATGGACGCCTTTTTACGGTGTGGATGGTGTTAATAACAGACATCCCCTACCGTGCGTATGAGTGGGCATTACCTACTTACATTTTATCATTAACGCTATCAACTTTATCTTGCAGGGTTTGGTCTTTGTCCGTCCGCGTGCCTAGTTTCATATGGGAGGTAATCCGCACCGCCCCCATGGCATGCAGGTCTTCATGGCATCTTTTGACCGCCGCCATCACCGCTTCCCACTCACCTTCGACGTTGGTGCCATAGCCGTGCATTTTGTGGGTCAGGCCGGCCTCCTGAAAGATCTTCTGACAGTGCGCGACATAGGGTGAGACCGAAATGCCAACGCCGCCAGGTGAGACCATAATGTCCATTAATACATACATTGTTTTACTCCGTCATAATCTGAAATAGACTGCGGTATCTAAGCACACCTGAAGCAGGAAATACATGCTATTTATCGCTTTGGTCGGGTTGTTACGTTTCGTTAAGAGTTAATTCATTCCGACTATGCCAACATCAGTCAAATAATAAAAACAACTATAAATCAACTGTCAATGCATTCTAATATTCTTACCACATTGCGTTTGGCTGGTCTTTGCCTGTGGGGGCTGATGCCCTCTGCATTTGCTATGGGCACGGCGGCGGGTACCCAGGTTCTCAATACTGTGGAAGTCAGCTTCCGTTTTGGTGATAATCCTGATGCATTGCGGGTCGAACGAGCGACCGATACCTTTACTGTTGCGGAAATCATCCGCAGTAATGTGAGTACATTGAACCCCGATGGCGTCGCAACGGCAACGCCTGGTAAAGACGTTCCACTTAGCTTCCAGCTCACCAATACCGGTAACGCACCCGAGGTGTTTCTTTTGTCCTCGCAGGCTGGCGCGGCTGGTGATTTTCAGGCGGCGTCTATCCAGCTGTGGCTTGAAAGTAACGGCGAACCAGGTTGGCAGCCGGATGATACCCCCTACAACGCTGCTAGCGGCGTTGCGCTAACGGCGGATGAAGCGGTCGTGGTCTACACGGTCTCAGATATTCCTGCGGCGCTCGCTGATCAGGCGCAGGGTGATGTGCTGTTGGCCGCTACGGCAGCGACCCAAGGCGCGGCAAACTTAATGATCGGGCAGGCGGTGCCTGCTGCGGATAATGGCGGCGTTGAGGCCGTTGTGGCGCAGGACAATGCGCGCACGCAAGGGCAAGGTGCTTATGTCGTCTCCGCTATCCGGTTGAACGTTGATAAGACCATTGTTTCCGTCCAAGACCCCTACGGCGGTAATCGCGTGATGCCGGGTGCAATGATTACTTATCAGGTAACCGTGTCTGTTATTGGCGTGGGTACCGCGAAGGCATTGCAGATTCAGGACCCTGCACCAGAAAACATGTCATATCAGCGCAATACGCTGACGCTGAACGGTGTCGCGCTGAGCGATAGTGTTGATGGCGATGCCGGTCACTTTGATGCGGCATTGAATACGGTCTGGTTGACGCCGGGCACGGTTGAGGCACCGCTAGAGCAGGTTTACACGTTGACCTATGTGGTGGATTAAGGTCGATTGGTTAAAATCAGTAAGTTAGTAGAATCACATCAATAAAATAATAATAAGTAGTGGCAACAAATAATCAATAAGAGGCGAGTTATGAAAAACTATAAAGCAGCGTTGGTAACAATCAGCACCACTTTAGCAGCGATGCTGCTATGCGCTGGCGTACAGGCTAATAATAAACCTGTCACGATTAAATCCCAGGTTAATGAGCTGATTAAGCAGTTGGATGATAAGGGCCAGCCGAAGTGGGTAGCCGTCGCACCCGACAGTATCGTGCCGGGCGACCGTATTTTATATACGACCCGTTTTCATAATAACGGTGTGGAGTCTTCCGACAATATTACCATCACCAACCTCATCCCCGCCCAGGTGAGCTATCTAGCCGGTACCGCCCAAGGTAAGGACTGTGACATCGTGTTTTCAGTCGATGGCGGCAAAAGTTGGGGTAAACCAGAACAGTTGCAGGTGCGCGCAGCCGATGGGCAGTGGCGTGCGGCACAGGCCAGCGAGTATACCCATATCCGTTGGCAATATCAGTCTGTGCTGGCGGCGCAGCAGGGTAGCAATGTCAGTTATCAGGCGCATTTGAAATAAGTATTTGCTTTGTTTTAAGCTTTAACACTGAGTGTATATGTCAAACACCATAAACTAAAAATAATCAATAGGTGATTAACCATGAAACATTTAACCCCAATACGTTTAACTATTGGCCTGGCGGCTTTAATGCTGTCGCAGGCTAGCTGGGCGATCGGTACCGATGCTGGCACCATCGTCGAAAATACGGCTGTGCTGGACTATTCCATCGGCGGCACCCCGCAAACACAAATTGTCAGTGATATTTCAGATTTTACCGTTGACCGCAAGGTTGATCTGACGGTGACGGGTAACCAAAGTACGAACTATATTGTGGCTCCGCTATCAGTTGCTACTAATCCCACGAATCAGCTGCTTTATAAGCTGAAAAACGAAGGCAACTCAAATCAGGCGTTTGAGATTAACGTAAGCCACCTGACCGCAGAAGATTTTGACGGCGAGAACTGTATGGTGCAGGTATTGGATGATACGAATGCTACCGCTGCTGGGCCAGTTGCGATTACCGCTACTCCTCCGATTGTCGACGTGCCGGAAGATTTGGAATACAGCATTCTAGTCACTTGTGATATGCCGGATTTGGGCACAGTGGGTAATGAGGTGAGTGACGGTGAGCTGTCCACGCTGGAAGTTTTGGCAAAGGCGGTGGTCAGCACGTCTGATAATACGGTGATGGCGGAGTCGGCCACGGATACCGAAGATGCTATCGATACGGTGCTGGCCGATGATATTGGTGGTGCGGCAGATGTGGCTGGTGGTAACGGCGGCAACGGCGGCGCGGGCGGTGATCGTAATGCGATGCATTCTGATACCCAGACCTATGAAATTAACGCGCCTGAGCTGAGTGTGGTCAAAACATCAGCCGTTATTACTGACCCCTTCAACTGTACACAAAGTGATGATGCCACAGATACAACGTCGGGCGCTTGTACGGCTTCTGGCCTACCCAAACGGATTCCGGGCGCAGTGATTGAGTACACGATTACGATTACTAATGTGTCAGATGCGGCGGCTACCGGCGTGAAAATTACAGATACAATTGACACTGACGGTGCGGGTGGCAGCGGGCCAAACGTTGTTACCTTCGTTCCCGGTAGCATCGTGATTAATGACGCGGGTACCACCGGCACTAGCTCATTTGCTGACCCAGTGGTGACGGCGGATAGCCTGACTATCCCAGCACAGGTCGGTGCAACCCCAGGTACAGCAACGGTTAGCTTCCGCGTTAAAATCGACTAAACTTGTCCCTCTACCCTTGGTAAACTCAGCCCGCCGGAGCACTGGAGCTACTCAGAAATAGCCCAGCACGCTCCGGCGGAACATAGGATCCATATCATGCGCATAATTAAAACAATAAGCGCGCGGAGTGGCCTTGCTTTTATTAACCAACAATCCGGCGTGGGCGTGTTGCGCGCTGCGCTGTATTGGTTGGTGTTATTAACGATTCTATGGGTGGGCCAGATGGCTGCTGCTTATGCCGCAACGCCACCCAATACGGAATTGTTAAACACAGTGTATGCGACGTATCAGGTTGGTGCGGGCGCCCCTGTGAATATGCAGGCTTCTGTGCGTACGGTCACGACTGATCGCACGCCAGCGCAGATTGATTTTTACACAGTCTTTGAGGGAGGTGAATTAACGCATCTGCCTAACACGGATTACAGCCTAAGTGGATCTGATGCCAACCCTCAATGGCAGCCGGTCACGCATGACCTAGCGGCCAGCGTACCGATCAGCCAAACGTCCAGTTTTGCGGCGGGTCAAACGCTACTCATCAGGCTGGAGGACTTTGACCAGAATATTGACAGTGGCGTTTCCGAAACGATCATCATTACGCTTGTCACGCTCGCGGGTGATCGTGAAGTCTTACGCCTGACAGAAACTGCACCCGATAGCGGTGTGTTTTTGGGCGCTATTTTGACCAGCGCTAGCGCCTCTTCCAGCGTGCACAACGGCAGCCTGAGTGTCGATAGTGCGGCAGAAATTACGGCTTCCTATCGTGATCAAAATGATGTGGCGGACACCGTTGCCGCGGCGGTGGTGATTGATCCGATATCACGAGTATTCGACAGCACGACCGGTGCTCCGATCAGCGGGGCACAGATTAAGCTGGTGCATGACAAGAGCGGCTTGAACGCAAGAATTTATGACACGGATGGCAGTGATTGGCCTAACCCAGTGGTTTCTGGGCAGGCCCACAGTGCCCGTATCGCCACGAGAAGCCTCCCGCTCAAGCAGGGTGAGTTTCGTTTTCCCAGAGTGCCCGCAGGTGAGTACCGGTTGGAAGTGATTCCACCGCCGGGCTACCGCTATCCCTCCCAGCAAAGTAACGCCCAGTTAGCAGCGTTAGGCATGGCGACGGACAAAGTGGTGATCGGCGCGCGTGGTGAGCGTTTCACCTTGGAGAAGGCGCTGGATACCGTAAACTTTAATGTGCCCTTAGATCCGTTTACTGGCCGTTTTAGCGTGACTAAAACGGTTGTGCCTGGCGTGGCGGCGGTCGGTGACATCGTGAAATACGTGATTACCGCAACTAACCGTGATACCCATCACTCGTTGCGCAATGTCGTCTTACACGATAAATTGCCGCCCGGTTTTCGCTATATCGCGCAGTCCGCACGGTATAGTGATGGCAAGGTTTTTCCGGCAGATCAAATCCAAGTGGAGGGTCGCCAGCTCCACTTTAAGCCGGGCCAGTTGGCAGCTGGAGAAAGCATTACTCTCAGTTATCTGACCCATGTCGGTGTGGGCAGTCAGGCTAATACCAACGGTGTGGCGGTAAATCAGGTGCAGGGTTTCAGTGATGATGCGGTGTCTGATATTTCCCGCGCTGAGGTGCGTCTGCTGGATGAGCTCATGACGCATAAAAGCCTGCTCATTGGGCGTGTCTTTAGCGGCAGCTGTGAGGATGTGGCACAACAGACCGGCATCCGCGATGCGCGACTGTATTTGCAAAATGGACGCAGTGTGGTGACTGATAATAACGGACGTTGGCATATGGCGGGTGTGCCTGCGGGTACGCATGTTGTGCAGCTAGACAAGGAATCTATGCCTGCAGGCTATCGTTTGGCCCCCTGTCGCATGACAGCGCGGCATGCGGGTAAACCATTTGCACAATGGGTGGATGTAATCGGCGGTGATATCCAGCGCATTGATTTTCGCTTACAGCCCGACGGCACGGGAAGTACGGCTAAGCCTGCGGGTAAAGCTGCAAGCACTGGCACCGCCCAGCCTGATGATCCACTGCTACAGTTTGGCCCTGATTATGTCGCCCGTACGCAGCCTGGCTTTGCTTTCGTCTGGCCGCCAGCACGCTACGTTCCGGCGATTTCATCGGTGAAAATTGCGGTCAAACACCCACCAAAGCATAAATTAACCCTGCTGCTTAACGGGGAGAAAGTGAGCCCGCTGAATTTTAAAGGCAGCCACACGAACAAAGCTAAAACAGTGACGGTAGCGCGTTGGAGTGGCGTGGACATTAAACAAAAACACAACGTGCTGACCGCGATTATTCGCGACAAAGCAGGTCGTGAAGTGCAGCGTTTGGAGCGGCAGGTGCACTTTACCGAGCGGAGCGTGCGAGCGAACTTAGTCGAAAGTGAGTCGCGCCTGATCGCTGATGGGAAACAGCGCCCGGTCATTACGCTACGCCTGGAAGATGAAGAGGGCTATACGCCGCGCCCGCGCACCCACGGCTATTTCTCATTGGAACATGCCCATTGGACGCCGGTGCAATCCGCAGCGGCGGCGACGGAAAACGTTGCACTTAACACCCGGCAGCAGAATGGGCGCTATGAATACACCGTTAGTAATGACGGCTTGGTGCGCATCGAGCTGGAACCGACGGCGCGCAGTGGTGAGGTGGCTGTTAATATTGCGCTGAGTAATGGTGAGACCGCGACCGTGCGCGCCTGGTTGCAGCCCGCGCTGCGTGACTGGATTATGGTGGGTTTTGCTAAAGGAACGCTGGGTTATAAGACCTTAGCCGGTAATCTGCAGACGTTGGCTGATGGCGGGCAGCAGGAAGGTTATTACCGCAAGGGCCAGTTGAGCTTCTTTGCTAAAGGCCGGGTGCGGGGGGATTACCTGCTGACCATCGCGTATGACAGCGCCAAGCAAGTCGGCGAGACCGGCGCGCAGCTGCTGGATGGCATCGATCCGAATGAATGGTATACGTTGTACGCCGATCAGCAGTCCGAGCAATATGAAGCCCCGAGTAGCCATCGGCTGTACCTAAAGTTAGAGAAGGAGCAGTTTTTTGCGCTGTTTGGTGATTTTTATACCGATCTTGATATCACTGAATTAAGCAGCTACGAGCGGGTGCTGTCCGGCTTAAAGTCAGAATACAAAGGCGATAATTGGAACTACAAGGTTTTTGCTAGTCAAACTGGCAATCAGCGGCAGCGCGATCAGCTGTTACCAGATGGCACCTCGGGGCCGTATGTGCTGAGCTATGAGCCGATTAGAAACAGCGAAAAAGTTGTGATCGAGACGCGCGATCGTGACCACCCGGAAGTGATTGTGGCCAGCAGAACCTTAACCCGCCACGTTGATTACGAAATTGATTATCTACAGCGCAGCCTGCGTTTTAAGTTTCCGGTGTCATCCGGTGACCATGATTTCAATCCGACCTTTATTATTGCCCATTATGAGGTGATCAGCGGGAAAGCGGGCAAGGAGCTAACTGCCGGTGGGCGTTTGGCTTATACCTCGGACGATGAGCGCTTAACGGCGGGGGTTAGCTATCTGCGTGAAGGGGATGAAAGTCAGCAGTACGGCGTTGATGCGCGTTATCAGGTCGGCGAGCATCTGACGTTGCGGGCCGAAATGGCGCAGTCTGGTAAGCAGGAAAAAGCCTTAGCTTGGCTGGCGGAGGCTGATTATGCCACGGATGATTTCAATATTCGGGCCTATGGCCGTGAAAAAGAACAGGGATTCGGACTGCAGAAAAACCAGGCGGCACAGAGTATTCATAAGTTGGGGTTAGAGACCCGTTATGCCCTAGCACTGGACAGCGTGCTCAGCTTTGATATTAACCGCCAGGTGGTAGCGGGAACGCGCGGGGCTGTCGACACCGAGCGTCTGCAAGCAGATATTCAATGGGAAAAGGAGTTTGATAGCAGTCAGTTCAGCTTTGGTGTGCGCCATGCCGAAGAAGACAGTGGCGTCGGGCAGCAACAGCAGCGCCATGTTATCGTTGGCGGTCAAACCCGATTGTTTGATGATAAAGTCACTTTATCTGCGAAGTTGGAAAAGTCACTGGGGGATGCGGCCAGCCAGAAAGTGCCTGACCGTGCTCGCTTTGGATTGGAATACCAACTGAGCGAGGACACGGAGCTGGCACTGGCGCAGGAATGGTCACAGCTAGGCGAGGAACAGGCCTATCGAACTCGCTTTGGTCTTCGCACCAAGCCTTGGGCTGGTGGACGGATCAATAGCGGGGTGACGCGGGAAGAAACCGTTGGTGACGACATTCAGCAGCGCGACTACGCCAATTTTGGCCTGAGTCAGCAGTGGCAGGTTAATGAAAACCTGAGCCTGGATGCGAGCGTAGAGCAAGTTAAAACCCTGCATCAGCTTAAAGACTCAGCGGCAGAAGATGAGACACCTACCGTCGACAACAGTGATTATTCGGTCTTCTCGGTGGGTGCTGGCTGGAATGATCAGGACTGGAGTGCTGCGGGGCGTATAGAGCATTTGGCAGGTGCGGTGAGTGATAAACAGTTACTGACGCTGGGGGTGGTGCGCGAGCTGAGTGCTGACCATGCGTTGGCGGCCAACGCACGTATTACGGATGTTACTCAGTCCGACGGGAGTCGCACCCGTAAATCTGAAGTGGGTTTGCATGCGGCTGCTCGTCCGGCGGGGCAGGGCAACTGGCTTAATCGTCTTGATTTTATTGACGAAAGTAAACGCAGCCAGGAAGCGGAGACGACCGAGCGCAAGGCGATTTATAATCTGCATTATGTGCGTCCCCTGGGGGAAAAAGCTGAATTTAGTTTCCATTATGGGGTTAAGCTGGGACTGCTTGAGGATGAGACGGGCCGCTACCGTAGCCTATTGGATACAATGCAGGCGGCGGTGCGGCTTGATGTGACAGAGCAATGGGATGCGGGTTTACAAGGCGGCTACTTACATAACTGGGAAAGTAATACCTGGAACTACTTCGCTGGCGTGGCCGTTGGTTTTAGTCCCTCGACTAATACGCGGGTGGAAGCGGGCTACAACCTTTCTGGCTTTGAAGATGAAGACTTTAATAATACCCATCATACCCATCAGGGGCCTTACATAAATTTTAATTATAAGTTAGATCAAGATTTGATGGATGAGGTCAAAGCCTGGAGCGAGCGTTAAATGATGCGGTCTGCTATTGCCGTATTGGGATTGGTGGCTATCACGTTGTCAGCCAATGCTTATGGCTGGAAGCTGGAAGCCGCCAACTTTAATACGTTTAATACCTTTAATTCGCCTAATTTCCAAACCGTTAATTTGCAACAGGTTTATGACAGCGTACCGGTTGTTGTTGTGCTGGCGACTCAAGAGGGTCCTGATGCCGGTGGGATGCGCGTGCGCAATGTGACCACCACCAGCTTTGAAAACAGCCCGGTTGAGGTGTCTTCGCAAGATGGCCCGCATATTGACATGGATTCGGCTTATATTGCGGTTGAACCCGGCTTACACGCCTTGCCTAATGGTGATGTGGTAATTGCGGGTTTTATTGATACCCTGCGGGTGCAACATGGCAGCGGTGTTGCCGGGGCTACGTCCTGGGAAACCATCAATTTTGGTTATGATTTTGGTGTGGCCCCGGTCATTCTCGCTGAGATTCAAACCATGAATAATGAGCAGGGCGAAGGGGGTACGCTGCCACCCTCGCGTTCTTCCGTGCCCTGGCTGAGTGTGGCGGTTGATAATATCAGCAGCAGCCAGTTTAATATTGCCTTAGAGCGCTCACAGGAAGCACTTGGCAGCGTGACGCAGAGCGAACGCATCGGCTATATCGCTATCTTTCAGGGAGCTAATGGCACGTTCACCGATAATAATGGCAGCACCATTCAATATTTAGCTGAAACCAGTAATACTAACATTCGCGGCTGGGATCAGGCCCCAGTGACTCATACCTTCAGCACCGTATTCAGCAGTCCACCCGTGAGTGTGGCGACCAAAAATACCCGGAATAACCCCGATGGTGGCTGGCTAAGGCGTAATGGCAACACCACGGCGACCAATATTCGTTTTGAGGTGGATGAGGATAAATACGCCGACAATGAACGTAGTCTCAGCGTCGCCGAACAGGAAGCTGCGGGCATTGTTAGCTTTTCACAGAATTTTAGCGCTGAGTTTGCTTCCGGCTTTAGCATTGAAAAAGCCTCGCGTGTGGTGTCTGATCCAGTGAATGGCACGAATAATCCGAAAGCAATTCCAGGGGCGGTGATTGAATACGCAGTGACCATCACCAATACTGGGCATGATTTTTCAGATAGCGCTAACTTCAGAGTGACTGACCCGCTGCCGGTGAATACGCATTTACGGGTGACGGATATTGCCGGGCCCATGAGTGGGCCGGTTGGCTTTACCGATGGCGTGCCGTCTGGCAGCGGTACGACTTGGGCGTTCGCTGGTTTGGCTGATCCGGTGGATAGCGTGGCTTTTTCGACAGATGGGAGTGATTACAGCTATGCCCCCACTGCCGATGGGCAGGGCGTTGATACGGCAGTTACGCATTTATTATTGATGCCACAGGGCGCGTTTCGGGCCAATCCTGCACAGCCGCCAACGGCGACGTATACTTATCAGGTGGTGATTGAGTAGTGGGCCCGTATCGGGGTATGCGGGGCATCCTACAGCTGCGCTACAAATAATCCGACGCAAAATCCGCCAATCTGGAGCGCTCACCGCGCTGTAGCGTCACATGGCCGCTGTGCTGCCAGTGCTTGAAGCGATCAACCACATAGGTCAAACCCGACGAGGTCTCGGTGATATAAGGCGTATCAATTTGCGCAATATTCCCCAGGCAAACCACTTTAGTGCCCGGCCCGGCGCGTGTAATCAGCGTTTTCATCTGCTTGGGCGTTAGGTTTTGGGCTTCATCAATGATGATGTAGCGATTGAGGAAGGTGCGGCCCCGCATAAAGTTCAGCGATTTGATTTTAATCCGACTCATGAGAAATTCATCGGTGGCATTACGACCCCATTGACTGCTGTCGCTGGGTTGGGTTAGCACCTCCAGATTGTCCAGTAGTGCGCCCATCCAGGGTGCCATTTTTTCTTCTTCGGTTCCGGGCAAAAACCCAATATCTTCACCTACTGGTACTGTGACCCGAGTCATAATAATTTCTTTATATAAATTATCATCTAAGGTTTGTGCCAGCCCAGCTGCGAGGGTTAACAGCGTTTTGCCGGTGCCCGCCGCGCCCATAAGGGTGACGAGGTCAATTTCGGGATCGGTTAGTAGGTTAAGCGCAAAATTTTGTTCGCGATTACGTGCGGTAATGCCCCAGATGGCATGCCGCTGTTCGGTGAAGTCACGGATAGTTTCGATGACGGCATGATCATCATTTTGGGCGCGTACTATCGATTGCAGGCCATGTTCATCGTCTTCGAACAAAAACAGGCCGGGCTGCCACTCGCGGGTCAGCGGGCCATGGACGCGGTAGAAAGTGTGGCCTGCTTCCTGCCAGGATTCTACCCCTTTACCGTGCTCATCCCAAAAGTCTTCGGGTAGTTCATAAAAGCCAGCGGGTAAGAGGTCGGCATCATCCAGTACTTGGTCGTTGAAATAATCTTCCGCTTTCAGGCCAATAATATTTGCCTTAATCCGCAGGTTAATGTCTTTGGAAACCAGGATAATATTACGGTCGGGGTGTTTTTCTTGCAGGTACAGGCCAACGCCTAGAATGGTATTATCCGGTGAGTCGCCCGGCAGATTAGGCGGCAACTTATGGGTAAGGGTTTCGGTCTGGAAGTACAGTCTGCCTTGTGCGCTTTCGCGCTGGCTGCTGATGGGATTGACGGCGAGCGCTACGCCGTCTGATAATGATGGGTTAGCTTCTGCCTGGATCAGATCGTTTAGGAATCGACTGACCTGGCGTACATTGCGCGCCACTTCTGACACGCCCTTTTTCCCCTTGTCTAGTTCTTCCAGCACCACCATCGGCAAGAAGACAGCGTGCTCTTGAAAGCGGAAGAGAGCAGTGGGGTCGTGCATCAACACGTTGGTGTCGAGCACGAAAATTCTTTGGCTATTGGGCGCTAGCGGGTCATCCGGTGTTGTTTTTGTCATAGGTTCAATTTACGGTGGAGTGAAATTTTTTGGCGCTTTTTTGCTAGAGTGCGCGCACTGCATCCAAGACGGTAGCGACATGTTCTTTGACCCGGACTTTACGCCATTCCTGCCGTAGTAGGCCGTTCTTATCGATCAAAAAGGTGCTGCGCTCAATGCCCCTGACCTGTTTACCGTACATATTCTTCATTTTAATCACATCGAACAGCTGACACAGCGCTTCGTCTTTATCAGAAATGAGTTCAAAGGGAAAAGACTGTTTGCTGCGGAAATTTTCGTGCACTTTTAAGCTATCGCGCGAGATACCGAAAATGTCAGTGTCCAGCGCTTGAAACTCAGCGTAGTGGTCGCGAAAATCCTGACCCTCTGTGGTGCAACCTGGCGTGTTGTCTTTGGGGTAAAAATACAGCACTAGGTGACGTTGTCCCCTGAAGGCAGACAGATCGAAGGTTTTTTCTGAGGTCATGGCGGCGCTGAAATCAGTTACGCTTTGACCTACCGTTGGCAGCGTCATGGCAGGCATTCCTTATGGGTGCGCATTATTCAAGATTAACAAGGTATAAACAGTATACGCTAACTTGTTGTGAATGCCTGAATGCCAGCGCTAAAAAAAGGAAAACCCGCAGCGAGTGTGGGCCTTATGGAGCGATATGCCTTATTAGGAGTGTGCTGTAAACGTCCTTGTCCACAGCACGGGGTGTAACCTTCAAAGGTATAGCATTTAAATGTGTGGCCTCTGCCCTGTTAGTGACAGCGTCTCCACTTCAGGTGGAATTTAACCTTGTTTTGTAAATCCAGCGTATCGACTGCTGCATAGCTATTGTGACTGCGGGCACGCAGGTTGCTGTTAATGCGCAGGTTGACGCTGCGACCACATTGTCCCCAAGTCAGCGTGCGGTGCAGCATATTATCGGTTTTCAGGAAATCAGTGCCCTGATTTGAACGAATATTGCTGGTAATCCAAGGTGCACGCGGTTGTCCGGCAAAGAAGTATTTACGCTTCAGCTGTACGCTGCCTTCTGCATAGCCCTGCCAGTCGGCGGTCATCACTGATACCTGATAGCCCTGGGGGACGTGCACGGGTACCGCAAAGTTACAGGAGGCGCGGCGGACACCACTGACGGAGTTTGCACCGGCATCGTAGGAATCAAATAGAATGCTTAGGGTGCTGGTGTTAGCGCCGGTGACGGCGATTGAACCTGCTGGGCAGCCGGTGCCTGCAAAGTTGATTGGGCTTTTAAAAAACACGGCTGATGCGCTAGCCGTAGACATTATCGACAGGCTGAATAATGCAGTAGCTGCGATTGCTGATAAAATTTTCATCATGTTTTCCTCAGTTTAAAAATTTCAGTGCTGGCGTGTAAGTTGTTACCGCTGTGGCTTACACCCTGTTATTGCGTGTTACATGTTCTGGCTGATTGTTACTTGGGTTAATCAGCATGAGGTGCATGATGAAGATTTGGGGTTTGCCTGTGTATCCCTTGTATTGGTGTAAACTAGTGATAAGTCTGCTCCCTTAAATGAGTGACCCATACGGCGGGTGGCGAAACTCCCCTTTTTGAGGGAGGTGATTATCATCCTGTCTCAGGTATAACAACGGATGTGTTAGCGTGCGCGCTATTGACCCCGCGCGAACTGTTATGCGCGCCTGCTCCAGCTTCTAAATCGGAATAACAACCATGCAAACCCTAGCGCCCCATAAAATCTACAACGTGTTTCTGGTGGAAGACGACAATGGCACCTTGCAGCGCTTAGCAGAGGTGGTGCGCGATGAACCCCACCTTGAACTGATGGGTATGGCGATGAATTTTTCTGATGCTAGTGCTTGGCTGGCGCGCAATTCGCCCGATGTACTGTTGACAGATCTGGGCTTACCCGATGGGCACGGCCAGCAGCTCATTAGGCAGACGCGGGCGCAGCATGAGCACGCCGAAATTATGGTGGTGTCGCGCTTTGGTGATGAAAATAGCGTGGTTGAAGCGATTAAAGCCGGGGCCGGTGGTTACTTGTTGAAAGATGAGTCGCATGCACACATCGCAGACAGTATTAGTCAGTTATTGCAGGGCGGGTCGCCTATTAGTCCGGCCATTGCGCGCTATATTTTGGATTTTTTTAAGAATGATGAAATTTCAGCGAGCCATGCCGACGCGGTTGAAGATGACCCGGAGGTTGCGTTGACCCCGAAAGAAAAAATGGTGCTACAGTACATTTCTCGCGGCTACTCCAATAAAGAAATCGCACGTTCGCTGGAAATTTCGCCGCACACGGTGGCCTCCCACATCAAGCGCATCTACCGCAAACTAGAAGTCAATTCGCGCAACGAGGCGGTGTTTGAAGGCTGGCGCATGGGGCAGCTCAGTATCCGACAATCGGCCCCATCCGTGAGCCATGGCAATAAAGATGCGCAGCAGGTGGCTGAGGCCTTATTAGCGGGTGGGAAACGCTGTGTCGACGTGATGGACGTGCTACAGCTGGCTTATCAGTTCGATGTGGTCGCTGTGATGCGGGCGATGCGGCAGGCCGGTCAACCCGCTGACGAAATCTTCAGTGCCGCAAAAACCTGTTTCTCACTGGAAGATAAGCAGCTGGTTGAGGCGATGTTAAGCGTTGGCTTTTCGCACGAAGAAGCCTTGCAGGCGATGTTGGGATGATACGTGCCGCTTACTTGAGCAGGCCGTGGCGGCTTTTGACTGAAACCAAAATTTTCAGCCTCAGCCTGGGCGTGGTTTTGCTACTGGTCGCGTTGTTTTTAGTTTGGCAGATCAGCACTGTGAAGTTTGAACCGTTTGACGGCAGTATTCGATTGACTGAGGCGGAACTGCGTACGGCGTTGGCCCCTGATCGCTGTTTGAACCCGATTCGGGATCGAGTTGTGAATGACAACCTGCAAATCAGCTATCAGAGCGAGGTGTGGCGCTGCATTACGGCGCTGCAACAGGCTAATACTGGCATGGCCCGAACGGTGACGCTGCCGCATGAATGGCGCAGCGATCCGCTGTTAACGCAGGAGCAGCAGGGTTATCAGCCGCCAGTCGATCAAGCCGGGACCGGTACCGGCGTGCTGTATACCAGCCTGTTTGAGGTGGAGTATTTGCCGCCGTCAGAAGATGGTGGGCTTGGTCTGTGGGGCTTGGCGCTGACCGGAGCTGGGCATAATGTGATGGCGTTTTTGAATGGCAAAATGCTAGGCCAGGGCGGTAACTTGGGCGCGCCGTATGCACGTAATCATGCCCGCCCCATGCTGTTTGCCATTCCCGATGAGTTATTAGTTGAGGGCCGCAATCAGTTTGACCTTTATGTGGTGTCTGAAACGCCTGCCGAAGGCTTTTTAGGTCACGCCCATATTGGCCCGGCCCACATGCTGACTGATGCCCACCATTTTTATCACTCCGTGCGTTTTGTGACGCCGCAGGTGATTAGCCTCAGCATGCTGTTGCTCAGCGGTTTGATGTGCCTGCTGTGGTCCTATCGTCGCCAGGATGTGGAATATTTATTGCTGGGTCTGATGAGCTTTTTCTGGTCGCTGCATACGCTGGATCAGTTTGTGGTTTACCTGCCTGTCTCTACCCAGTTGTGGAGCTGGTTAATGGCGGTAAGTTTTGGGGCGCTGATTGCCTGTAGCATTCTGTTTATCCATCGTTTTTTAGGGCAGCAACGGGCTCGCCTCGAACGCCGCTTACTCCTAACGCTGTTGCTGTTCGTCGGGCTGCTTTGGCTGTTGCCTGCGACTTGGTTTCAGGGCGTCGTGCAGTACGTTTGGAATCCGCTGCTGTTGCTGGGGGCGTTTTATGTGGCGATGCGCGCCATTATGCAAACCTTGGATGAGCCTAATGTGGAGCTGTATGCACTGACCCTGGCGGTGACAGTGATGTTTCTTCTGGCTTGCCATGATCAGATGCTGCTGTCCGGTTGGCTGCCGGTGTATAAGGGCAAACTGTTGCACTATGGCGCGCCTTTTCTGCTGCTGGCGTTTAGCTGGATACTATTGCGCCGTTTTGTGCATTCTTTGCGCGCTGCTGAACAGCTCAACCTTGAGCTGCGTCAGTTTAATCAGGCGCTGGAAGATCGCGTCGCGGAAAAAAGTCAACGTATTGCCAAAAGTTATGAAATGATTCGTGAGTTTGGGCAAGAGCGAGTGGTGCAGCAGGAGCGTTCGCGCATCATGCGCGATATGCACGATGGTATCGGTGTCTATTTGACCAGTATGCTGCGTCAGCTGGAATTTGATCCGCCGGATCGGCAGCATCTGCGCGATTCAGCCCATAATGCGTTGAATGACCTGCGTTTAATGATCGACTCGCTCGGTAATGCCAGCACCGATTTGCCAGCGATGTTGGGCATGTTTCGCACCCGAATTACGTCACTGCTAGAAGCCTGTCAGGTTGAACTAGTCTGGAATGTGGGTGATTTGCCGCCCGTGGTGGACTTTGGCCCAGAGCGAGCTTTGAACCTTCTGCGGATTTTGCAGGAGGCGATTACTAATGCGTTGAAGCATTCTTCGGCAAGTCGTATCGTTTTATCGGCTTTGGCTGAAACATCTGCGCAAGAAAACAGTCCAGTGATGATAAGGATAAAAGATAATGGCACCGGTTTTGTGCCGCAGGACTTGCCGGGTAACGGACTAAAAAATATGGCGCACCGCGCGCACAAGATTAACGCCAAATTTGCACTTGAGAGCAGTGATCAGGGCACGACCATCACTGTGACCCTATAAACCAATATCAGAGGATGTTATGTCATTAATTCAGTTGAAACAGCTAAAAAAGCGGATATTGCTGCTGTCTCTGCTACTGTTGATAGTGGTGGGGCACAGCGCTTATGCGGCAAGCAAGTCGACTTATACCGACTTACGGCAGCACGGTGCCAGCTCGGGTGGCAAAGGGCGGGATGTGATTACCCTGAGCAAGCTAACGGATGTGGCAGCACCGGCCTGTGCGGTATTTGCTGATGCTAGTGTCGAATACCGCAAGCAACGCTTTGGTGAGGCGAAAATTGATAAAAAACCGGCTAAGGGCTGTAACCCGGCGCAACAGCTTTGCACCCTTACGGTTAATTGGCGGCACGCCCCAGCGGGTCGCCTTAACTATCAGCTTAGAGTGAAGTGGGATATTAAAAAATCGGGTTGCTAGTAACCTGGAGGCCCGCAGTGTGCGGTGAAATTTAAGATAAGGCAGGTGAGTGTCACGATGAAATTTTGTATACATAAGTTCAGGCCCGTGTTGGGTCAAGCGCCACGGGTGGCAACGGCCTCTATTTGTTCATGCGTCCTACTTGGTGCGCTGTGGCCCGCAGCGGTGTCGCAGGCGACTACCTTGGCGGGTGCCGCAGCGGCCGATGCCAATAGTGTTGCGATTGGCCCCGATGCGCGCGCGGAAGGTAATGATGCTATTGCCTTAGGCAATAATAGCTTTACCTTCGCGCCTTTCTCGGTGGCGGTCGGTTCAACGACGAATGCCAATTCCTTACAGACCACAGCGTTGGGCGCATCTGCATTGGCAGATCAGCCGCAGGCGACGGCGCTGGGCAGCTTTGCGCAGGCGTTTGGGCCCTCAGCCCTGGCAGTTGGCAGTAATGCACAGGTCGAAGATGTGCGTAATGCGAGCGCTATGGGGGCTGATTCACTGGTGGAATCAGATGGCGGTACGGCGTTGGGTGCACAATCCGAGGTGGTTGCGGATGCTGAAAATGCGGTGGCACTAGGCAGTCAATCGCTGGCCGATCAGGCGAATACCGTGTCGGTGGGTAACCGTGAGACGGGTCTGACCCGCCGTATCACTAATGTGGCACAGGCAGTCGAAGATTCTGATGCGGTTAATTTTGCGCAGTTTAAAGATGGCTTAAGCGGGGTGCGCCATGATGCGTTTGCCGGTATTGCTGCGGCTGCAGCCTTTAATCCAGCGATACCATCAGCGCCCGGTAAAACGGCGGTCAGCCTGGGAGCGGCGACTTATCGCGGTCAGCAGGCGGTGTCAGTTTCGTTTGCGCGTCGTTTACCGGGCAGCGCGAATGCCGCATTTAACGGTGGGGTGGCGTTTGATAGCAGTAACCATGCGTTGGGGAAGGTGGGTATCGCCTGGGAATTTTGAAGGTGCTTATGCTGACGGTAACAGCGGCCGGTTTTGCTTCTATTGCGGCGTGCATTTGCAAGGTCTGACAACGGATTGCCTGTCGGGGGTTTTGCTTGTGTTTAAGCATGGTGGTTAGTACTATGCGACAAACCGGTATTTGGGAGAAATTTATGTTTCGCGGCAGCATGGTGGCACTAATCACACCGATGATGGCGGATGGCTCGATTGATGAGCCAGCCTTAGAAGCCTTAGTGGGTTTTCATATTGACAACGGTACGGATGCCATCGTGGCAATGGGTACCACCGGTGAGTCTGCAACACTGTCACACAGTGAGCATCGCCACGTTGTCAAACGGGTGATTGAGGTAGCGGGCGGCCAGCTCCCCATTATCGCTGGCACCGGTTCTAACAGTACCGCAGAGGCGATCCAACTGACGCAGGCCGCACTAGAAGACGGCGCGGATGCCGCACTTTTGGTCGCGCCGTACTATAATAAGCCTACGCAAGAAGGTTTGTACCAGCATTACAAGGCGCTGGCGGAACAAGTCGCTATTCCACAGATACTCTACAATGTGCCGGGGCGTACGGCCTGTGATATTTTGCCGGAAACAGTTGAACGTTTAGCGCAAATAGGCAATATTGTGGGTATAAAAGATGCCACCGGCAGCGTAGAACGTGCCAGTGAGATTATCGCCCGTTGCGGTGAGGCGATAGAAGTTTACAGCGGCGAAGATCCGGCAACGCTGGAAATTATGCTGGCGGGTGGTCATGGGACGATCTCGGTAACGGCTAATGTGGCGCCACGTTTGATGCACGAGATGTGTGCCGCAGCGCTGGCTGGAGACCGCGCCACCGCTACCCGGATTAATGACCAGCTGATTCCGCTGCATCGGGCTTTGTTTCTTGAGCCAAACCCGACACCTGCGAAATGGGCGCTGCACAAAATGGGTTACGGTAGCGAGGGAATACGTCTGCCGTTATTGCCGCTGTCTGACGCGGTTCGGCCAGAAGTGCTGGATGCTATGAAGGTCGCCGACGTTGTGTAAACTTACACCTTAACCTACGGAATATAATGATGATGCCCGATTTCAAGCCTAAAGCCCTTCACGTCGCCCTGGTGCTTTGCAGCACGCTGGTTCTGTCTGGTTGTTCAATGCCTAGCTTTATGAAAATGGACGCGATTGACGATACTGTGGATTATCGTCAATCTGCCAAACCCATCAGCGCACTGGCGATTCCACCCGGTTTAAGTAATCCAGATTTTGACGCGACTTATGCCGCGCAACAGGGGAATAACGCTGGGGCGGCGGCAGCGGTGAGTACCGCTACTGGCACTTCGCTTGGGGCGGCGTTAATGGCGCAAAGTTCAACCGATGGCCAAGCGCAGACCCGTGTCGCGGCGGCTCCGAAGACGGCTAAGACGATGGCACCGTCGACGACCAGCAGTGGTTCACAGCTGCCACAGGTGGCGATGATTAAGCTGAAAGGTGGCGAGCCTGCGCTGGCGATTAATGCGCCCTACGCGGTGGCGTGGAAGCTGCTTGCACCTATGCTCGCAGACGTCGGTTTCGAAGTCGGTAAACAACAGCCTAACCAAGGTATCATCACCACAACCTTTAAGGGTGCAGCGACGACCAATTTAAGCAATGGGCAAAGCTATCTGATCCTGCTGGCTGAAAATGCCTCGAAGCAGAGTTTTATCGGGGTGGCGGATGCCAACGGCAAACCTGAAACAGAGGCGGTGGCAAATGCCGCGTTGACCTTAATCAAGGCGGCGTTTGAAAAATAATAACGATGCTGCGCTTTGCATCATTGGGCAGTGGCAGTAAGGGCAATGCCACGCTGGTCGAGTGCGGAAAAACCCGTATCCTAATCGACTGTGGGTTTTCGCTGGCTGAAACAGAACGTCGCTTAGATCGCCTGAGCTGCCTGCCTGAAAGTCTGGACGCGGTGCTGGTCACGCATGAACATAGCGACCATTGTAATGGCGTAGGCCGCCTGTCGCGACGTCACAAAGTACCGGTTTGGCTAACAGTGGGCACGGCCCACATGATGCGCGACACGAAATTTTTCCGCCAGCATTACATTAATATCAATAAACCGTTTGAAATTGCAGACCTGCATATTACGCCGTATCCGGTGCCGCATGATGCCCGCGAACCTTGCCAATTTATCTTTTCCGACGGGCAAGCCCGCCTCGGTTTATTGACCGATTCGGGCAGCTATACTCCTCATATGCTGGGCCTGCTCCAGGGTTTGGATGGCCTGTTGCTGGAGTGTAATTATGATGCGCATATGCTGGCAGTGGGGCCTTATCCCCCCAAGCTGAAATCGAGAGTGGGCGGTAAGTATGGCCACATGGATAATCAGCAGGCCGCCGCTTTACTCCAGGCGATCGACCACAGCCGCCTACAGCACTTAATTGGCATGCATCTGAGTGAAAAAAATAATTCACCGCAACACGCCCAGCAGGCGTTGTGTGCTGGCCTGGGGTGTGAGCCGCAATGGGCCACGCTGGCGACGCAGGAACAGGGCTTTGACTGGCGCGAATTGCGCTAAAGTCTTCGGTCTACTGCGGGTCGTCTTCTGTGCTTGTGTAGTGAGCACGACGCGATTACCGAATCTTCTGTAAGGAAATCCCCTCGCTGTGCTAAAGCTGTTAATATCGTCTTTTTCCAGCTAACAGCATCCCCATCGCATGGACAAATATATCCGCTTGCGCGGCGCACGCACGCACAACCTTAAAAACATTGATTTGGATCTGCCGCGCGATAAACTGATCGTCATCACCGGCCTGTCCGGCTCCGGCAAGTCCTCATTGGCATTCGATACCATTTTCGCTGAAGGGCAGCGGCGCTATGTCGAATCGCTGTCAGCCTACGCCCGTCAGTTTCTCTCGGTGATGGATAAGCCGGATATTGACCATATCGAGGGGTTATCACCGGCGATTTCCATCGAGCAGAAGACCACTTCGCACAATCCGCGTTCGACCGTCGGCACGATCACTGAGATTCATGATTACCTGCGTCTGTTATTCGCGCGCGCTGGTACGCCGCGCTGTCCGAATCATCACCTTGATCTAGAAGTGCAAACGGTCAGCCAGATGGTGGATCAGGTGCTGGCCTTGACAGAAGGCAGTAAGCTGATGCTATTAGCTCCGGTGGTGCGCGAGCGTAAGGGCGAGCATGTGCAGCTGTTTGAGTCGCTGCGTTTGCAAGGTTTTCTGCGCGTGCGTATTAATGGTGAGGTCTACGATCTAGATGAGACGCCAAAGCTCGCGCTGCGTAAGAAGCATACGATTGAAGTAGTGGTTGATCGCTTTAAAGTGCGCCCGGATATGCAGCTGCGGCTGGCAGAGTCGTTTGAAACGGCGCTGAAGCTGGCGAGCGGTTTAGCGCGGATTGTGCCAATGGCGGATGAAACGCTGGTATTAAATGAGGTGGAAGGCGAGCCGAATGAGCTCTTGTTTTCCGCGAACTATGCCTGTCGCCAGTGCGGTTGGTCATTACAGGAGTTGGAACCGCGTCTATTTTCATTTAACAGCCCGCTGGGGGCGTGTCCCACTTGTGATGGGTTGGGGGTCAACCAATATTTTGATCCGGCGCGGGTGGTGCATCATCCCGATAAAAGCCTAGCGGATGGTGCGGTGCGTGGCTGGGATCGACGCAATGCCTATTACTTCCAAATGCTGACTTCATTGGCAGATCATTATGATTTCAGTATAGAACAGCCGTGGAATCTGCTGCCCCAGGCCGTGCGTGACGTCATCTTAGAAGGCACGGGGCGTGAGAAGATTGAGTTTACCTATGTCGGTCAGCGCGGCCAGGTGTATCAGCGGCGTCATGCGTTCGAAGGTGTGTTGAATAATCTGGACCGGCGCTATCGCGAGACGGATTCTAATAATGTCCGTGAGGAGTTGACGAAGTATTTGGCGACTCGCCCCTGTCCAGATTGCAGTGGTGCACGACTGAATGAGCAGGCCCGTAACGTGTTAATTGCTGAGCGTAATTTGGCGGAAATCAGTGCGCTGTCTATTGGCGACTCTCATCAGTTCTTTACTGACCTCAAGCTTAGTGGAAAACAGGGAGAGATCGCGCGCCAGATTAACCGTGAAATTGTACAACGGCTGGAATTTCTGGTGAATGTGGGGCTGGATTATCTCAGTTTAAGCCGAAGTGCAGAGACCCTGTCTGGCGGGGAGGCGCAGCGCATCCGGCTAGCTTCGCAGATTGGGGCTGGATTAGTTGGGGTGATGTATGTGTTGGACGAGCCGTCGATTGGGCTACACCAACGTGATAATGAGCGTCTGTTAAAAACGCTGACGCGACTGCGCGACCTGGGTAATACCGTGATTGTAGTGGAGCATGATGAGGATGCGGTGCGCTCCGCTGACTATGTGATTGATATAGGGCCGGGTGCTGGCGTACATGGCGGGCAGATCACCGCCCAGGGCACGCCACAAGAGGTGGCACAGGCGGAGGCCTCGGTGACCGGACAGTTTTTGTCGGGCGTGCGTGCCATTCCGCTGCCGCAGCAGCGCACACCGATTAATAAAAAGCGTCAGATTAAACTGAAGGGCGCCACCGGCAATAACTTACAGAATGTGAGCCTAGCGATTCCACTTGGGGTGTTGACCTGTATCACCGGTGTGTCAGGTTCGGGTAAATCAACGCTGATTAATCGCACGCTATATCCTTATATTGCGCGCTACTTGCACGATAGTAATATTGAGGCCGCACCAGTCGCTAAAGTCGAAGGGCTGGAGCAGATCGATAAGATCATTGATATAGATCAAAGCCCGATTGGGCGTACGCCGCGCTCCAATCCGGCGACGTATACCGGCGTGTTTACTCCGGTGCGTGAGATGTTTGCGGCGACGCAGGAGGCCCGCTCGCGGGGTTATCAGCCCGGCCGCTTTTCCTTTAATGTGAAAGGCGGGCGCTGTGAAGCCTGCTCCGGCGATGGGGTGATTAAGGTCGAGATGCACTTCCTGCCGGATGTGTATGTGACCTGCGAGGTCTGTGAGGGCAAGCGCTATAACCGTGAGACGCTGGATATTCGGTTTAAGGGTAAGAATATCAGTGAAGTCCTGGCGATGACAGTGGAAGATGCCTGCGAGTTTTTCTCAGCGGTACCCGCGATTTATGCCAAGCTGAAAACGCTGATGGAGGTTGGGCTGTCTTATATTACGCTGGGACAGAATGCCACTACGCTGTCTGGTGGCGAGGCACAGCGGGTCAAGCTGGCGAAAGAACTATCAAAGCGCAGCACCGGGAAAACAATGTATATTCTGGATGAACCGACTACGGGCCTGCACTTCCATGATGTCGACCAGCTGCTTAAAGTACTGCATCGTCTGCGCGATGGCGGTAATACCGTGGTGGTGATTGAGCATAATTTGGATGTGATTAAAACGGCAGATTGGGTGGTGGATCTTGGGCCAGAAGGCGGCAATCGCGGTGGGCAGATTATCGCGACCGGCACACCGGAACAGGTGGCGAAGGTGGCGGAGTCGTTTACCGGCCAGTTCCTGGGGCGGATGCTTTAAGTAAACGATGGATTGACGTTGGCGCGTCTCTCCCCACGCACAGTTGAGGGGGAGAGGCATTAATGACGAGTACTGTTACCGCAACTGCAAGCGTTGTCCAATTTGTACATGGAAGGGTGCTTTTAGCCGATTCAGCTGGATAATTTTTTTAACCGGCACGCTGGTGCGGCGCATGACCTCATACACCGTGTGGCCCCGCTTGACCAGGAAAGACCGTGGGCCCTGGGCTTGTTTATTCTTTAGTCGCTGTTTTTGGGTCGCCTTTTTAGCTTTGCGGCTTTTGTTGACATTGACTTTTTTATGCGTTCTGCCTTTGCGCTTTCCGGGTCTGACATTACCTTCGCCTGCATTGTAGGCCGCTACCGCTCGCCGGGTATCACCTCGGTAGCGCTTAAATAAATAGCTGAGGTAGCGGGTGGCACCGTGGACATTTCCCCAGGGGTTGTAACCCCGGCGTACATTAAAACGCCGGGCGGTGGCGGGCATGAGTTGCATCAATCCCTTTTCACCGGCAGCGCCTCTGGTCTTGCGTTTGAAACAGCTTTCCACCGAAATCACGGCCTTAATAAGGTCTTCGCTGACACCGTATTTTCTTGAGGCACTCCTAATGGTTTGTTTGTAGCGTTTAGCTTTGCGTTCCAGTGTTTTCTTGCTTAATACCTGACAGCCTGCTGCTGACACGTCCGGTCTGTAGGTGAGGGGGACAGCACAAGACGATTGATATTAAGCTAATATTCAGCTTATTGATGAGTAAAGCTTAAACAGGGGCTTCACAGCAGGGGTAGCATTAGGGCAGCCAGTCCGAGCACCGCCGCGAAGCCAACGATGTCAGTAATGGTAGTGAGCACAACGCCGCCTGCCAGCGCGGGGTCAATGTGAAAATAACGCATAATAATCGGCAGAAAAACGCCGGAACCGGATGCCGCCAAGAGATTAATGATCATCGCCAGTCCGGTCACAATACCGATCCCGATATTACCGAACGTGAAAGTGGCAATCGCAAACACGGCGATGGCCCAGATGATGCCATTCATTAGGCTGACTAATAATTCTTTAATTAGGAGCGAGCGGCGATTGGATTTGCCCAGCTGGCCTAGGGCAAGGCCACGGATGACCAGCGTCAGTGTTTGTGTGCCTGCGACTCCACCCATGCTGGGAATAACGCCCATTAGAATAGCCAGTGCGACGGTTGATTCCAACGTGGCCTCAAACTGAGCGATTACCCAGGCTGCCAGCAGCGCCGTCATCAGATTGGTGCCGAGCCAGACGGCGCGGCGGCGGGCGCTCAACAACACGGGGGCAAATAAATCTTCCTCATCGTCTAAGCCAGCCATGCTCATGACAGAATGTTCCGCTTCCTCACGAATGATATCGACCACATCGTCAATGGTGATGCGGCCAAGTAGCCTATGATTATGATCCACTACGGGTGCTGAGATCAGATTGCGATCTTCAAATAGGCGTGCTACTTGCTGTGAAGCGGTATCCGCCAGGATGGGATTTTGCTGGGTGTCCATTACATCCACCACCAGTTCATCCGGCTGGCCGGTGAGCACGGTCGACAGCGGCAGAATGCCAAGGTATCGGTCATAGCGGTTCACCACGATAATATTATCGGTGTGTGAGGGTAGCTCATCCAGACGACGCAGATAACGCAGCACCACATCCAGACTCACATCGGCGCGCACTGTGATTGTCTGCGTGTCCATCAGGCCACCCGCAGTGTCCTCATCATAGCTTAGAACGGCCTCCAGCCGAATCCGATCCTGGCGATCCATCCCAGCCAGCGTTTGTGCGATTAGCGTGTCCGGTAGGCTTTGCAGGAAGTCCGCCATATCATCGTCATCAAGATCTTTAATCGCTTGGATAATCTCGCCGGTATCCATCTCACCGACTAGGCCGTTACGCACTTCCTCGCTGAGTTCAATCAGCACCTCGCCTTCATTATCAGGCTCAACCAGTTCCCAAATCAGTTCACGCCGGCCGCGCGGAGCTGCTTCGATCAGGTCGGCCATTTCAGCGGGATGCATGGCGTTTAACATGCGCTGCACCTGGAACAGAGAGCTAGTGTTAATGGCTTGGTACAACAGTTCTAGGCGCTGTTCGCTGCTTTGATGTTCCAGGGTGGCTGACATGGTGGTGCGGTTCCGTGTTCCGGTTTGTTCAGGCGCTGAGCGGTGCGGCCGGCAGAATGCTATTGTAGCAGTGCGGATTACAGATACTAGCCGTGGTGTCGAATTAGTGCGTTCCAGCACAAGAATGCCCACCATGGCGGACTAGGGACGGGCTGTTAAGCGCTATGAGTGCAGCTCATTTAGCTCGCGGTGTCGAATCAGGGTCTGTCCGGGGTATTGCTGGCGGAAATGCTGATATAGCTGCTGTGCGATATAGACTGAGCGGTGGCGACCACCGGTACAGCCGATGGAAACCGTGAGGTAGGCGCGTTGGTTTTCTACCAGGTCATGCAGCCATAGTGCCATAAAATCGCGGATAGCCGCGTTCATTGCATGCACACGCTCGTGCTGTTCCAACCATTCAATGATGCCTGTGTCTTGGCCAGTGAGTGCGCGTAGTTCAGGCACCCAGTGAGGGTTGGGTAGGCAGCGCACATCAAAAATAAAGTCTGAATCTGAGGGTGACTCATGCTTGAAGCCAAATGATTGAAACATGAGTGAGAAGGGTTTCAAAGTCTGGTCGGCCAACTGATGGGCCAACCGCGCTTTCAGCAGGCGACCCAGTTCATACACATTAATCTGTGAGGTATCCAGGCGCCAGTCGGCGTATTGCGCTAGGTCTGCTAGCAGCGTCTGTTCCAGCTGAATTGCTTTTTCCAGCTGTTGCTCTTCGTCTGCCAGCGGGTGGCGGCGACGTGTTTCATTATAGCGTTTACGGATAACGGCCTGTCTGGCGAACAGATAGACCAGTTTCGTGTTGGGGTAGGTTTGGCGGATGCGGTCTAAGGTGGGCGGAATTTCCAGCAGGCTGTTCTTGCCGCCTCGAATATCCAGGCCAATTGCAAGGTGCGTCAGTCGCATGATTTGCGGCGTTTTCAGCAGGTCCTCAATGAGCTGGGAGGGCAGGTTGTCGATGCAGTAATAGCCTGTATCTTCCAGTGTTTGCAAAGCGTAACTTTTGCCCGCACCTGACATGCCGCTAATGATGGCAATTTGCATGGTAATCGTCTGTCCAGTTCCATTGCTTTGGACTCAGGCTGCCATCTCTTTAATATCCGTCGTACACAGAGAATCGAGCAAATCCAAGGTGAGCCGTGCATTTTGATACTGCACGATTTGTTGTGCGAGGTCGCGCTGATTAATGCTGCTGGTTAATTCGCTGAGCAGTGGGCGATAGCTCGCACTATTAAGCTCGGGCACCAGCAGCGCGAGCAGTATGTGAACAGGCTTCTTGTCTGGCGTGTCCATATGCAGCCCTTCTTCTAGCACCAGCAAAGCAGCACGCGGATGAGTAATGTCTGTGCACGCATGGGGGATGGCGATACCATTCCCCAGTGCGGTACTCCCCAATTTTTCACGGGCCACCAGCGCATCGAAAACGTTATCAACGCTCAGCTCGCTCACATGTATATCATGGCAGAGCCGTTCGGATAAGAGCTCAAAGGCACGTTTAGTGCTGGAGACCTCCGTGGTAAAAGTCATTCTGTCCGTAGATAGCAGGGTCGAAATATCCATAAATCACTCGTTAGTTGCTGTGCAAGTCGCAGACCTGCACGCCTTGGGGTTAAACCTACTCATGCGCGCCACTAAGCTTGCTGGGTTTTACTTAATACTGGCCAGCTGCAAGTCATCCGCTTCTTCAACGGCTAGGTTGCGGTGAGCACCTTCTTCGCGGTGGTGATCTTGTAGTTTGGCCTTGTGTTTAAGTACCTGACGATCCAGCTTATCGGCTAATGCGTCGATCGCTGCATACATATGCCCTTCCCGGGCGTTCGCAAATATGTGGTTACCACTCACGTGCATGGAGGCTTCTGCACTGTGCTGCGTTTTATTCTCGACTTTGAGTATTACGTGAATGTTCAGCACCTGATCAAAGTGGCGAACTATACGTGCTAATTTCTCTTTAACATAGCTATTTAATGCAGGAGTAACTTCTATGTGATGACCGGTAATTTCTAATTGCATGTGTAAACTCCTTATTTTAAGTCAATGATGAGCATGAAAAATTCATACCCCACAAGCACACAAGTCGGAGACTTGCTAAGTAAAACAGCCCGCTCACCTAGCTTTGGTCACCGATCCTGTGGTGTTCAGTCGGCGCTGAATGCCAGTGAATGGGTTTCCTGATTGGCTACCATTGTCCTGCGTTCGTGCGACGGAGGAATGGAAATGGCTTCGCGGTATTTTGCGACGGTTCGCCGTGCGACGTTGATGCCCTGCTCCTTTAACAGTTCGGTGAGTTTATTGTCGCTTAAAGGGGAGGCGGGATTTTCCCCGGAAATAAGCTGTTTGATCATGGCGCGGATCGCGGTTGAGGAACAGCGGTTACCGGTGTCTGTTTCTAGCTGGCTGGAGAAAAAATATTTAAATTCAAACACGCCGCGCGGGGTGTGTATGTACTTATTGGTTGTGACCCGTGAGATGGTTGATTCATGCATCTCCAGCTCTTCAGCGATGTCCCGCAGGATCATAGGTTTCATAGCTTGCTCGCCGTATTGCATAAACGCCTGCTGGCGCTGCACGATGGCTTTGGCGACGTTAATTATAGTGTGGTTGCGACTTTCTACGCTGCGAATGAGCCAGCGCGCCTGCTGTAAGTTTTCTTTGAAATAGAGTTTGTCAGTGCGGTCTTTGACCTGATCAGCCAAGGCGGCGTAGGTTTGATTGACGCTAATATCGGGTGTTATCTTACCGTTTAGCGTGACAAACCACTGGCCATGCAGCTTGCGTACGAAAACATCGGGCGTAATATAATCGTTCGCGGTGCTGGCAAATGCATTACCCGGTTTGGGCTGTAACGTCCTTAGCAAGCTTATGATTGCCTCCAGAGTGTTTTGGCTGATTTTTAATCTTCTCGCTATTTCTTTATAATTTCGTTTCTCTAATAAGTCCAGTTGTTTATTTACCAATTCAATGGCCTTAAGATGAAGTGTGGTCTGTGGTTTGAGCTGCTGTAGCTGTAGCAGCAAGCATTCACGCAGGTTACGCGCCGCCACACCGACCGGATCCAGGTGTTGCACAAAAGTCAGTACTGCTTGAACATCGTCCAGCTCCAACAGGGGGTCATGCTCATCTTGCAGGCCATGTAAGATTTCTTCCAGCTCTTCAGGTAAATAGCCCGCGGGGTCTAAAGATTGAATGATAACGGCGGCGATGTGCTTGTCGAGCGCGCTGAGATGGCTCATATTCACCTGCCAGAGCAGGTGGTCTTGGAGGCTGTTATCAGTCGATCCGGTTTGGTTTTCCAGAAAGCTCTGGTTGTCGGTATCTGCCGTTGCACGTGGCGTGCGTACGTCATAAGTATCGCTCCATTCGGCATCGATATTCATTTCCGCTGGAATTTCAGTCGCTAGGTTGTTACCGCTGTCGGGTGCTAGCTGCTCCGTCACTGCTTCATCGTCCGCATTTTTTTCAGCGGAGATTTCGGTCGGGGAATAGTCATCATCGCTCAGCTGGAGCAGGGGGTTTTCCTCCAGGGCCTGCTGAATTTCTTCCTGTAATTCGATGGATGAGAGCTGCAACATGCGTATGGCCTGCTGCAGCTGAGGTGTCATGGACAGGCTTTGCCCGATGCGTACATCAAGTCCTTGTCTGAGCATTATTCTTCTTCTTTTGCTTTATTCAGATGGGAAGGTTGGATCCTCGTCATACTTGCATAGTAGCGGTAAATCGTTGGGGCTGCAAAGTGTGCGCAGATAATCTGTACCCCTCTGAGCGCCTGCTGAATAGGGGGTGGTGGCGCTAAACAGGTTTGGAAGCGGTGAAGTGATTGAAACCCTGAATATTATTTTCCGGCAGCGTGGCCATTTCCGCTGGAATGAGGCTTAATGAAGGTGTCTGCGCCGTGGCGGGCTGAATATGACCAATAACACTGACGGCGGTTTGGGTGGCGTTTGCCACCGCGTGCAGGGCATCGAGTTTCTCAGGGGGTAGCGTTAGGAGCAGCTCGTAGTCGTCGCCTCCCGCTAACGCCAAGGTGCGTCTCTGGTCAGCGGGCAGTGTGCTCAGGGCTGGGCTAACGGGAATCTGTTCGGTCAGCAGCGTGGCTGCCACGCCAGATTGCGCCAAAATATGCTGTAGGTCGGCCATTAACCCGTCTGAAATATCAATGCAGCTGTGGGCATGCTGTCGGATATTCCGGCCAAATGCCAGACGCGGGCTGGGATAGTTTAGGCGTTCGATACAGTAAGTTTGTTCTGGCAGGGGCAGCTGTAGACGCCCTTGTAAACAGGCTAGCCCGGCGGCGGCATCGCCCGGTGTGCCGGTCACACAGATTAGGTCGTTGGGCAGTGCGCCACTGCGGCGCAGCGCACTGCCTTTTGGGAGTGTACCCATGATCTGGATAGTGATGCTGAGGGGGCCGCGCGTGGTATCGCCGCCGATGAGGCTGATGTGATGCTGATCGGCTAATGCTTTCAGGCCGCCGCTGAACGCCTTCAGCCAGTCGTGCTCGGCCTCCGGCAGGGTGAGGGCGAGGGTAAACCAGCGTGGCTGTGCGCCCATAGCCGCCATGTCGCTGAGGTTTACGGCGAGCGCTTTATGGCCGATAGCCGCAGCGGGTGTCGCGTGCGGGAAATGCACGCCTGCGATAGAGGTGTCGACTGAGACAGCTAGCTCCTCGCCCGCCCGCAGGCTGAAGACTGCTGCGTCATCGCCATTGGCAACGCTGATTTGGCTGTCTGGCTGCGGCCAGCTGAAATAATCCTGGATAATCTTAAATTCAGACATAAGAAATCAAACTATTTTATTCGGCCTCCAGCCAGCGCATAAAGGCCGCGGGGAGCGGGGTTATATCCTGCTGGTGATTACGCCATTCGTTCTCTGCCGCTAGCTGATGCAGTGCGGTAATCCGCGTTTGATCAAGGGGATGAGTGCTGAAGAAAGCCGGTGTTTTGCGTCGTGTGTCATTACTTTTTCGGGCGTGGAGCGCGGCGAATAAATCACTTGCCCCCGCAACGTGGCCATAGGCTTGGTACACGGCGTATAAGGCGTCTCGGTCGGCTTCACTCTCCATGGCACGGCTGAAGTGAAGTCGTGTATACAAGCCGGAGCTGCCGAGTACCTCGATGCTGGAATAGCCCATGAGCAGTTTAATGCCGGAGCTGATTGCCATGTTCTGGCCTACTGAGCGGATGGGGTGGCGCAGTTTGATGTGGGCGGCTTCGTGCGCAATCAGCATCGCCAAGCTGTTCTCATTCGGCAGTGCGCGGAGTAATCCTTTGTACAGTAAAATATTGCCACCCAGCGTGGCGAAGGCGTTTTCTATGTCTTCGTTCTGGTAGTGAAGACGTAGCGACAGTCCCTCCGGCAGGTCCAGGCCGGGAATAAGGCGTGCGGTAAGTCCATCCAAGTAGGCCCTCAATTCAGGGTGAGCTGAGGCGTCAAACGCTGATTCTGGGTAGGCTTCACTGAGGCGGACCTCTTGTGCGAAGGGCACGAGTGTGGCCAGCCAGCCGCCGCTTTTCCCCAACAACCAGGCTACAGCGGCCATCACGACTAAGATACCGGCGAGCAATTTCACCAAGGTGAGTACCGGATGGGTCAGACTGGTATTGATGCCTTCTGGCGGCTGGGGATTAGTGTATTTGTCCATGGTTAACGCTGGCAGCAGAGGCTTTCTTGGCCTGCCCGTTTAATGTTGGGCGGGTACGGCTAGGGATAAGCGCGGTGCCATAGGCCAATACTTCGACTGAGCCGATGCTATTGCCGCGGCCTTTATATATCGAGCAGGTCTCATAGCGCACATTCAGTATGAGCATGGCTTTTTGGTATTCCGCTTCCTGCTTCATGCGCAGCAGGGCTTCGCGCCGCGCACGATCCAGTAAGGTTTCGTAGGAGGTGACACGCCCGCCAAAAAAGGCGTGTAGCGCCGCGAGGAAGCGCTTGAAGTAATCGATTGAAATCGTGACATTGGCGCGCACTAGCGCAGATTCATAGTGGCCGGGCGGTGGGGTTTTGAGCGACACCGCCGGTAAGCTGTTCAGGCGTTTTTCCCGGCGCAAAATAGATTTGTAATGCCGTTTTTCCAAGAAGGTACCAATAAAGTAAGTAGCAACCAGCAGTATCACCACGTACCAAAGCTGAAATGAAAACTGAAAGGGCATGATTACTCCAGTGTGACCGCAGTGCCGTAGACGTAAATTTCAGCGGCTCCCTGGGTGACGCTGGAGGTAGAGAAACGCACGTTCAAAATGGCATTTGCCCCGATGGCCTTGGCTTGGGCAATCATGCGTTCCATCGCCTCTTCGCGCGATTCTGAGAGCAATTCGGTATAACCTTTTAATTCGCCGCCAAAGAAATTTTTCAGCGAAGCCATAATATCACGCCCGACGTGTTTGGCGCGCACTGAGCTGCCCTGGACTAAGCCTAGGTGCTGGCGAATGGTTTTACCGGGTACGGTTTCAAGATTTGTGATTTGCATAAGTGGAAGCCATCTATCAGTTTGTCTATCGGTTTGCCTGCTGGGTGTTTTTTGATTATGTGCTAAACCGGTAGAAAGACCAAATAATGATTTTCAGGTCGTTTGCTTGACAGCGCGCAGCCGTCAGTCGGTGGGTGATACATTCAGCTGACGCTGTGCTAGAAAGCCACCGGCAGAAGCCGGTGGCTGAGTCCACATTTATGTGGGTTCTTATAACGAAAAGTCCTGTGTGATTATTGAGAATTGCCCCGGAAACCGTCCATAAGCAGGGCCTTAAGCAGGCTAATACCCATTAAAATCATGACAAATGAGAACGGTACTGCGGCAACAATCATCGCGGACTGAATGGCGTTCAGTCCACCAGCCAGGAGCAAGGCTGCAATGACTGCGCTCAGGATCAGGCCCCAAATGATGATGTGCCAGCGTCCTGCTGAACCATACTCGCCGCCCGCGTTGATTGTGTTCACCACTAACACAGCCGAGTCAGCGGAAGTGACCAAATAGGTCAGCAGCAAAACAACGATCAATCCAGACATCAGCTTCGCTAACTCAGGTGACAGCATGAGGTTAATGACGGCATAGAGCTGAGCAGTCAGGCTTTCAGAGAAAATAGCACCGTTGGCGGCGCCATTCAGTTCTAGGTCAATGGCAGTGCCGCCCAAAAGCGTGAACCAGAAGAAGCACATTAGCGATGGCGCCAGAATGGCACCGAGCACAAATTCACGAATCGTGCGGTTCTTAGAGATACGCGCCAGGAAGATGCCAACAAACGGTGCAAAAGCGATCCACCAGGCCCAGTAGAAAATAGACCACCAGCCTTGCCATTCGCCTGGACTACCAGGGCCATCAGCCGGGAAGACGGTGAAGGTGAGTGCGGGTAAGTGCATTACATAGTTGAATAAGCCTTTACCCAATAGCTCGAAGGCAAACAGCGTGGCGCCGAAGATGAGGAAGAAACCCAGTAAGCCAAACGACAGCACCATATTCAGATTGGAGAGCCATTTAATGCCTTTACCTACGCCAGACAGTGCTGACAGTGTTGAACAGATCATCACAACGGCTAAGGCGAGTAACAAGGCGGCCGTGGTGGGTTCAGGCTTATCGCCAACGGTCATCAGCCACTGCGCGCCCGTAATGTTGTAGAGCCCAGAGGCAAATGAAGCCAGCCCAAGTCCAATGGTTTGACTAATGCCGAGAATAGTTGCTACCACAGCCGTCACATCAATAATGTGTCCGATGGGGCCTTCTAAACTACGGCCTAATAACGGGGCCAGTGTGGAACGGATAGTCAGTGGCAGTCCGCGTGAATAGGCGAAGAACGCGAGTGAAATACCCACCAGTGCATAACAGGCCCATGCGCCTAAGCCCCAGTGTAGGAAGACGTAGTTATAGGTTGATGGAACTGCTGACAGGGTTTTTGGAATGACGAGGCCATCGATCGCTGTAATCGCGCCAGAGGCGACCTGGGCATTATATTCGGCCCACAGGTCAGCACCTTCCGCCAGCGTGATATTCGCGGCAGCGAACGCTTCTTTAACGAGCGCGGCGCTCATTCTAATGTCGGGATTGTCACCGATATGCCACATCGGTTCGCCCGTGGCGTATCCCAACATGCCAATACCAATACCCGCACCAAACATCATGGAAAACCAGGAAAAATTGGAAAATTCCGGGACGCCGTCTGCGGTACCTAATTTCGTTTTACCCCACTTTGGATAAAGGGCAATCACCAGGCAGACGATGACATAAAAGGCGACGCCCCAGGTGTAGTAGTAATTCAGGTTAGCAAACGACCAATTTTTTATTTTACCCAGTATGTCTCCGGCCGATTCTGGGAAAACAGCGCACCAAAGTACCACCAGTGCGATGAGTATTTTGGACGCGATAGCGACCAAGTTATTAAAGCCTTTATAAAACCCATGTTCAGCCAGGCTGATATTAAGTTCTTTCAATGGGGGCGATAGTGCCATGGTAATCCTCCGTGGGGGTGTTTAAGTGACGCTTTTTTCGTACCGTGTGTTTGGGTTATCTCCTCTACTAAGACCACACTAGTATACTGGGTATTTGATGGCAAGTGCTAGGTGTCCATCTGACTATAAAATAGTATTGAGGTCAGCGGGTGTTTGATTTGGCTGCAATGATTTCAATATCGAAGATGAAGTGCTTGGCCTGAAGCGCGCTTCAGGTAATAGGGTGTATTCATGATTAAATCAACGGTAGAAAATTTTTGGCTAACGCCCGCGCAAATGGCTGGGCGTACCGGTGTTGCTATCGACACATTGTGTTACTACGAGCGTGAAGGTTTGTTGCAACCGGTTGAACGCAATTCAAGTAAACACTGCCGCTATATTAGAACAGTAATGAACGCGGAAGCATTTAACCTATTCAGCATTGCAGAGGTTTTGTATTAATGTATACAATGTGTATACATATTAGCGGAGTACACTAATGGATGCTGTCGGAACACAACGCCGTGGTCGCGGAAGCCGCAAAAAAGCGCGTTTAACTACCAAGATAGACATGCTGCCGCATCTGGAGCAAGGCTTGCCGCTGACCGAACCGATGGATGAAGCACAAATCCATAAGATCAACGACGCTTCCATGGCTATTTTGGAAGAGGTGGGAGTGGTATTCCGTGATGACATTGCGTTAGCACAGTGGCGGGAAGCGGGCGCGGATGTGCAGGGTGACCGGGTACGTTTTGATCGGGCCATGATTATGGACTTGATCAGTACCATTCCGTCAGACATTACCTTAGAGGCACGTAATCCGGCACAAACCGTTAAATTGGGTGGCAAAAATTCTATCTTTGTGCCCATGACCGGCGCGCCGTTTGTGTGTGACCTGGAGAATAAGCGGCGCTGGCCGACGCTGGAGGATTTGGGTAATTTTCATAAGCTGGCGCATATGTGTCCGGCGATTCACTCTTCGGCACATCACATCGTCGAACCGATGGATCATCCGGTATCACACCGCCACCTGCGCATCACTTATTCCTCGATGAAGCACTCCGATAAGACCTTTATGGGCATGACCACTTCCGGCAAGAATGCGGAAGACGTGATGGATATGTGCAAAATCCTGTTTGGGCAGGATTACCTGGAAAATCACAGCGTCGTCACCGGCAATATTAACGGTAACTCACCGCTGGTGTGGGATGAAACCATGCTGGGGGCGATGCGGGCATTCTCGGCGCATATGCAGCCGGTATTGTGCTCGCCGTTTGTATTGGGTGGGGCGAATACCCCGGCCAGCGTTGCGCCCACCGTGGCGCAGTTGAATGCGGAAGCGCTGTCTGCGTTGGCTTATACGCAGGTGATTCGGAAAGGTGCGCCCGCGATTTACGGACATTATCTCAGCACGGTGTCGATGAAATCCGGTGCGCCGATGGCGGGAACGCCGGAAATTTCGCTGATGAATTTTATGATCGGCCAGATGGCGCGGTTTTATGGGGTGCCGTGGCGTACCTCGAATACGCTGGGCGGCTCGAAGTTATTTGATGCGCAGGCCGGTTATGAGAGCGCGACCACTTTAATGGCGGTGTTGATGTCGGGCGCGAATTATATCTGGCATTCGGCGGGCTGGAATGAGGCCGGTATGCACTGCTCGATGGCGAAGTTTGTGGTCGATGCGGAGCAGTGTGCGATGGGCTATCGCATGGCTGAGGGGGTGCGTTGGGATGACTTTGATGAGGCGTTAGCGGCGGTGCGGGATGTCGGGCCGGGCGGGCATTATCTGGGCCACCCGCATACGCTGGAGAATTTTCAGCGGGCGTTTTTTATGCCGGAATTGTTTGATAATAATTCGATTGAACAGTGGCAGGCTGAGGGTGGTAAGGACACGATTACCCGTGGGCTGGAGCAGGCGAAGAAATTGTTGAATGCCTATGAGGAGCCTAAGCTGGATGAAGCGAAGCATGAGGAGCTGTTGGATTATGTGGCGCGGCGCGAGCGGGAGATTCCGGCGGTGGATGCGTTGAATGAGACGTACTAATTTGGACTTTTTCTTTTTCCTCTGCGACGGGTGATGTCATTGGCACTGGGGTCGCTGCTGCCCATCTGGGCTAAGCGTTTGGCGCTTTCGCGCTCGATTAGTGCTTTTAGTCCTGCTTCAAATAATGCTTTTTTGTCGGTGATACCGCTTAGCTCAGCGGCTTTAGCTGTTAGGTCTGCAGCAATGTTTGCTGGGATTTGCATTACGAATTACCTTGTTGAACTTTCCCTTTGATATTATAGGTGTGTTGGCTCCAGGCAGGACAGTGAATTTCCTTTATGGGTCGTTATTTGGTCATTAAAGGTAAGGAATTAACCCTTCCGGGATAACGCGCCCGGCCTGTTCCGGGTACCAGGCGTAAGCCAGATATAAGATGTAGCTATAGCCGAGTAGGATGAACGACACGATGCGCCAAGTGTGCCAGCGGGCGATGCCTTTGGCGCGGCGGTAGAATTTTTGTTTTAGTTCGCTGTATTTTGGGTCGTTTTCGATGTTGTGTTGGATGATGTAGGTTTCGTCGCCGATGATCATTGGGTGTTGGCTTTTCATGGCATTGGCCTTGAACCAGACGACTGTGCTTAGAATGCAGACTAGCCAGATGGCGGCGTAGCGCAGGCTATGTGGTGCTGGTACAGCGTAGCTTACCAGCTTGTCGAAAGGCTTATCGACTTGGTCTGGCATAATGTCTACCCAGCTGCTGATTTCTGGGAAATAGCCGCTTAATAGCCAGGGGATGATGACTGCGATTGGCATTAGTAGCCATTTCCACCAACCTGCTACGATGGTGACGATGGCATCGCGGATTTGGGGCATGGTTTTGGTTTGGAAGGGTTTTCTAAGACTGAGAGCTAACGGCCACCAAAGCCAGAGAGAGGCTTTAAGATTCCAGCGCCATATTAGGGCAGGAATATACCAAATGGGTAAGAAGATTAAACCCATTATAATGCCGATAGCATCTGGTTTATGGAACTGTTTGAGTAAACCCCTAACTGAGAAAGCCCCATGAACACCTGCTGCTCCAGGTAATAATTCAGGTGGATAAGTGAAGTCTGTACACCAGTTGGTGTGATGCCAGTTTGATGGCAGTTTTTTCATCCCTAAAATTGGATGTTTTAATGTGGCCACCACTCTAATCAGCAGCGTTCTTATCCAAATTCCCAATCCCCAAAAAGGTAAAAATATAATTCCTACAATCGTTTCTGAGACAGCATCGGCAACAGCACCGGCATCGGCAACGGCAACGGCACCGGCAACGGCACCGGCAACGGCACCGGCAACGGCACCGGCAACGGCACCGGCAACGGCAACGGCAAAGGCAAAGGCAAAGGCACCGGCAACGGCACCGGCACCGGCAACGGCACCGGCACCGGCAACGGCACCGGCAACGGCAACGGCACCGGCAACGGCACCGGCAACGGCAACGGCAACGGCACCGGCACCGGCAACGGCAACGGCAAAGGCAAAGGCAACGGCAACGGCAAAGGCAAAGGCAACGGCAACGGCAACGGCAACGGCACCTATTACCGCAGAACGCCAAAATAGCGCCCAACCTTGCTGATCAATCAGCCAGACTTGTGCCAGCCAATAACAAAACAAGAAGCTGACGAGCGCAGAGCAAATAACAATAAGTGATTTTTCAACGGTAGAAAGGTCATCTTTGTCTCTATTCCAATAGCGGCGTAATAGCGTGACACCTAACTCAACCGAAGCCTCAGACCGCAACAAAATAACCGGCACAGCAAATGCCGTAATCAACAACCACCAATAATGCCCAAAATGCCAAACCAAAACCCCATACAAGCCCAGCGCCCAAAACGTCTCCAGCACCGACAACACCGAAACCTGACCCTTCTCAATCGAAGCATCCGTACACCGCCAAACCCACCCCCGTTCAGGTGCAGCACCTACCTCAACATCAGCCCCCGGCGATTCAGCCAAAACCAACCCCCAAGCTCATCAAGCCCTCAAATCCAAACATCATCAGCCGCCGTTAACTCACTCTCCGCATCCCCGGTATTCAACACACCCTTAGGCTCCACGATCATAATCTGACATTCCTCCTCAGCCACGGGCCGATGCTCAACCCCCTTCGGCACCACATACATTTCCCCGGCATTCAGCGTCACCTTGCCATCCCTAAATTCAATAGCCAGCGAACCCGCCAGCACAATAAACACCTCATCCGTATCCGGGTGGTCATGCCAGACAAATTCACCCTGTACTTTCACCAGCTTGAACTGATAGTCATTCATTTCCGCAATCACTTTCGGTGACCAGTGTTCGTTGAACAGTGAAAACTTATGCTGCAGGTTGATCGGGGTGTGGTTCATGGTAGGGCGCTCAGTAATCAGGAGAGGTGAAATTTTAGCAGGAATCACCTACATGAGCGATTACAGGAATTTCTGCCAGCTGCAATGATTGACAGAAAATATCATTGAAACCATAATGGTTGCATTGCAACTCCAAAACGGTGGATTTTGAATGGCTTCGATTACACTAAAAGACATTGACCCCTCATTATTAGAGCGCCTAAAAGTGTTGGCCGCCGACGATAAGCGCAGTCTTAACCGACAGGTTATATGGCTGCTCGAACAAAGAGTTGATCCAAATACAACAGATCCGGCAGTTAACGCGCTTCAGCAGCAACAGGCGCAGCTCGCCGCATGGCAGAATCTGTCAGGTCGTTGGGTGGGAACGCCAACTGAAACGGATGAGGTCATCGCGGATATTTACCAAACGCGCACTGAGGGCCGGGAGTTCAGTTGGTGAAAGTGCTGGATACCGATGTCTGTATTGAAATATTACGCGGCAATGCTGCTGTTATGCAGGCACGCAGTCGGACGCTGGATCAGGTGGTGACGACCTGGATAACGGCTTGTGAACTGTCTTATGGCGCAGCAAATTCAATAAAACCACAGGAAAACGCTATCCTGGTCAATGAATTTTTGGCAACCACGCCTGTGCTGGAATGTAATCTGGCGGCGGCGGATATTTTCGGGCGTCATAAAGCCAGTTTGAGACAAGCGGGGCAGACTGTTGCGGATGCTGATTTAATGATTGCTGCGCTTACCCTGAGTCATGCCGGGACGTTGATTACCGGTAATATTAAACATTATGCACGGATTCCTGATTTGCGGATTGAGGACTGGATTCGTGGGAGAGCAACCTCTGGGACATCGTTGTCTTGACCTTCAGAGGGGTATTAATATGCTAATCGACCACATCGGTTTAGTCGTTTCCGATTATGAAACCAGCAAGGCATTTTACCTAGCCTGCCTCCGGCCTTTGGGGATTGAGTTAGTGGTTGAACTGGAAAATGAAGGTTGGGCTGGCCTTGGCCGTGATGGCAAAGGTGAGTTCTGGTTTGGGCCAGATGAGAAGGTACAGCACCCGATGCATATCGCATTTCGGGCTGAAACCCGGGCGCAGGTCGATGCGTTCTATCGGGCGGCATTAGCTGCGGGCGGGCAGGATAATGGTGCGCCGGGGGTGCGTGAGATTTATCACCCCGATTATTACGGGGCGTTCGTACTTGACCCGGATGGGCATAATATTGAGGCGGTTTGTCATACCGCGCAGTGAGTTTCAGTCGCGTGGGGTGACAGCGGTCAAGTTGTCAGCATTAAGTGACTCGCTCATGCGGCGACGGCCTGCTCGCTGAGCCACTGCAAATATCCCGTACGCAAATACAGCAACGCACCGTCCGCGCCCGTAATGGGTTCATGCTCACTGCCGATCGGATTGCGTGCCCATGTCCCCGCTGCATAAGTCCCACGGTCATCAGAAAACGATCCGGCCAACACCAGAAATTCCTCCCCGCCGGGGTGCTCATGCCGTGGAAACTGCGTATCAGGTGCCAACCGCAGCAAGATCGTGTTCACGCCAGCATGCTCATGCAGCGGCAGAAAGCTGCGCTCGGGTATTGGCCCGGTCTGCCAATCTGCATTACGGGTATCAACGTTCATCTGCTGTAAGTCATCGGCTGAAAACTGACAGAGCTTCACTAAGATGGTGCAGCCTTCCCGCGTAAACGGTTTATGGCGCGACCCCGGTGGATTGCGCACATAATAGCCTGCAGAGTAATCGCCGCTTTCATCCGAAAACGTACCGTCCAGCACCAGGTATTCCTCGCCGCCGCCATGGGTATGCGCCGGAAAATAGCTGTCCGGGGCGAAACGGACGATGGTGGTGACCCTTTCAGTTTCAGTGGACAGGACTTCGAGGCGTTTACGTTCCACGCCAGCGGCGGGTGAGGCCTCCCAGTCCATCGCATTAGTATCAATGGCCAGGTATTGTTCAAGATCAGCGTTTAGCAAACTCATATGGTTCTCCTATGCCGCAATTTCACCGATTACCCGCAAAAACTTCAAAATCTCATCGGTCGAATTGTAATGACAGATCGACACCCGCACACAGGTGTCCATCCTCAGCGGCGTCAGTACATTGCCAGAGAAATAATCATTCTTACGCACATGGGTACGAATCCCCGCTGCGCTTAGACGCGCCACGACCTCAGCGGAAGGCACACCGTCCACCGCCAGTGAAACCAGGCCTTCGCGCTGTGGATTATCCAGCCCGCCCAACACATAAACTTTCGCCATATCCCGCAGGCCCGGATGATTCACCGTGCCGTTGATCATGGTTTCCACCAGATGGTGTTCATGCGCCACAATGTGCTCGCCCGCTGCCAGCAGTCGGGTACGACGCTCAGCGCTGTCGGTGAAATGCGCACCAAGCCAGTCCAGATAATTCACCACCTCGGAAAACGTCGCATAGGCCGACGTATCGCGGGTGCCCAGTTCCCACTGCGTGGCACCGGAGCCATCCAGATGATCATGTGGCAGCGTGCTCATACGCGGCGACAGCCAGGAGAAGCCGTAGTTGTGTTTGGAGAAGGCTTTGTAGGCGGACACGGTAAACGCATCTATGCCGTAAGCAGCTATATCCAGCGCACCGTGCGCTGCGTGCTGGATGCCATCGACGATAATAAAACAGTCCGGCGCGACGGCGCGAATGATCTTACTCACCTCCGCAATATCCACGCACATGCCGGTGACCGGGCTGGTTTGGATAATCGTCGCAACCCGCGTGTCGGGCGTAATGTATGCGCGGTAATCTTCCGGTGTGATCGCACAAGTGTCTTTGTTATGCGGAATCGCCACGTATTCCTTGCCCGCAATTTTTGCCCAGCGCTTGCCTGCACTGGCGGTGGCGGGGTGCTCCAGCGTGCTGCCGAGCACGATGCCACCTTCCGCTGAGCCGAGTACCGCCGCGCGTACCAGACGAAACAGTAATTCAGTGCCACTTTCACCCACAAATACCAGACCATCATTTGCGCCGAGGTAGAGCATCATGTCTTCCCGCGCTTTGTTGATAATGCGCACCAGTTCATGGGAGGCCGGGTTATCACGCCCCTGATTGTCTGGGATAGCGGAGAGATGCGTATTGACTTCGACCACTGACTTCAGGGTGAGCGAGCCACCGGCATTCTCGAAAAAAGCTCTTGGCCCCTGATAAGGACAGCTGTCTACGTGATGAAAACGGTCACGGATTTGCTGGAGTAGGGTGTCGTTGAACATAGAACGGCCTCGTCTTGGGTTTACCGGTGATGGAGAAGGTGTTATACAGTTTTAATCAGCGCGCATAACGGAAACTAGCATGAAAAAATTCCAGCCCGCAAGCATAGAGGTTCACAACTTCCTCGAGAACCCGCATGCAAGCACTCTATTCCCCAAACGAAGAGGTTTACGGTGTCTACGGGAATCAGCATGAAAGAATCTGACCTTTACCCGCCGCTGAAACGCTTTTTGACTGAGCAGGGTTACACAGTGAAGGGTGAGGTGATAAATTGCGATGTAGTGGCGCTGCGGAATGAGGAAGCACCGCTGATTGTTGAGCTTAAGCTGAATTTTAATCTCAGCGTATTGATGCAGGTGGTGGATCGGCTGGCGCTGACTCCGACGGTGTATATCGGCATTCCGTTACAAACGACCGTGCTGCGTAAAAAGCGTAAATCGGTGCTGAAGTTATTGCGTATGCTGGGTCTGGGGTTAGTGGTGATTGATGTGCAGGCCGAGACGGTGGACGTGGTGCTTGATCCGACGGCGTATAAGCCACGCATTGTGCAGCGGCAGCAGGCGCGCCTGCTCGGCGAATTTGCGCGGCGAGTGGGCGACCCGAATGTGGGTGGGCTGGCGATGCGTAAAGGCATTATGACGGCGTACCGCCAGCGGGCGCTGCTGATTGGGCAGTACCTACGCCAGCACGGAGCCAGTAAGGCTGCCGTTGTGGCGCTGGCGGTCGGTGATACGCAGGCGAGAGCCGTGCTGTATCGAAATGTTTACGGCTGGTTTGAGCGAGTGGAGCGCGGGGTGTACCGGGTTTCAGCGCAAGGAGAAAAGGACATTGTGGCGTGGCGGCCAGAAGCGAATAGCCGCCCGCAGGCATTGAATTAGTCCGCCGCGACTTGGGTTATTAATGTTGGCCCAAGAAGGTCGCGTGTTAACAGATAGATTTGGGCACAATTCCCGCTGTGCCACTGCCGCGTTCAGCGGTGTTCTTTAAACGTTATGAGTGGGTCAGAGGGGTATCATCCCATACGGAGAAGGAAATGATTAGAACCGGACAGCAGTACCGCGAGTCAATTCAGGATAACCGCGAAGTTTATATCAACGGCGAACGGGTCAAGGACATGACCATCCATCCGCAGTTTAAGCCAATTGTTGATATCAGGGCGCGCATTTATGATATGCAGCATGAAGACGCGACGCGCGCGCTAATGACTGTCGAGCAGGATGGCGATATTAATGCGGTGGGTAATGCGCTGCCTTATACCCAGGATGACTGGTGGGCGAAGCGCCGGGCGACGGATACGGTGCTAGAAGACATTGGCGGCGTGGTGACGCGGGTCGGTGATGAAACGGTCGGTGAGATGTGGTCGCTGTATGACGGTCAGGATGTGCTGAATGAGGTCGATCCGCAGTTTTCTAAGAACATCGAAAATCATATCTTTAAGGTGCTGAAAGAAGACCCGTTTCATGTTTCCGCTAACACTGACCCTAAGGGTGATCGTTCACGTGCCCCGCAGGATCAAGACCCGGACATGCTGCTGCATGTGGTTAAAGAGACCGATGCCGGGATTATTGTGCGCGGTGCCAAGTTTGAGACGGCGGCGGCCTATGCCAATCAGGCGTTTACCAAGCCGACGATTGCCAATTGGGGTAATGAGCAGCTGTCGAACTATGCCGTCGGCTTTATCTGTGATCTCAATTCACCGAACCTGAAATTTATCTGTCGCAGCGGTTTCGCCGGGGCCAGCGGTGGCTGTCCGCGCGCGGATCAGCGTGATTATCCACTGGCGAATCAATTTGATGAGATTGATACGCTGGTGATTTTTGATAATGTGTTGATCCCCTGGGAAAACGTGTTGTTTTACCGTCATACCCGCGCGGCTACTTTTATTCGCGCCACCCTCCATCGCTATTCGGCCTTCGCTTATGTGCAGCGCACGCTGAAAGTCGCCGATCAGATGATTGGTGCGGCGCTATTTAATGCGCGTCAGACCGGTTTGGAGAAGCAGCCCGCCGTGCAGGAAAAACTGGCCGAGTTGGCGGTATGGCGTGAGGGTATCAATGCACATCTGACCGCTGCGATTGCGCTGGGTGAGCGTTCTCCAGCGGGCCTGTTGATGCCGAACCAGTCGTTGCTGATGACTGGGCGAGTGCATGCCCTAACCCGCTTGCCGACGATGATGCATGCGGCGCGTGAGCTGTGTGGCGGCCAGATTTGTGTAACGCCGAATGCGGCAACTTTCGATGCGCCGGAAACCAAGCCATGGATGGACAAGTATTACAGCGTGAATGATAACTGGCTCGCGGAAGACCGGCGCAAGCTGCTGGCTTATGCGCGTGACCTGCTAAATTCTGACTACGCGGGCCATCGCCTGACTTTCCAGCAGTTTGCGCAGGCACCGAACTATGCTCATATGGCGGCGGTGTATCGCAATTTTGATTTTGACGGGCCGTTGAATTTTGTGAAAACAGGTGCCGGGCTTTCGGACAGCGTCATGCACGGTATCAGTGAGCGCAGCGGCGATGAGGCGGTGGCGCAGTATTTTAGTCATAGCGATGGAGAGGTATAAACAATGACAACGCATACCCGAATTAGGGCGTTTAACACCAAGGATATGTATCCTGGTAAAGCGCTGGATAATGATCTGTGCATGGCGGTACGCGCCGGTAACCGTGTGTTTTTGCGCGGCCAGACCGGTTTTGATCTTGATGGCCAATTCCACGGCGTGGGTGATCCAACCGCACAGGCGCGAATGGCGATGCAGTGTGTGCAAACCCTGTTGGAAGAGGCGGGGTCTAAGCTAGAGCATATCTGTAAGACAACGATTTATATTACGGATCGGGCCTATCGCGAAGCGGTCTATACCGAAATTGGTAAATGGCTGAAGGGGGTTTATCCCTGTTCTACCGGGCTGATTGTGAACGGTTTGGCGCTACCAGAAATGGTGATGGAAATTGACGTTGAGGCGATTATCCCTGAAGAGGAACTGCCTTAGTCTTTGAACGATTCCCCCGGCGCAACGCTGCCCTTTTAAGCAAGGCAGCGGTTGTGGCCGATCATATAGGGTAGACAGGTTATGAAGCACAGTCCTATCACTTTATCGACGCTGGCACAGCTAAAAGTGCTGGCGGCCCTGCCGCTTAGTCAGGCCACCGCCATGCCGCCGCCCATGTACCAGTCCGCTGATATTCATGCGCTAGAACAAACGCATATCTTTAATGAACAATGGCTCTGCGCCGGACGCAGTGACGCGATTCCTCAGGCAGGCGATTACCTCAGCTATCACATTGGCTCGCAGCCAGTACTGGTGATTCGCCAGGAAGATGGCAGTATTAAAGCGTTCGCTAATGTTTGTCGTCACCGCATGATGACGCTCTTAGACGGCCAGGGACACTGTAAGCGCAAGCGGATTATTTGTCCTTATCATGCCTGGTCGTATGGCATTGACGGCCAGCTGCTGGGTGCACCTCAGATGGATAAACGACCCGGTTTTGATAAGGCGAATTATCCGCTGCCTGCGATACGCTGCGAGCTGTGGGAGGGCTGGATTTATATCACGCTCAACCCGGAAGTCGCGCCGGTGTCGACTTTACTAGCCGAGCTGCATCCCCTGGTGGCGGATTATCGCATGGCGGATTATGTCCTCATCTCACAGCAGGATCATGTTTGGGATACCAATTGGAAAATGCTCGCTGAGAATTTCATGGAGGGTTACCACCTGCCGGTGGCGCATCGTGCTACCGTGGGGGCGCACTTTGCGGTGCGCGAAACCCGTTTCTCTGAGCGCCCACCGAATCCTGCGTTCACCTACCAGTATTTTACCAAGGCCGAAAACGCCCCGGTGGGGAATGCGCATCCCGACAACACCTGGCTCAAGGGTGAGCAGCGGCGCACTTCGTTAATGCCAACCATTTTCCCAGCGCATATGTATGTGCTCGCCCCGGATCATTTATGGTATCTAGCGCTGCAACCGCTGGGACATGATCAGGTAAACATCCGCTACGGTATTGCGCTAGCTCCAGAGGTGCTGCGTGCGAGCGCCGAGCCTGAGCAACTGAAGGCGGACGTGATTCATTTTCTCGATCAGGTTAACGCTGAAGATAAGGACGTGGTTGAGGGTATTTTTCGCGGCTCGCGCGCGACTTTGTCGAAAGCGGGGCCGCTGTGCTGGCTGGAGCAGGAGAATCATGAGTTCACCCAATATATTGCCCGCCGTATTGCTCACCATGGGTCTGATTAAAAGGAAAGTAGCATGACATTTTCACTGGTGGGGCATTGTGCCCGAACCAATATGACCGGGGTGGCGATCACCACGTCTAGTATCTGTGTGGCGAGTCGCTGCCCGTGGGTGCGGGCTGGCGTTGGCGCGGTGGCCACACAGAATGTGACTGATCCAAGTTTAGGGCCGTTGCTGCTGGATTATTTGCAGGATGGTATGACGCCACAGGACGCATTGGCTAAGGTGACGACGGGGCGGGCAAATATTAATTATCGTCAGTTGACTGTGGTGGATACTAAGGGCGGCGCGGCGCATTACACCGGGACTGAAATCCTGGGCACGAATAGCGTGGTGGTGGGGGAGCACTGTGTTGCGGCGGGGAATTTGCTGTCTACTGAAGCGGTACCACAGGCGATGGTGGATCAGTTTGCCGCCGGAGCGGATTTGCATTTGGCGGAGCGTTTGATGCTGGCGTTGCGGGCGGGTGTGGCAGCTGGCGGGGAAGAGGGGCCGACGCATTCTGCCGGTTTGAAAGTCGCACATGAGCAGAGCTGGCCGTTAGTGGATTTGCGGGTGGACTGGAGTGACGGTGATCCGGTGGAGGCGCTTTATCGGATTTGGCGGGCGTATGAGGAAGAGATGGATGCTTATACGACGCGGGCGTTGAATCCGGGGGCGGCGCCGAGTTATGGGGTGCCGGGGGATTTGTGATGCTGTAATGAATTTTAGGGGACGGTCTTTTTAAATTTAATGCTAATCCAAATTGATTTTCACCTTAGAAAATATTGATTCTTGTTTGCATAGCCGTTAAATAACTTGATTTTTTAGCTTTGGGATGCTAACTTTTTGCGTCAATTCTTGATTTATTACCTGTGGTTTTTGTCTTTGAAGGCTGATGTGGATATTTTAAAGAATGGGTGGTTTTAAATTCTTAATTTTTTAATCAATTTTTTCATTTCTTTTGTTGCAGAATTTTTGCTTTTTTCCTCCATTATGACTTGATTTTTTATTTCTATTATTTTCTTTCTTGTATTGTTGATCTTTTGAGATTTTTGTGAGTTTGCTGGAGAGTTTATTTCAATTACCTCAAGATCTGTCGTTGAATTGCTATCCCAAGAGTTAATATTTCTTAGCATGTCTTCTTTCCATTTTATCAGTGATGTTCTTTCTTCTATATCTAACTTGAAATAATTGTTGAGCCAAGTTATAAAAAATGCACTGATGAAACTGAGTATGGCTCCAGAGAAGATATAAAATACTTTTTCGTATTTTTTTCCATCTTCTTTTTTATATAAGATTATGTCTATAATTTTTTCTTCATCAAGAAAAAAAACTATATCTCCATTTTTTATATTTCCTTTGAAAACCCATGCTCCTTCGTGTATTCTTTCAGAAGAGCAATTTTGGTTATTATTTATGCATATTTTCCCATTTTCTTTATCTTTATAAAAGGCAATAGCTTTTTCATCAGATACTAAAATTTTCCCAATAGCTTCAACTGAAAAAAATAAGTTCAGTATTATAAATGCAAGAAATAATTTTTTAATCAAGTCCATAAGACAGCCTAATTTCTTTTCTAAGCCTAGATTTGTATCTGTTAAATAGTGATTCTAGTCTTTCGATATTTACGTTGGTGGCTGGGGAGTTTTTGTATTTTTGTAGTGATCGTAGTTCTTTAAAAACATTTCTTTTTATTTTTGCTATATTAGGCAGGTTGACTCCTTCTAGTTGTAAGACTTGGAAAACGTGATGGTATTTCTCTTTCTCACATTCAAGTGCTATTTCTAGTATGGCCAATAATTTTGTTACAAGTATAGCTTTTCTTTCTACCATTTTCTTTGCTTTACTGTGGTAAGTGTCACCATCTAAAACCAAATATCCGTAATGTATTTCAGAATTGTAAAGGAAGTGCTCCCTACATTTTTTTGGTAAAGGCATTGAATAATCATCAATTATAAGTTGCAAATAAAAAAATTTATCAAATATTTTATTTAAACAGTGTGTAGCTCTTTCTGTTAATATTATATCTTCCACAACTAGACGTTTTTTGTCACTGGAGAGCTGTCTTTTGATACGAATTAAGTTAGAAGTATGAGTCTGGGCAAAACTACCCATGCACAATCTAACTAAAGATTCATGATAATATCCTTCTTCATTTTGAGCAAAAATATTCACTATGTCTGTAGTAGTTGTAGCTTCGCCAACAGAGTTTCTTTTAAGTAAAAATTCTAATAATAAGCGTTTAAGCCAATATGCAGGTGGGTGCTGTGAAGAAAGGGTGTGTGGCTGTTCCGTTCTAGACGATACGGACTCATTAACAATGTATTCTTCATCAGCTTCTATATTAGTGAGAAATATATTGGGGAAATTGGAATCTTTCTGAGAATAACATCTTTGGTTGTTCAGCATAAAACTCATTAGCCCAACAGGATACTGTTCTATATATCTTGTGGTCGGATTTACAAATCCATCCTTCTCGTTATGATTTAACCAAGTATATGTCTTGAAGAAATTCATAACACTTCTTAAACCAAAAGGCACTATATGTCGTAAATGATCAATAATAGCATTAATTTGGTTAGGGTTTTCAAGTGCTAGTAATACGCTGCTCAAAGAGTTTCTTATTGAGTTTTTTAGGCCTGCTTTAGGAACTTCCGAAATAACACGCTTTATCAATTCTCCTCGTTCGACTATTACAGACTCCCAGTCGGGGGTTCGTAGAGTATAAAGGTTTTTGTTATCGCGAAAACAATCTTCCACTCCTTGATACAGTTCTCTTGATGCCTTAAGGATTTCATAGCTATCTGGTCTTAGCACAAAAAGTATATTTGCTCCCAAATCTCCTGCCTTAGAGGAACCGTGATAAAACGCACTAACAATTTTTTGTATTAAGCTGATATATAGATCTTCTCCAGTGTCAACATTTGATATAAATAGATATCTATCATTTTCATGAAAAAAATAATCGAGGTTATCAAGAATCAGTATTGGCTTTTTTCCTAGAATTTTTGATATTTTCTTCATGCAATCCACAAAAATAACAATTGATTCATCTTCGTCTGAGTTTTCTTCGGCTTTGCTTAATTTTATTTTTATTTTATTTATTTCATCCAATGTTTGTTGGTTAATGCTTGAATTGTAATGGTGGTTGAATATTTTTACTATTGTTGTATTTAGTTTGAAACATAAAACCCTAAAAAATGATGATAAAGATCTATCATCGAAATGTCTAGTCACATCCACGTTTATCCTTAAGAACCAGGCGTCCGACTTCTCGTAATATTTTTGCCCATATGTGGTTATTAAATAGTTGATGAATGCAGTTTTTCCACATCCTATATCACCCTGAATGAAGAAGAGGTTATTTCTATTCTCAGAAGGTGTAAATTTTGAAATGGTGGATAGGAATTTCTTCTTGGAGACTTTGTATCCCGCATTATCAGCATGTAATTCAACATCACAGTAAAACTTTTGATAGAAATACCAAGCAACCCATTCTGTTGATGGTATAGCGTCTTGGTTTTTGACATCTGAATTTGGAAAAGAAAGCGGTGCTTCTTTAGAAAAAATTGCCGGCAAATGAACAAAAACTCTATCTACGAGTGTTATTATGTCGTGATGAAATTTCCCAACTTCATTTCTAATGTATTGCCCATGAAGACTTTCTACTCTTGAACGGATGTATAAATAGCGACTTGCTTGATGATCCATCTGTTATGCCCTGTAATAAGTTATAGCTTGTTGATCTAATAGTCAAATTTTTATTAGCCTTTTGGCTTTTCCGCTCAAGGAAAAATATTTTAAAGGTCTTTGGGGTTTTTTATTCTCAATGAAAGCTGTGAAAAAATATGAACTTAAGTACTCTAGTCAAAAACAATAATTTTATAAGCTAAATAAAACCGCTTTAGTCTTGGGAGGCAAGTCACAGAATTTACCTTTGTTTCATAAAACTCATTGATTTATGTTAACTTAAAATGAAGCGTAAAATCTAGTGATGGAGTATCTCAAGTTGTAAAAAAGCTCAATTTTATTGGTTATTTTCATTTAAATCAATGATTTAAAGCTTTAAGAATTGCTGTTTTAGTGATGAGCAAGAGTCGACTCAATCCTTCCGGGCAATTGATGCTAGTCTAGTATCATTTCAACAGGCTATCGAGCGGATAGTCACGGTACTTTTGTTGGGGATTCTAGTTATTGAGCCACCCTATTGCAGGTGCGCTCAATGTTTCAATAATTGAGAGTTCATTTCCTCCAACAAGATGTGTTTTGATATTTAACATAGGATAACGTTTAACAAAAGCTGCTAACCCTTTCTCTTTATAAAGTTGTCGTTTGAGGGACTTGACTTCCAAGGCAGCAGCCTGATGCCCATCAAACAACACAAAATCCACCTCCAGCGGACTTTCCCGCCAATAATTTATCTGTAAATCGTTTTGCGCGGAATTGATTAGCTGCGCCCCAATGCTGCTCTCTACTAAATGTCCCCAGAAAACCGGATTGTCCTGTGCCTGTTTAAAGGTGTAGCCGCTATAAACGGACAGAAAAGCCGTATTTAGCGCGTTGAGTTTGGGCGGTGCGGCACGTTGTCGGATGGCTTGGTAGGCGAATTTCTCCAGCCCTGCTAGTAAGCCTGCTGCTTTCAGAAGTGATAAATAATGACTAAGCGTCGTGGTGTTACCAACATCTTCCAGTTGTACCAGCAGCTTCTTCATCGCAACAATCTGCCCGGAGTAAGTACAACCCAGTTCAAACAGCTGACGTAAAACAGCGGGTTTATCGACTCTGGCTAAGGCGAGTACATCTTTGACCAGATTAGGCTCAATCAGACTGTCACGCACAATACTGCGCCAGCGCGTCTCATCTTCCAGGGCTAAATCTGCCGGGCCGGGATAGCCACCAAAAAACAGGTACTGATTTAAGGTGTAGCCAAAGCGTGTCCGCATCTCCTGATAAGACCAGTGCGTCATGTGAATCATTTCATAACGGCCCATCAGGCTTTCACTAATCCCCTGTTGCACTAACAGCGGCGCTGAACCTAGCACAACGACGTGCATAGTAAGGTTACGGATGCGATCCTGATCCCAAAGTCCTTTTACGGTGGCCGACCAGTCGGGGATATTTTGTATTTCATCAAATACCAGAATGAAAGGTATGGGGGTCGGTGGCAGATTATTTTCTGCAAAAAATTGTTGTTGAGCCTGTTCCCAGTCAGTCGCTGCTTTGCGGGCGAGCTGCCATTTTTCAATTAGCCAGCGTTCATCCCGTTCGCTGGGTAGCACTGAGGCGGTTCTAACAGTGGCAGCAGTATTGGAAAAGAGATCGTGTGTTTCCTGTTCTTCCTCGGGGGCATCAACGGCATGAAAGTGGTAAGCAGTAACACCATCGTCTTTATTTAATTGGGCCAGGGCGGCATTACTTTGGCGTAGTGTCTGCCACACCGCTGTCGTTTTACCGATCTGGCGTGGCCCGGCGACCACAATCAAGTGTCGAACCGGTTCCAATAGGCGTTTTTTCAGAGTTTGTGTGGTTTCTCGCTCAAAATTTTCCATAGAATTCCTTGCACTGAGTTAATTATCTCAGTATAAGAAATTTAGTCCAGTGGTCTTATTAAGTCAAATGTACATGGGGCATTGTCTCCGTGTCCGCTCAGCCAGTTTATACATCATGCGAGAAAGCTAATGCTGAATAATCGCTTACTGCCTTACCTTCTCATCCTAATCGCAGGCACCGTCTGGGGCGGCACGTTCTCACTCACGCTAATCGCCACCGCTGATGGTGCCCATCCGCTGGCCATCTCCTCATGGCAAGCCGCTCTTACCGGGTTGATCTTTGCTGTGTATTGTCTGTTACGCGGTATGCCGTTCTTCCGATTTAAACACTTGCGTCATTATGCCGTTATTGCGTTGATTGGCGTGACCGTGCCGAACATTGCTTATTATTATGGTGCGCCGCATCTGTCCGCCGGCATTTTGTCGATCACGGTTGCGTCCGTACCACTACTCACTTATGCCATTATGCTGGGATTGCGGTTTGAAGCGGCGGTAACAAAGCGGGTTCTGGGGATTGTGTTGGGAATGATTGCGATTTTGCTACTGGTGCTGCCGGATCAGGGGCTGAGTAGTGCCGATGCAAATTTCTGGATTATCCTTGTTGTGCTGGGTTCCGGGCTGTATGCGGTGGAAAATGTGTACGTGGAAAAGGGGGTTGATACCTCGGTGAGTGTCTATGAATTATTGTGTGGTGCGAATTTGTTGGCGATGTGCTTTCAGTTTCCGCTGGTGATGGCGTTGGGTATTGCTGAGTCGCCGGCGTGGTTGTTAACTCAGGCTGGTCTGGCGCTGGGTGGTATTGCATTAAGCAGTGCGCTGGCTTATGCCTTGTTTATGACATCTATTCGGATGGCCGGATCGGTGTTCGCGAGTCAGTGTGCTTACATTGTCACAATTTCCGGGGTGTTATGGGGGATTATTTTATTTGCGGAAGAGCACAGTGTTTGGGTGTGGTCATCGGTGGTAGTTATGTTATTGGGGTTAATGTTGGTGACACCGTTAAGGCGTTTGGAAAAATAATTCCAAAAATATTATTTTTAGAACGATTATTTCAAATCACCCGGTTTTCACTTATACTGCGTGAGTCTTGCAACGTGGGACAAGGCTGCGGCATTCGATGTCCACTACCCCCGCGTATTATGCTGGTTCTCTACATTATGTAATAAATCATCGGATACGGAGGAATTTACGATGAAACTTAAAAAAATCCTGGGGTCAGTTGCCCTAGCACTCTCTCTGGCTACTGGCGGTGTTCTAGCCGACGGTCACGGCGAAGTAAATATTACCGTTGTGTCACATGGTCAGGCTAATGATGCTTTCTGGACAGTGGTTAAGAACGGTGTGGAAGCTGCCGGTAAAGATATGAACGTTAATGTTGATTACCGTGCGCCAGAAACCTTCGACATGGTCGCGATGTCTTCCCTCATCGATGCGGCGGTGAATCAGGAGCCAGATGGCCTGATCGTGTCTATTCCTGATGGTGACGCCCTGAGTGCTGCAATCAGCAAGGCCGTTGCTGCGGGTATTCCAGTGATCTCGATGAATTCGGGTTCAGACGTTTCTGCCAAGCTGGGTGCCTTGCTGCACGTCGGCCAGGAAGAATTTGACGCCGGTAAGATTGCAGGTGCCAAGCTGGCTGAAATGGGCGGCAAGAAAGCACTTTGCGTTAACCACGAAGTGGGTAACGTCTCATTGGATCAGCGTTGTGCAGGTTTTGCGGAAGGTTTCGGTACGGTAGAGGTGCTACCATCCTCTAATGATCCGGCGGACATTAAATCTAAAGTAAAAGCCGCACTGGAAAAGGATGGCGATGTCGATACTATCCTGACGCTGGGCGCGAGCACTGCGGGTGAGCCAGCGCTGGCTGCGATTGAAGAGTCTGGTCGAGACATTAATATCGGTACCTTCGATATGTCGGCGAACTTCCTTCAGGCTGTGGCTGATGGTAAAGCGGCTTTCTGTATTGACCAGCAGCAGTACCTACAGGGCTATCTGCCGGTTGCGTTCCTGGCGATGCATGCGCGTTTTGGCCTGATGCCTGGTGGCAATGTGCCTTCTGGCCCGAATTTGGTCACTAAAGAAAAAGCGGCGCAGGTCGTTGATCTGTCTGCGAAAGGTATTCGCTAAGCGCTAAAGGTTTATCAGGTGGCACAACCGCAAAAAAGCGGGTTTCAGCGGTCACTGATTAAACACAATGGCAATGCCCGCAGGTAGTTTTCTGTCTGTGGGCATTTTTTTATGCCACTGTTTTTCATTTTTTATGCCTTCTATTTTTGTGTACTTACCCTAACTAACTTTCCTAACTATGAATACAACGACTAGCGATGCTGATGCGAAGAGCGGGCCGACAGATGAGCGTTTAGCCAAAGTCAGTTTAGCCAAAACGCTGTTGCAGCGACCCGAGGTGGGGGCCATTGTGGGCCTCATCGCTGTTATTATCTTTTTCTCGGTATACGCCGATAGCCGCATGTTTTCCCTATCTGGCATTATGAATTTTATGGAACCGGCGGCCCAGCTCGGTATCCTGGCTATCGCCGCTGCGCTCTTAATGGTCGGCGGTGAGTTCGATCTGTCAATTGGCTCGATGATTGCCTTCGCGGGTATTGCGCTCGGGGTTCCGCTGGTGCTGTGGGGCTGGCCGCTGTCGCTCAGCATTCTATTCGCATTTGGGGTTGCGGTGGTTACCGGTATTATGAACGGCTTTATTGTGCTGCGCTCCGGCTTGCCCTCCTTCATTGTGACGCTCGCTTTTCTGTTTATCCTGCGCGGCCTGACGCTGGTGGGACTGAAAGAAGCGACCGGCACGACACAGCTGCGGGGTGTTAAAGAGGCGGCGGATGACAGCTGGCTAATGGAGTTATTCTCGGGCGATGCGTTTGAGGGTTTGTTTTCCTGGCTGGCCCAAATGGGTTGGATTGATACCTTTAAGAATGGTACGCCTAAGGTGCAGGGAGTGCCGGTTGAGATCATTTGGTTTGTTGTGCTGGCGTTTGCAGCGAGCTGGTTGCTGACCAAGACGCGCTTTGGCAACTGGATATTCGCCGTGGGCGGTGACCCGGTGGCGGCGCGTAATGTGGGGGTGCCAGTGACCTTTGTAAAGATCACCCTGTTCGTGCTGACCGCAATGTCGGCCACGCTGGTGGCGACGATTACCGTGTTGGAATTTGGGACGGCGGATGCGAGTCGTGGTTTGCTGAAAGAATTTCATGCGATTATTGCGGCGGTGATTGGCGGCTGTTTACTGACTGGGGGCTATGGCTCTGCCATTGGTGCCATGGTCGGTGCGATCATTTTTGGCATGGTGCAAATCGGCATTACCTATACCAATATCAATCTCGACTGGTTCCAAGTGTTTATGGGCGCCATCCTGCTGATTGCAGTGGTGTTGAATAACTGGGTACGCAAGAAAGCGATGTCTTCAAGTTAAAGGAGCCGGATGATGAGTGTGACAGAAAATAGTCAGCCGGTAATCGAGCTGAGTAATATTGAAAAACATTTTGGTGCGGTCATTGCGCTGGCCGGGGTATCTTTTTCCGTTTATCCCGGCGAGTGTCACTGCCTTCTAGGCGATAACGGCGCGGGTAAATCGACGTTTATTAAAACCATGTCCGGCGTGCACCAGCCCACCAGCGGCACCATTAGTATGAATGGCAAGCAGATGCATTTCAGCAACCCACGGCAGGCGCTGGAAGTGGGTATTGCTACGGTCTATCAGGATTTAGCGATGATCCCACTGATGTCGGTGACGCGCAACTTCTGGATGGGGCGAGAGCCGCGTAAGGGTCTGTGGCCGTTTAGCTATTTTGACTTTGAAAAAGCGAATAGTACCACGATGACGGAAATGGCTAAGATGGGCATTAATCTGCGTGAGCCGGGGCAGGCTGTCGGCACGCTGTCTGGGGGTGAGCGCCAGACCGTTGCTATTGCACGCGCTGTGTATTTTGGCGCTAAGGTGCTGATTCTGGATGAGCCGACCTCTGCTTTAGGGGTGCGCCAAACCTCTAACGTGCTGGCGACGGTGGATAAGGTGCGCAAAAGTGGGGTAGGTGTGGTGTTTATCACGCATAACGTGCGCCATGCGATGGCGGTCGGCGACCGCTTTACCGTATTGAACCGTGGGAAGACGCTGGGGACGGCGCAGCGCGGTGATATTACGGCGGAGCAACTGCAAGATATGATGGCCGGTGGTCAGGAAATGGCTGACCTGGAAGGGTCGTTGGGTGGAACAGTTTAAGGAGCGTGAAATGCTGAACTTTTGTCTAATTGGGGCGGGTCGTATCGGCAAAGTGCATGCTTTGGCTGTACAGGGCGTGCCCGGGACTCGTATTAGTCACATCGTTGACGCGCATCCACCGTTCGCTGCTGCTTTGGCCGCTGATTTGGAGGCAGCGGTGGTGAGTGAAGATGAAGCCTTTGCTGATCCAACGATCGACGCCTACATCATTGCTAGCTCAACGGATACCCACTCGCCGCTGTTGGAGCGTTGTGCGGCGGTCGGTAAGCCCGCTTTCTGCGAAAAGCCGATTGATCTTGATTATAGTCGCGCTGAGCAATGCAGCGTGGCTGTGGCTCAGGCTGGGATTACCTGCATGCTTGGGTTTAATCGGCGGTTTGATCCGCAGTTTAGCGCGTTGAAGCAGCGCTTAGCTGCCGGGCAAATCGGCACGCTGGAAACACTGATTATCACCAGTCGTGATCCGGCTCCGCCGCCGCTGGAATATATTAACGTCTCCGGCGGTTTGTTTCGTGACATGATGATTCATGATTTTGATATAGCGCGCTGGATGTTGGACGAAGAGCCGACGCGACTTTATGCCACCGGCAGCGTGTTGGTCGACCCGGCGATTGGGGCTGCCGGTGATGTTGACACTGCCAGTGTGACCCTAAGTACAGCCAGCGGCGCGATTGCGGTGATTACCAACAGCCGCCGCGCCAGCTATGGTTATGATCAGCGCATTGAGGCTTTTGGTGCGGACGGTATGTTGCAGGCGAATAATAATACCGATACTAATCTGGTGTTTTCGGGTGAGCAGGGTGTGATCGCAGATAAGCCGCAGTACTTTTTTCTGGAGCGCTATGCCGATGCCTATCGGCTGGAGCTGATTCACTTTGTGGACGCCTTGCAGCAGGGCACTCAGCCCATGACGGATATTTCGGATGGTTTGGCCGCGCTCCGGCTGGCGGATGCGGCGCTGGCAAGCTTGCAGAGCGGGCTGCCGGTTGATTTGTGATGCTAGGCCCGCCTGCGGTGTTTGAGCGGCTGTTGGCCTGGCGTTGGCTGTTTAGCCCAGCGCAGATAGGCGCAGTATGAGTAAAGCCAAGCTTGCTAGTCCTGCTGCTATGACCTCGCTTCTACCGGAGAGTGTGGAGGGGTTGCATACTTTAATCGTACAGCACCAGGATAAACTCAGCGCGCGGCTCAAAGTGGTCGCGGCTTGGCTGGTTGAGCACCCACAGCAGGTGCCATTAAGTACGCTGGCAGAGATTGCGACCGAGGCAGGCGTACATGCCTCAACGCTGGTGCGGTTTGCGAATTATTTTGGTTTCGATGGTTTTTCTGGTATTCAGAAGCTGTATAAATCCCAGCTGATGGAGCATCCGCGTAACTACCGTGAGCGCATTAGTCAACTCAAACAACGTAAGGATAATCACGCCGATAATACGCCGGATAAACTGAAACCTGCGCGTCTGTTGGAGGAATTTACTGAGGGGAATTTACTGGCGCTGGAGTTATTGCGCCAGCAAACCCTGGCAGCGACGTTGGAAGCTGCGGTGCAGACCCTGGACATGGCGGGCGAAGTTTTTCTGTGTGGACTACGCCGCATGTATCCAGTGGCGACCTACTTCCATTACACGCTGAGTCATCTTGATGTGCGCTGCCATCTGATTGATGGTAATGGCGGTATGGAGAAAGAACAGATCAGCTGGGCGGGCAAAAACTCAGCGTTGATTGCGATTACCTTTACCCCCTATGCGCCGACGACTGCTGAAGTGGTGCGCATTGCCGCTGAGCAGGGCTGTAAAATCATCCTGATTACAGACAGTGAGCTCTGTCCAATGGCGACGTTGGCAGATCACTTATTTGTAGTGCGTGAAGCTGAAGTGCGAGCTTTTCGAGCGATAAATTCCACGTTGTGCCTAGCGCAGACGCTGTGTGTGGCTCTGGGGTATGAACGTCAGGTAGCGTTAGAGATGGAACCCTCCCCGTAATAGTTTATCCTCATCATGTTTCTTTTATCAGCCGCCCCAGCGAGTTACACTAAAAATAGGTCGGGACGTCCGGCGATTGGAGGAGGGAAATATGGCATTTTTACCCAAAAAATTAGGTTGTGCCACGGCGGTAAGTGCGTGCGCACTGGCAATGCTGCTATCGCCGGGCTTAGCACAGGCCGAGGCTTTTAAATGGGCGGGTAAGACCGATCCGCAAACCATGGATCCGCACGCGACGAATAGCGCGCCGGTGCTGGGCTTTCTGAATAATGTGTATGAAGGTCTGGTGCGGCGTAATAAGGAAATGAAGATTGAGCCTGCGTTGGCGGAAAGCTGGGAACAGTTGGGCGCTGAGGGCTGGCGCTTTAAGCTGCGTAAGGATGTGACGTTCCACGATGGTTCGGCGTTTACCGCGGATGATGTATTGTTTTCTTATGAGCGTGCTTCTTCCGAAGAATCCGATGTGCGTTCCTGGTTTTCGCCGGTGAAAGAAGTGAAGGTGGTGGATGATCACACCATCGACTTCCTGACTAACGCGCCGAATCCACTGTTTCCTGATTCCATCGCTAATTTCATGATTATGGATCGCGATTGGGCAGGTAAGAATGAAGCGGATCGCCCGTCGAAAGAAGCAGAAAATCATGCGACGCGCAATACCAATGGTACCGGGGCGTTTATGGTGACTGCGCGAGATCCGGGGGTGAAAACTACGTTGGCGCCGTTCCCTAAGTGGTGGGATGAGTTGGAGAGTAATATCACCGAAGCGACCTTCACGCCGATTGGACAGGCTGCGACCGGTATGGCGGCGTTATTGTCTGGTGAAATTGATTTCATCTCGCCGATTCCGCTACAGGATGTGCCGAAGATGAAAGAGCGCGACGGTTTTATGGTGCATGAGGGCGTGGAAGCGCGGGTGCTGATGTTTGGTTTTGCGCACCAGGCGGATGCCCTGAAATTCTCCGATGATGTGGCAGGTAAAAACCCGTTCCAGGATGCACGGGTGCGGAAAGCGGCTTATCAGGCGATTAATGTTGATGCGCTGATTAAGAAGGTGATGCGAGGTAATGCGCAGCCTGCGTCTCAGCTGGTCTCGGATGCGATGAAGGGTTATTCCACCTCGAAAGCGGATCGCATGGCTTATGACCCGGAAGCGGCGAAGAAGCTGATGGCTGAGGCGGGTTATGCGGATGGCTTTAGTTTTGGCTTGCAGTGTCCGAATGACCGTTATATCAACGACGAGGCGATTTGTAAGGCGGCGGCGTCGATGCTGGCGAAGGTTGGCCTGAATGCGAAACTGACCAGCATGCCGGTGCGGAATTACTGGCCGGAACTGCGGGCGGATAAGTTTGATATGTACCTGTTGGGCTGGTCGCCGGGCACGTTTGATGCTGAGCATCCGATTCGTTTCCTCGCGTCTACGCCGAATAAGGAGAAGAAGTTAGGCAGCTGGAATTTTGGTGATTACTCAAATGCCAAGGTGGATGAGCTGCTGCCGATGATTCAGACTGAGCTGGATGATGCGAAGCGTCAGGCAATGATTGATGAAGTGGCGGGTATTTTGCAGGATGAAGTGGCGTATGTGCCGATGTATGTGCAGCCGTTGATCTGGGCGTCTAAGGATAATATTAAGTTGACGCAGCGTACGGATAATTTCTTTATTTTGCGGTGGGTTACGGTGGAGTAGAGGCAGATAGTGCTTCGATTTGTGTTTACGAGAAAAGCGGCTTTAGGTCGCTTTTCTCGTTTTAGAGCATGTCTGCGGGGCTTTGGACGTTGAGGCCGGGTGTGTTCAGTACATGGGTATAGATCATGGTGGTGGATACGTCAGAGTGTCCCAGTAGTTCCTGCACTGTACGGATGTCGTAGCCTGCTTCAAGCAGGTGGGTGGCGAAGGAGTGGCGGAAAGTATGGGTCGTTACTCTCTTAATAATTCCAGCTTTGTTTGTAGCTTTGCGAATAATTTTTTGTAGGCTGGTTTCGTGGAGGTGGTGACGGCGTAATTCTCCGGTTCTGGGGTCGGCCCCAATGCGACTGGAAGGGAATAAATATTGCCAGCGTAATTCTTTAGGGGCATTAGGGTACTTTTTGGCAAGCGCATCAGGCAAATAGACTTCGCCAAAGCCATCTCTGATGTCTTGTTTATGCTGCTCTTCAACGAGAGTGATTTGTTCTTTTAGTGTATCTACGTAGCGTTTAGGCAAAGGAACAATACGGTCTTTGAAGCCTTTTCCGTTGCGAATGATGAGTTAGCCGTAATCAAAGTCGATATCCTGTACGCGCAAGGTCAGGCATTCGGTCAGGCGCAGACCGCCACCATAAAGCAGGCCAGCCATTAATCTGTGTTTTCCGGTCAGTGTATTCAGGATGGCTCGAACTTCATCTTTTGACAACACAACGGGTAATTTGCTTGGACGTTTTGAGCGGGTAAATTCACCGAGATCTCCCATGGGTCTATCGAGTACATGATGAAATAGGAAGGCTAAGGCATTTAAGGCTTGTTTCTGGGTGGAGACAGAAACATTACGTTTCAGAACGAGGTATTCAAGGTATTGATGTACTTGAGTATTATTAATTTCACTTATGTCGTCAGGTTGATGGAAATACAAAAAGCGGGCCACCCAATGGCAATAAGTTTTTTCTGTTTTTATTGAATAGTTTTTATTCCGAATGGCTTTAGTTAGCTCAGCCACTGCGGGTTTATAGCGTTCTTTCGCTTGTGGGTCGTAGGGTTTCCCCTCAAAAATTGTGCTGTGTTGCAGGTCTTCAGTATTCTGATAATCCCGCGCCACAGTGGGATGTGAGTCTTCGAGCTGTTTAGCGGAGCTGTGCCAGTACTCCCAATCAAAATTGCTAGCCCATGAGAGTTTGAGGGCATCCGTAAATAAAGTCTGTATAGCATGGACGATCTGACGGAACTGCCAGGATTTCAGCTGCTGTTGTTGACCTGATTTGCTTAAATAGCGTTCAATGTCTTGGGGCGTGTGGGTGCGAACATTTCGTTCGGGATAGTGTGCTATATATTGTTTGGTGCGAAGGATATACCAGTTGACGTATTTGTCACTAATTCCTTGTTTTACAAGGAATACAGTATAGTTGTTCCAAAAATCCTGTGAGTAAGATGTTGCTGGCTCTTTGTTTAGTGATGTATAGTTGTTATTCATTAATCATGGCTGAATTTATGGAATATGGTGTGGAGTGTAATTCGTTACATTTGAGATGTCTTCTTGAGCAGGATCAACGGATTCTTTTGAGATCAATGAACCCTGAATCTGTTCAATAAACTGTTAGGTTTAAAATCGAGTGAGAAGAAAACGGCTAAATCACTATGCTGATGTGATCTGCAAAATGTTTGTGGGGTGGCGCATGGCTGATGATCTAGAGATTCTGTCTGAGCTACCGGATGGCACTTTAAATCTAGATTTGCTTACAGGCCAGGTAACCCATTCAATTGAGGGTTGTCTTAATTTACATATTGCCAAAGAAATACAAACCTGGCTCGAAGAGCAAGGCAATAAAGAGGGCATCGATATTTCCCAATTGTTGATCGCAAGTTTGGAAGTAAGGATTGACACTAGCAAGGTTGCAACTAATAAAAAGCGGGTGGTAATGTTTACTTTTTTCTGTAAAAGTTTATTAAAAACTAATGAGGTCGAGTATGCCTCAGAATTAAACGATATGAGCACGTGGCATAACAGGGTATAAACCTAACAAGTAGCTCCAGTCGACGTTTTGGTCTACGCTCCTGTTTGTGCATGGCCTGCGGCCATTGTTGCACAAACATCCACTACAACCAAAACGCAACTGAGCTAGGCGTTAGGCTCACATCAAATGGAACCGATAGAAATCATTAAAACTAAAGCTGAACTTGAAGGGACGTGTTACATCGAGTTGGCCCCGGGTAAATACCAAGGGAAGCACTGGGAGAGTACGAGCTTATTTTTCGATGAAGAAATATTCGGTCTAATCGAGCCGATATTCGAAAAGCATGTTCCAAACTATGATCATTATAGTATGAACGATGCTGATTCAACGGCATGGGTGAAAATTATTTACGATCTAAATAGTCTTGTGAGTAGTTTAGATTCGGCAAGTGAGTTCTCTGAAATACTCGGTAAAGTCGGATTTATTTTTTCAGGAACCAGAGATTCTTTCCAAACCGAATTTTTAGTCAAAAAGCATGAGCTGCAGCAGCTTGTCATTGAGTTAACTGGTTGGGCAGAGGAAAAAATTGGAACGCACGGTAGTATTGCTATACTCGGCATATAAAATAGCCTAACAAGTATAGCCAGCTGACAATTATTCCGGCGCTTGTGTTAATGCTCTCCGCTACGCTAGCATTAACACAAGCACCTCCACAATTGCAGCTGCTATAGGCGTTAGATATTTTTAAACTGGAGGTAAATATATGGCATGTCAAGTTTGTGGTTCTAGTACACGTACTACAACATCTGGTTATACCCAATGCACAAGCTGTGGTTTTAAGGAGCAGTCGGGTTATACGCCTGAAGAATACAGAAGAGAAATGATTTGTCCTTCTACGGGATCTCAGCATTCATGGAGAATGACAACATCTGGTTATCAGCAGTGTACTAAATGTGGTTATAAAAGGTAGTTTGTTTTTTTATTCGCCAGTTCAGCTAGGGCTGGTGAATAAAATCTAATTTGAATTGGATTTATTGGCAGCACTGATAGGTAGTATTAATGGATAAGATTTTAGAAAAGTTGCTTGAGCTTTTGTCTTTAAACTATGTTGTCATAACTATCTGTGTCGTTGTGTTGATTTTATTAAGTCTTTTTGTTATTGGTTTTTTGCAAGGCAGGGAAATTTCTTTTTGGCATCCCAGAATAGGGCAAAGACCAGCAAAGAATAAACAGGAAAAAAAGGGAAGCGAAATACCAAATATTGATTCAGAATTTGAGAAAGAAGATGGGGAGTATGTCGAACCTTCTAGGCTAGTAGTATTTAAGCATAGTGAAGTTGATGCGAACATGAAATATACGCTAGATATTATGACGGTTTCAACTGTTATATCCTTGGTAGATGGCAATATTTCGATGAAAAAAATAGGGCACAGCACTAACATAATTAAAGATATACAGTCTGTGTCTCATCCTATAAATTCAAATATAAAAGGTAAGTCATCTTCTGATCTTGAAATTAGTACTCAACTTAATGGTGTTAAAAAAGGTCAGCAATACATTTATGTTACCTCAAATACAAGAGAATTAAGAATTGGAGGAGAACGAAAGTGGCCTGAACAAAGTTACACTAGGATGTTTACCTTGTATAGTCGTTATTTATCTACAGAATACCATCATGCTGTGGGTACGGGCACGAATGTTGCGATAGGTCATTTAAGATTTTTATTGTATTTCCCAAAAAAGTTCTTACCTAGAAGAGTTATGTCCGTACAGATTGGCGATGATGGTGGAATTACTGAAAATATTATGCGGCAAGAGCTTGTTGAAAACGAAGGCTTGTGGATATTTGAATCGGACTCAATACCAAAAAACTGTGGCGTTTATATTTGTTGGGTTTGGAGTGTTGAAGATAAGGAAGCATAGCTTTATTGTTTTGACGATAAATTAATCTAACAAAGCAAATTAACACGGAAATTTACTACAGTGCGCCTTTTGTGTGTCGCTATACTCTCACACAAAATTCACCCTTCCGTAATTTCCGGTTATTTGGTCGTTATAACTCTGTCAGACCTAGGTGCACCTAAATTTATAAAGGAGTAAAAATTGAATCCTCATATTAAAAATGCATTACTAAATGGAAGGCTAGTACTTTTATTTGGTGCTGGAGCATCCATCGGTTGTAGAAATAGTCTTGGGCAAACACCACCTCTGGGTTGGGATTTAGCCAAAATACTCGCAGAAGAAATCGGGGAAGAGTTCTCAGATGAAGATTTGTCAGATGTTTATGCTGCGGCTAAGGAAGTTTTAGGAGATCAGGTTCATAGGATTTTTGAAAAACACTATAAACACTGCACGCCATCGAGTGAGTTTAAGGAGCTTTTAAAGTATCCGTTTTTTCGAATCTATACATTGAACATTGACGATGGTTTCGAAAAAGCAGCCCATCAAATACCAAGCCTAAAATTTAATGTAAAAAATAGAGATGACAATATCACTGAGGTGGATCAGTTCTATCAGACACTTGACTATATAAAGCTCAATGGAGATGTAAATCAGCCATCAAAAGGTTTTATATTTTCTGCACAGGAGTATGCAAAAGGCTCTTCGGGTGAACCACTCTGGTATAGTGAGCTAGCTAAAGATTATCATAAATATACCTTTATATTCATAGGAACCAAACTTAAAGAATCACTATTCTTCCATCAAGTTGAAAAATATAAAGCTAAAACAAAAAGTAACGACTTAAAAAGTTACATATTAATTCCTTCACTTACAGGTATTCAGAAGAAAAGTCTGCAAGCTTCTAATATTGAACACTTAGAAGGAAAGCTTAGTGATTTTACAGATTGGCTTGAAGATGAATTTGACGAACCACCGACAAGTGTAGACGTAGTTACAAATACCCGTCCAGAATTAAACTTTGAGTCTAAAGAGAAAGCAAAATATTTATCATTGTTTTCAGGCGTAACACCGGTAAACAGATCTTCTTTAGCACTAATAGACTCTGATAGCTCAAGGCCAAAAATCAGAAACTTTTATAAGGGCTTTAAGCCCACATGGTTGGACATACTAGATAATGTTCCAGCCAGCGTATCTAATGTAGAGCGGTTCTATAATGCTGTTTTAGAAAATTCCAATTCAAGTGAGCTTGAATTGCATATTCTGTTTGGATCTGCCGGATGTGGTAAAACGACAGCTCTAAAACAACTTGCATTAAGAGTCGCAGACCAAGGGTTGCGAAATGTATATTTTATTGAAGAGTATAAAGATAATTTCCAAGAGCTTGTGACAGAACTCGACCATAGACATGATAAGGCATATTATCTATTTATTGAAAGAATTGGTGATGTCGCCCCTCAAATAGCAGAAATAATAAAATCAGCCAAATCTACAAAGGCTATTTTCATCAGTTCTGAAAACCCCAAAATATGGAAAACGAGAGTAAAAGAACACCTTGGTGAATACTTGACATCTTCAGCAGATATATCTCATATCAACTCTGATGATGCTGATTTGATTTTAGAAAAACTGGAGCGCTTCGGTAACTGGACTCGGTTATCCAGGCTGTCACCTAAAAATAGGAAAATAGAATTAATTAAAAAATCAAAAAGACAACTTCTAATCGGTTTAATAGAGGCGACTTCTGGTGAAGGTTATAATGAAATAATACAAAAGGATTACAAAGGAATAACATGCGATTCAGAGAGAGCATTGTTGCTGCTGGCTGGATTAGCTACTACACAACGAGTTCCCGCAAATGAAGCCACATTAACCAGAGCACTATCATATTTAAACTTAAATCCTAATGTGCATCAACTCGCCTCTCAAATGGATGGCATTGTTACTTATACTAACGGGAGTGTTACAACTCGGCACAGAGTTTACATTGAGCGATTGTTTAATCTGTATGTTCCTCAAAAAGAGTTACTGAAAATAATAGACTCTTATATAAGAGCATTTTCGGTTTACCAATTCCCTATCGTTAAAAATATATCTAGAAATGAAGCGTCTATATACAAGCATCTTGTTAATGCAAAATCGTTAAAGCGCATTCTTAAAAACGATAAAGACAGTGTTCTTTCTGTTTATGAGGAATATGAAAAGACATTCGAGAATGAAGGCCTGTTCTTACTTCAATATGGATTGGCCTTAAGGTCATTTGAGGAAAATCAACAAGCTTTCGAAAAGCTTAGAGTAGCACATGACGCATTTCCTGAATCACCGCATATTGAACACGCCCTCGCACAGCAGAGAATTATTTTAGCTTGTATGGAGACGGATGAAACTGTAGCTATGGCTCATTTTTCAGAGGCTGAAACAGTTCTCAATAGATTGAATTCTGCAAATGTTAGTGCTTTTGACAGGTATCCGATAATTACTTTGTCTGAGGGGCATGTAAAAGTGTTAGACAACCTCGGATACAGTAAAGAAGCAAAAATAATGGCTAAGCAATACCATGATAGAATTAGTAAGAACAAAAATCTCGAATCTAATTATCGCCTATCTCAAACCGTAAGCGATCTTGCAAAGTTTTATCTAACAGGAAAGTGGCCAGAACGCGCCCAGTCTGATTTAGTGAGTTAGAGTTATAACAAACGCCTGCAATCGGACAGTAAAATCTGTCACTAGTTTTGCCAAGAAGACGGCAAAACCATCGCCAGATTTTCCTGCCGTTGAGGCGGGCGTTAGCCAGTCAAGGAGCCATGATGAACATATGGCAATTTCTTACCCAAAAGTTACCTCTTGAGGATTATCGCGACATTTTGGCCGGTATTGGGTCTCGGTTTATCTGGTGCACAGCTCCATACTTGATCTTTGCAATCGTTCTTTTAGCTTTGGGTCACGATATACTACTTCGAGTATGGCCTCTCTCCTTAATTGTTGCGATACCCTTGCTAGGCGGAGTAATTGACGCTTGGCGTATAAGAAATCGTCGTTCAGATAAACACCCTTCAACTGAGAATCAGTAGCAACTGCGGGAGCGATATAAGTCTGCTTACTAGGGTAGCAAAACTACTGTAATCGTCATCAGACGTAAACCGTGCATATGTAAGTCATTTTCGTATGGAAGATTATCACATTAAGATCTGATGACAAAAGGCATACGTTTTGCTAGGCTTGGAATATGAAGACATATGCTTGGAATTCAGAAAAGAACAATCTTCTCAAGGAAAGCAGAGGTATTTCTTTTGAAGAGATAGTCTTAAACATTCAGCTTGGTAATGAGGTCGACGTTTTCGAGCACCCGAATCAAGATCGTTATCCGGGACAAAAAATTTCGGTCGTTTTGATCGAAAATTATGCCTACTTAGTACCGTTTGTTGAAAATGAGGATGAACTATTTCTGAAAACCATCATTCCCAGTCGAAAGGCTACAAAACAATATGTAGGTAATACGAATGAATAGTTTAGATCAGGAAGAAAAAGAAATTCTTGAAGCTTTTGAAGCAGGTACAGTTAAACAGGTCGGAAATGTAGAACGAGAACTTGAAAACCATAAAGCTATTGCGGCGGCGACTTTCAAAAAAGATGCTCGTATTAATATCCGTTTATCATCTCGTGATCTTCGAGCGATTCAGGCTCAAGCATTAGCAGAAGGTATGCCGTATCAAACTTTAATTTCAAGTATTTTGCACAAGTTTGCAGAAGGAAGGTTGATCGACAGCGTGGCTAACAAGACGCTTCACCGGACAAGCCGGTGAGCTTGGCGTTATGTTGTCTGAAATATTTCTATGATGCATAGATTGTTGCTCAGTCTGTTTTTAAACTAGATTTAGATATGTGGAAGTAAAATATGAGATCCGGCGCTGAAAAAATGGACGATAGAATAGAAACAGAAGACGGACATGTGGTTATGTATCGACCAACAGGACCGGAAGAATATCAATTGGTGGCGGATTCGGATTTTACTAAATGGCCGCCACGCTTAGAAGGCCAGCCTATCTTTTATCCCGTCACGAATGAAACCTATGCAAGGGAAATTACTGAGCAATGGAATATTCGTGACTCTGGCGTAGGTTATGTTTTTAGGTTCTTGGTTAAGCGGTCTTTTGCGGATTTATATTCTCTGGAAAAAGTGGGCGGCAAAGATCACACAGAGTGGTGGATTCCTGCTGACAAAATGAATGAACTGAATGATGCGATAGTTGGGAAAATAGAAATGATAGGCCGCTACCCATCAGAGTAAGTTATCGCAAGACGAACATAACAATGGCTTGCAGCGGACCAATTGACATAAACTTGGAACGTGGCTACGCCACAACCCAAGTCTATGTCAATCGCCGCTGAAGTAGGCGTTATGTTTTTAGGAGGCGATGTGATGTGATCCGCCCCGCGAATATCGGACACCTTGAGAAAGGAGTATTCTTATCCTTTAGAGGTTAACGATATGAACAAGAAAAAGTCATCTTATACACGCCATAGCAGCGAGTACAAAGCTGAAGCCCTTAAACTGGCACAACAGGTCGGTGTTGCTAAGGCAGCCCGTGAACTTAAGCTGCACGATTCACAGCTTTATAGCTGGCGTAAGCAAGCTGAACATCGACAAACGGTGAGTGATCGTGAATCGGCTTTAGCGACAGAAAA
>CALAMO010000011.1 GCA_937925855.1 uncultured Thiotrichaceae bacterium
GGTATCCATTTGTTGGTGTAATTGCGCCAGATGCGGATTATCCAACTGCGCCAGCTGCTGCGCTAGTTCGGGTAATACAGCGAGCGAATCCCGTAGCGTCGACAGATCACGCGGACGCGCCGTGCCGAGCGCGATACGTGAAGCAATACGCTCAATATCACCGACACCACGCAGGGTGTTATGTGTCGCTTCATAGGCATATGCCGAGAGCAGCGCGCCTACTGCCTGCTGGCGATTGCTCAATACTTTACGGTCGCGCAGCGGCTTATTCAGCCAGCGCCGGAGTTGGCGGCTACCCATGCTGGTGGCCGTTTTGTCCAGTACGGCGATCAGCGTGTTTTTATGCTCACCGCTGAGGCTGTGTTCCAGCTCTAAATTACGTCGGCTCGCTGCATCGAGAATAATACCGTCATCGCTGAGTTCCACGGCCAGACCATTAATATGGGGCAGGGCGGTGCGCTGGGTTTCCTGCACATAGTTGAGCAGCGCGCCTGCGGCAATAATCGCCTGGGGCAGGTGATCACAGCCAAAACCGCTGAGGTCATGCACATTAAACTGTTGTAACAACAGCCGAGTTGCGGTGTCCTGATCAAAATGCCAAACCGGACGCGGCGTAGTGATCAGCTGGCGGCTGAAGGCGGGTCGCCAGTCCTCGTCATGCAGAATTTCCGCAGGCTGTAGGCGTTCAATTTCATTGTGCAGTGTGCTCAGCGTATCGACCTGTTGTACGGTGAAACGCCCGCTGCTGATGTCGATACAAGCGATGCCAAAGTCGTCTTTGCTGCCTCTGCTGACCGCCATTAATAAATTATCGCGCCGGTCTTCTAAGAGGTAGTCGTCGGTCAGGGTGCCGGGGGTTAAGAGGCGGGTAATTTTACGTTCCACCGGGCCTTTTGATTTCGCGGGATCGCCGACCTGCTCACAAATCGCGACCGATTCCCCCCGCTTCAGCAGCTTCGCTAGGTACTGCTCGGCCGCATGATACGGCACCCCGGCCATGGCGATGGGGTCGCCATCGGATTTGCCGCGTGCTGTTAGGGTGATGCCAAGCAATTCCGCTGCCTTTTTGGCATCATCCATAAATAGCTCATAGAAGTCACCCATGCGGTAAAATAGCAGAATGTCGGGGTACTCGGCTTTGATGCGCAGGTATTGCTGCATCATTGGGGTGTGTTTAGGTTTGCTCATGGCGGCAGATTTTAACGGAATTCAACGCCGAAATCTGTAGCAAGCTTCAGCCCATCTCATCAAACCCCGCCAGTTTATACAGGCGTTTGGCTTCCGCGCTATCTTGTTCCACCCCATTACCCTGCTCATACATCATCGCCAGCGTAGTTATCGAACCCTGTAGTCCTTGTTCTGCCGCCTGGTGGAACCACTCCGCCGCTTTGCTACCATTGCGTACGATGCATTCGCCTTCTAAGTACATAAACCCCAGACCGTGCTGTGCTAAGCCATAGCCCTGTTCTGCCGAGTCACGCATCCATTTATAAGCGGCCAAATCACTTTGTACCACGCCCAGACCGTTTTGATACATAATCGCGAGCATGTGCTGTGCCTGGGCTTGGCCCTGTTCAGCGATGGGGGACAGCAGCTGCATCGCACGGGAGAAGTGTTTAGCCTCAAAAGCAGCGATGCCGCTGGCAAGGTCGATTTCGAGCTGCTCTGCGGTTGGATGATCTGTGTTCATAGGGGATGTCTGTTTAATCATAAAAAAGAAGGTGTATTATTATATCCCGTTTGGTCGTTGGCTACCTTACCTACGAGATAGGTGTCTTTAAACGAGCCGAATAAGGTACTTTACCCCGATGGGGATATTCAGTATTTGTGGTACGCTTCATACACTGATCGTGGTCGTGCAGACTGCCGCGCCTAAGCCGAAACTTTGATCATTACCCGGATAACTATTCATGAGTGAAATCAACCCGCAGGCCGCTGTGGCAGACCCTGCTGTCGCAGCTACAGACGACGGCCTCAGCGGCAGGTTGCACCTGCGTGCTTGCATCCAGAAAGTGGCCACTGGCCCCGAATACAGCAAGGATTTATCGTACGACGAGGCTTATCATGCGATGCGCCATATCCTGTCAGGTGAGGCGGATGAGGTGCAGACCTCGATTTACCTCATTGCGCTGCGCATGAAGCGCGAGACGGATGAGGAGAATCGTGGCACCTTACAGGCGCTAATAGATACCGCTGACATCAATACCGCCGCCGTCGCGGAAGTGGTAGATATTTCTGACCCCTATGATGGTTATACCCGTGGCGTGCCAGGCTCAACGTTTGTGCCGGTGGTGTTGGCGGCCCTGGGTGTGCCGGCGGTACTGCATGGTCTGAATGCGGTTGGCCCCAAATTTGGGGCGACACACCACAAGATATTACAGGCCGCAGGCATCAAAACCACGCTGCATCCACACCAAGCAGCTCAGCAACTGGCCGCCATCGGTTGGACTTATATCGATCAGGCGCAGTTCGCGCCGCGCTTGCATGCGTTAATTCCGCTGCGCCAGCGGATGATTAAACGCCAGATTCTGACGACCTGTGAAACCATGCTCGCACCGTTGCGGGGTCAGCAGCAAACGCATTATATGGGTGGCTATGTGCATAAAGCCTATCCGCCAATTTATGCTGCGTTGGCACGCCAAACGGGGTTTGATAGCGCTATGTTTATCCGGGGTGTGGAGGGCGGTGTGATTCCTTCGCTGCAACAAAGTGGCCGCCTCTTTTATTATCATGGGGAGGCGGCATTAGAGCAGCGTGATTTGTCGCCTGCTGATGTCGACATCAGTGCAACTACACGGGCGATTCCACTGCCACCTGATTTACCCGCAGCCCCCATCATCGCCGATGAGATCGCGGCAACGGTGGATAGCACAGCCTTGGCAGAGCGTGCGGCGGCTCTAGGCATAGCCGCACTTGGTGGGCAACAGGGTTTGATGTATGACAGCCTGGTGTATTCAGCGTCAATCTGCCTCAGCCATCTGGGGAAGTATACGACGCTTGCTGAGGCTGCACAGGCCGTGCGGGACGTGCTGGATAGCGGCGAGGCTTTAGTGATTCTGCGGGCGGCAGCTTAGCGCCTACGACCTCGATACTGACTATGTGAGTAGCGGCTATGGCGGTGATTGCAAGCCGAGAAATTTATTTTAAGGAGAGATTAACATGAATAAACAATACTACGATGCGGTCGTGACTATGGAACAGGCCGGAGTCGATGCGGAATTTCTACAGGGCTGGCAGAATGCCTATCTGCTAAACCCGCTGCGGGAGGAACAGCGCCTGAACGAAGCCTATGAGGCGGGTTATGCTGCGGGTAAGGAGAAAGATCTGGACGCTTATAAAGGCTGGTGTGCTTGAAAAGCAAAGAGCTTGGGGAGCATCGCATTGTTGAGCCATTAAAAGTTGAGCCATCCAGAAAAATAGTAGCGAAGCTGTCAATTAGTGTTAAGTCAGGTAAGATTTGCCTTCTTTAACGATGCACCTGCGTCTTTCCCGTCAGTTTCAGGAGTCTTCACATGCAGGAAAACCTGCTTAATTATGTCCCTTCAAGTGATTGCTTTCAGGGCCGGGTTATCTTAGTCACCGGTGCGGCCATGGGAATTGGCCGTGCAGCCGCTTTGGCTTATGCGCGCTTTGGCGCCACGGTGATTCTGCTGGATAAACAGGTGCGGCTCTTAGAAGAGGTCTACGATGAAATTGTGGCGGCAGGCGGCGCGGAACCGGCGATTTATCCGCTGGATATGCAGGGAGCGACGCACGATGATTACGTGGCGCTGGCGCAGGCTGTCAAGGCGCAGCTAGGCGGTTTAGACGGACTTCTGTTAAATGCGGCGTGGCTGGCGGCGTTTATGCCGGTGAAGCAACATGAGGTTGATCTGTGGATGAAGATGATGACGGTGAACCTGCATGCGAATTTCCTACTGGTGCGCGCCTGCCTTGACCTGTTGGAAGCTTCAGATGATGCGGCGATTGTCTTTTCGGCAGATGCCTCTGGCAAGGCTTACTACGGGGCGTTTGGCGTTGCGAAAGCGGGCATGGATGCGTTGTGTGCCACGCTGGCGGAAGAATACAGCAGCGCCCGTACATTTCTACGGGTCAATCGCATTGATACTGGCCCGGTGCGCACCAGTACGCGGGTGATGAACTTCCCCGGTGAACACCCCGATACGCTGGTACACCCTGAAAATGTGGTGGGGCCTTACCTGTTTTATATGGGGCCGGATGCGGAACAGCGCAGCGGCGAGGCGCTCAAACTGGGGCGTATAGCCGCTGATTATCACTGGCCCGGTTTGGATGAGCGACCGTAGCCGCCTCCGGCAGGTGCGTCCATGGCCGGTATAAGCGATCCGAATGCGACGTCTAGCGCCGTTGCAACAACCCGCCGCGATCAGGTATTTGCCCAAGCTCAAACTCAGGTCGTCGACTTTGCATTCAACGCAGCGGTGGCCGATGTTTTTCCTGATATGCTGCGCCGTTCCATCCCCGGTTATGAAACCATTATTAGTCAGCTCGGTGTCTTAGCGCGTCAGTATGTGCCGGACGGCAGTCGGGTGTATGATTTGGGCTGTTCGCTGGGAGCGGCGACGCTGGCGATGGCGAGTCAGCTGCGCCAGCGCGAGGTGCGTTATGTCTGCGTTGATAATTCTGCCGCGATGACTGAGCGCTGTGCGCTGCGCCTGGGCAGACACTTAGCCGCCGATGATTTTGAACTGATTTGTGCGGATATTACGGCGCTTAAATTCCAGCCTGCCTCAATGGCAGTGCTTAATTTCACCCTCCAGTTTATTGCGCCCGAACAACGTGCGGCGCTGCTACAGCGTATTTATCAGGCTTTGCAGCCCGGTGGCGCGCTGGTGTTATCCGAGAAAATTCGCTTTGCCGATGCGGCGCAGCAACAGCAGATTGATGAGCTGTACCTGGAATTTAAGCGCGCTAACGGGTATTCCGAGCTGGAGATTAGCCAGAAGCGGACAGCGCTGGAGAAGGTGATGCTGCCTGATACGCTGGAGACACATCTCACGCGCTTAAAGGCCGCTGGTTTTGCCCAGCCGGTACTGTGGTTTCAGAGTTTTAGTTTTGTGTCGGTGTTGGCGGTTAAAATTCTTTAGCGTTTTAGCTAGACCCTGAAGAGGTGAAAATATATCCTCAAGCGCTCTTATGAAAATTTAAACGTTAATTATGGCAACTGACTCCGGCATTCTAACCGCTATCAACAACCTCAGCGTCCAGTTCGGTTCTGGGACAAGCGCTACCCAGGTCGTTAATAAAATTAGCTTCGACATTCGGCGTGGTGAAACGCTCGCGCTAGTGGGTGAGAGCGGTTCTGGTAAAACCGTGACGGCGATGTCCATCCTCAAGTTATTGCCAAGTCCACCGGCAAGCTGGCCCAGCGGTGAAATCCTGTTTGATGGCGTTAACGTGTTGGAAATGCCGGAAGCGGCGTTACGCTTAATGCGCGGTAATGACATTGGGGTGATTTTTCAGGAGCCGATGATGTCGCTTAATCCGCTGCATACGGTGGAGAAGCAGCTAGCAGAAGTAATGCACCTGCACAAAGGCGTGTCGCGCAGTTCAGCTCGGCCCATCATTGAACAGTGGTTGGAGCGCGTGGGCATTGAAAATCCACGGGAGAAGATGAAAGCCTACCCGCATCAACTTTCCGGTGGGCAGCAGCAGCGGGTGATGATTGCGATGGCGCTGATTAACGAGCCGGAGCTATTGATTGCGGATGAGCCGACAACTGCGCTGGACGTGACAATCCAGGCGCAGATTCTCAAGCTGATCGATACGCTGAAGCAGGAACTTGGCATGTCGGTATTATTCATCACCCACGACTTGGCAGTGGTGAAACAAATTGCAGATCGGGTTGCAGTGATGTGTCAAGGTGATTTGGTTGAGCTAGAAGATGCCCAGACCTTATTCAACCAGCCGCAGCACCCGTATACGCAAGCATTACTCGGTGCTTTTCATGCGCGGCGTGCTGATGCGCTGGCAGCGGACGCACCGCTGCTAATGCAGGTAGATGCGCTGAAAGTGTGGTTCCCAATCCAGCGCGGTATTTTGCGCCGCACGGTCAGCCATGTGAAGGCGGTAGATGGGGTATCTTTTAGCCTACAGCGGGGCGAAGCCCTGGGCATTGTAGGCGAAAGCGGTTCTGGCAAGACGACACTGACGCATGCGCTGTTGGGCCTGGTTGCCAGTGAAGGGCGCTATACGTTCGAGGGGACTGAGCTGAGTGCACTGAGTGGCGAAGCGTTGCGGCCCTATCGGCGTTCGATGCAGCTGATTTTTCAAGACCCCTACGGCAGCCTAAGTCCACGTATGTCGATTGAACAAATTATCGGTGAGGGGCTGGAAATTCATGGTGTAGGGACGGAGGCAGAGCGGCGCGCTAAGGTGCTGGAAACGATGGAGTTGGTCGAGCTAAGGCCGGAGTGGATTGATCGCTATCCGAATGAATTTTCCGGCGGGCAGCGCCAGCGTATAGCCATTGCACGCGCCCTGGTGATGGAACCGAAATTAGTGGTGCTAGATGAACCCACTTCGGCGCTGGATCGAACGATTCAGGCACAGGTGATTGAGCTATTAATCCGGCTACAGCATGAGAAAAATCTGACTTATATTTTTATTACGCATGACCTTGGAGTGGTGCAGGCGATGTGCCATAACGTGTTGGTCATCCAAAAAGGTAAGCGGGTTGAGGCCGGGCCAGTGCGGGATATTTTCGCTAATCCGCAGCAAGCCTACACGCAGCGCCTGTTAGCCTCAGTGCTCTAGTTAAGGAATGACCATGCCGTTAGCGATTAGTAGCGCGCTGGCCCAGACGGATTTTGACCCACAGCGTTTACAGCGCATCAGTGCGTGGCAACAGCGCTATATTGAGCAAGGAAAACTCGCGGGGAGTTCGGTGTTCATTGCGCGCCACGGCCAGCCGGTCTATTTAAACGTCGTTGGACAGCGTTCGCGCGCGCAAAACACGCCGTTTAGTGTCGATACCATCACCCGGATTTATTCGATGACCAAGCCCATTGTGACAGTGGGGCTAATGTTACTGGTTGAGCGTGGGCTATTAGCGCTGAACGCGCCAATTGATGAATTTCTACCTGAGTTTGCGCACTGTCAGGCGCTGATTGCAGGCGCAACAGCAGCGGATCAATGCGAGACGGCGGCCACGCCAACGGTGCATCAGCTGTTAACGCATACTGCGGGCTTTAGCTACGGCTTCAACACGGGGATACTCGGTCAAGCATACCAGCAACAGCAGATTAATTTTAACCCAAACACCGCTGCCTTGGCACAGCGCACCCAAGATTTAGCCGCGCTGCCCTTAGCCTTTCAGCCCGGTAGCCGCTGGGAGTATTCTGTCAGTATTGATGTGATCGGGCGCATTATTGAAGTGGTTTCCGGCCAGTCGCTGGAGCAGTTTTTGCACCAGGAAATCTTGGCTCCGCTGGGTATGGTGGACACCGGTTTTTCTGTGTGTGATGCCCAGATTGAGCGTCTTGCCGATTGTTATGTGAAAACCGACGCTGACCCGCTGGCGCTCATCGATCCAGCGCAGAATAGCGCCTATCATGTTTCGCGAGTACAGTGCTTTTCGGGTGGTGGAGGCCTGTTATCGACGCTGACTGACTATTTCCGCTTTTTGGAAATGCTGCGCCGGGGCGGTGAGTACGAGGGTGTGCGGCTGTTGGCTAAACGCACCGTGGCGTTTATGAGACGTAATCACCTGAGCGGTGATATGGCGGACATGGGGCCAAGCGGTTTTTCTGAACTGTCGATGCGGGGCGTGGGCTTTGGGTTAGGCGGATCAGTGCTGCGTGAGCCTGCGCTGTCTGGTATGCCGGGTTCGGTGGGTGACTATAGCTGGGGTGGGATGGCGAGCACTTTTTTCTGGCTTGATCCGGTGGAGCAGCTGAGCGTTATTTTCTTTACGCAACTGATGCCATCCAGCAGCTATCGCTGTCGGGCAGAGTTAAAGGCGCTGGTCCATGCCGCTCTGTTGGATTAAGACTCAGGGTATTGCAGCGTTAATGTCGGTGTCGTCGCTAATGCCTGGCAGGTTAGTATCGCCCCGGCGGCAATGGCCTCCTCGGTCAGCGCCATCCGCGCGCGCATTTGAACGGAGCCATCCAGCAGCTGCGCCCGACAGGCGCCACAAACCCCGGCTTCACAGGTGAACGGCGGTTCCAGTCCGGCGGCTCTATTGGCAGCTAGTAGTGTTTGTCCGGCAGCTACGGCCACTGTGTGCTCAACGCCGCGTAATGTCACCCGTGCGCTCGCGGCGATTCCGCTGATGGAATCATCGGTTTCAACAGCACCGCCATAGCTTTCGCTATGAATACGAGCAGCGGGTACATCCAGGTTGAGCAATGCAGTCTGTACTGCTTCATTCATTCCGCCCGGCCCGCAGATGTAGTACTGCGTATCTTGGGCATAAGGTGGGTGGGCGTTAATAAAGGCAGCGCTAGCGGCTTGATCAAGACGGCCCTTACGCCAGTAGCTGTGATTTGACCAAAGTGCTGGCGCGGATAGAATATGCGCGATGCTAAGGCGCTGGCCGTATTCTGCGCACAACTGTGCCAGCGCTTGCTGGAAGATAATGTGTTTCGCGTCGATGTTGCCATAGGCAAAACGCACGTCTGAATAGGGTTCTGCGAGTAATACCGAATGCAGCATAGCAAATAACGGCGTCACGCCGCTGCCCGCGCCAAAAAAGTAGTGTGTGCGTCTCTTATTGGCTTCGGGGTCTAGCTGAAAACCACCAAACGGTGGCATCACCTCCAGGGTCGCCCCTGGCTTTAGCTGATCGTTAATGTAAGTTGAGACACGCCCGCCTTTGACCCGTTTTACCGTAATGCGCAACGGGTCGCCAGAAAAAGGCGAGGCAGAAATGGAGTAAGCGCGGCGCAGTTCCTCACCGTTGAGGAAGCAGCGCAGCGTTAGGTGCTGCCCCGCGCGCCACTGAAAAATAGGTTGCCATTCGGTAGGCACCGCAAACATCACCGTGGTCGCCTCTTTAGTTTCCTGCTGGGTCGCCTGTACCGTTAACGGGTAGAAAGGCGGTTTCATCGTCGACCCTCCAGATAATCTAATACGATTTGTTGGTGTTCGCGCACCGGACTTTCGCTCTGCTGTGCGGATGCGCCGACCTCAAAGTACGGACTGTGCAGTGATTTCTGCTGCTGCTCACAGACGTAAACGTCTTCTGCGCTAAAGTCGGCGGAGACCATTGGATCCTGTTCAGCGTTGGCCTGTTCAGCAGAATATTTGCTGGTGATTTTTTTTGACCAAAATGCAGCAGAGCGCCATTCTTGCTTCTGAAACTCCCAGCTGGAGACATTTTTAACGCGGGTACGGGTTTCGACCCGCGAGCGTTCTGGCCCCAATGGCGTGATATGGAAAATCGACCAGTCCGTTTCCGACTCACTTAATCCTAGTCCTGGAAATAGCATCGGCACCCAAGCGCCCAGCTGGTCGTGTGGCAAGATCAGCGGCAGAGCGGCATGCTTGTCTATATCAGCGAGATAATCCGCTGTGAGCGGTTCCCAAAACGCATAATGTGGCCCAATAAAGCCGTATTTTGCTTTAGCGTGGTCATACATCGACAGGGTACCGGCATGCAGGTGCGATAGGTGATAGACGTCAATATAGTTTTCGACCACGATCTTCCAATTTGCCTTGATCTCATAGGTGGTGGCGGCCTCTGGGTATTCGACCAGTGCTTCGACCCGGTGGGGCCCCAGATGAGGTTCCAATGCGCCCAACCAATCCATAATCGAACCGGCATTGGGGTCGGGGTGGACGAAAATCATCCCGCGCCATAGATCTACGGCAGCAGGCTTTAGCCCCAGGCAGGATTTATCCAGGCCGGGGAACGCTTCTGCCTCATCGGGCACGGCAATCAGATTACCCTCAAGATCATAAGTCCAGTCATGGTAAGGGCAGGTCAGCGCTTTTTGTGCCTGGCCCACGGCACGGATAAGCTGCGTGCCGCGATGGCGGCAGATATTATGGAAAGCCCGCAGACGGTGGTCGCGGCCTTTTACAATGAAGATATTATTCAGTCCGGCCTGCACCACCAGCGTATCCCCCGGTTCGGCAATATCTTCCATAAATCCGGCGTAGCGCCAGGTGCGTGAGAAAATCTGCGCCTGCTCACGCTCGAACCAAGCCTGGGAGGTATAAGCTTCAACCGGCAGAACGTGCATCATTCGTGTCATGTTGCGTTCCCCCCGATAAAGGCCATGGCATCAAACAGAATCATCACCATCCAGGTGCCTACAATCAGCCAGTAAAACACGGGGTTTTCCACTTGAAATTGTTAACATCGACTAAACGTAAACGGGTGAGATTCATCATGGGACTCCGGTTATGCAGGGCGCTGCGCAGGCATTGGGTGATGCAACAGGATGACGCTGCAGGATAATATGCGTCATTTTATAACAATTTTGGCTTGGCGTGAGCGCTAAATAAGAGTTGTCAACATTTAGCTAACCACACTCATCTGACGTGATACTGGGGCGCACCTGCTCAAGTGAGCTTAGTCCTTAGGAAAAAATAGACGATGGAGTCCGCGCGATAAGTAAATAGTACAGAAGACGAGTAGGGTGCTGACCACAATGAATGCGCCTGAGGTTTCTGTGATGTTTGCCAATAGCAGGCAGGAGATGAATAAACAGCCCGCCTGGGCAGAGACAACGGCCATATCTGAGGTGGCGGTTAGTACTAGCGCACCAACCACCCCTAGATAAAGCCCGACTAAATAAGCAGTCAACAGCAGCGGGGAGTGTTTATCCATTTGGATTTTATAGCAAAGCCTATGCCATACAGTATTGCAACAGCTGAGCAATCGGATTGTTATCCGAGATTAATGGGGCGGCCCATCCGTCACAAATGTTTGTTCATGGCGTGGCCACGCTACAGAATGGCCTGATAAAACGTTACTGTGTCAGCGAATAAAAACTTATGAGTCTTGCGATTGTTTACAGCCGCACTAATGCGGGCTTGGAATCTCCGTTGGTGAGCGTTGAGGTTAATCTAGCGAATGGTCTGCCTACTTTTTCTATTGTCGGTTTACCGGAAACAGCGGTTAAAGAAAGCCGTGATCGGGTGCGGGCCGCTATTATTAACTGCGGCTATACCTTTCCGGTGAAACGGATCACGGTGAATCTGGCACCGGCGGATATTCCGAAAGACGGCGGGCGGTTTGATCTGCCAATTGCCCTAGGTATTCTGGCGGCCAGCGAGCAAATTCCAACGGATGTACTAGAGCAATACGAATTTATTGGCGAACTTTCACTGGGCGGCCAGCTGCGAGCAGTGCATGGTGTGTTACCCACCGCAGTCAACGTATTGGCGGCGCAGCACAGTTTGATTTTGCCGCAGCACAACGCCCACGAAGCCAGCCTGATTAAAGGGCTAGCGGTTTATCCATCGCCTGATTTAACGGCGGTGATTGCGCATTTACAGGGCGGCCAGCATTTGCTGCGCTATCAGCAGGAAATACATGCAGAGCCGGTGACGTATCCTTTTGACCTGAGTGACGTTAAAGGTCAATTCGCTGCCCGGCGCGCGCTGGAAATTGCGGCGGCGGGTGGACATAACCTGCTAATGGTTGGGCCGCCGGGTACCGGCAAAACCATGTTGGCGAGCCGGTTGACGACTATTCTACCCGATTTGAATGAGGACGAGGCGCTGGAATCAGCGGCGGTCGCCTCGATCAGCAACCAGGGCTTTGACGCTGAACAGTGGGGACGACGGCCAGTCCGTGAACCCCATCACACCGCGTCGGGAGTGGCATTAGTCGGGGGTGGGGCACACGTCAAGCCCGGTGAAATTTCACTGGCGCACAAAGGCGTACTTTTTCTGGATGAACTGACTGAGTTTGATCGCAAAGTGCTGGACGTGCTGCGTGAACCGCTGGAAACCGGGAAAATCACTCTGTCGCGGGCTGCGCGTCAGGCGACTTATCCCGCAGACTTTCAGCTCGTGGCGGCGATGAATCCCTGTCCGCAGGGTCGTGCCTGCGACAGAGCGGAAAATTGTGAATGTACGCCGCAGCAGCAAAAACGGCATCGTGCACGGATTTCTGCGCCGTTTTTGGATCGTATCGACTTGCAGGTTGATGTACCGCGTGTCAAGCAGAATGAGTTGCAGTCACTAACAGTGCTCTTCCGATCTGATAGCTACCAAATATACCTGCTAATAAGCCAACTCGGCTAATGAACCAAGGTGAATTTTTTGCTTAGAAAATGAGGGTTTTAACATATCACATTTATTTAAAATCTATATCCACCCAGTAAGGCAGCCCTGGAAAATTGGGATAAAAAGTAGGTTCAGAAAATCGGCATTTTAGCCGGTATATATTGTATATCAAACGCAGCCCTATTCAAATGCACCATTTCATTATGATTTTGACAAGATACCGATGAATGATCATGTTTTGCCGACAGTCTAAAAGTGACGTTAATTAGCGCTCGGCCTACCTGAAGGTAAT
>CALAMO010000012.1 GCA_937925855.1 uncultured Thiotrichaceae bacterium
GTCATGGTACCACCTGATCCCATCCCGAACTCAGCAGTGAAACGTGGCATCGCCGATGGTAGTGTGGGGTCTCCCCATGTGAGAGTAGGTCAATGCCAGACTCTCAAACAGAAAGCCCGTTATCGAAATCCAATGTGATTATGATAGCGGGCTTTTTTTATGCGCGACAGGATAGTTTGTTGCTGGCCATAAAAGGCTATGAATTAACTGCTAAATCCATAGCCTTTTATGTTCTCTCTTTAAGTTTTTATCTCGTCAGGTATTGGACAACCAAGACCATAGAATCATGCTATAAGCAGCGCCGAGCAGTAGTTCATGCTCTTGTGCAGATAAGCTATTGTCGAGCCAGATGGTATTCCAGGGTTCAATGGTTGAGACAGCAGCAATTTGCCTATTTGCTTTGTAGATGCTGACCCCTTGAATTTCACCCGTAGCGTTTGAACCATTACCATCACTACTGGCAGGTCGTAACTGGTAAGCAATACCGCCCGAACTCAGTGTTAATTCTGGAGTTGATGAGGCGTGTTTAACAACAGCGAGTTGCCAAAGGCGTTGATTTTGTTGGATGTTGCAATGCAAGATTGATCGAATCCATTCAATGCCTGGGTTTGACCCACTCCCGTCGCCAAACAAGGTGACGGTTAAACTACTGTTGGCCTCTCTTTCTAAATAGAAGCTGCCGGAGTTACAGTTTGAACGTAGTTTCTGCCCAGACTGATTGGCTAGTTGGAAAGCAAATTGTTTGTGATCACTGATTTGGTATTGATGGTAGTCACCCCACCGGAGTTGAATCCCGTTCAAATCAACATCCCACCAGGCATTTTGGACTCTTTCTAGTCCTTGATACTCTTTTGCTCCACTCGTTCTCCGGTTAATTTGGGTGTTATTTACCGCGTATTTTCCAAGTTTTAGATTGTAAAACCGGCTGCTATAGCGGCTCACGGGTGGATTGACTTTTAGTTTTGTTGCATTCGTCAGAAAGCTTTGAGGCAAAGCAAGTGCATTCGGCGGCTCCCCAACAGAAGTGACCGTGCAGCCAGCCAGTGGCAGTGTTAGAAAAAATGATGCGGCATACAGCTTTAATTTCATTTGCTATTTATCTCCATTAATTTGTTATCTGTTTGTTTGATAAGAACTTCGATTTCAAGTTCAAATTAATCTACTTTATTGCTGAGCGGATATGATATGTCGGCTCTCACCCATTGCCTACTATGACCTGACAAGCTCAAGGGTATGCGGGTGCATTGTCCGGCTGTGTCGTACGAAATAGTTTCAGCTGCCACATATATTGATCTTTATACTGGTAGATTAATTGCTCAAAGCCCTGATTCATAAGCGTGGCAGCGTCTGGATGACTTTGCTGCCCAAACTCAGGCAATGCTGCACCAATCTCGATTTGATACTTACCTGCCTGGCGATCAAAAAATGCCATAACTGGTAGACACTGCGCTCGACTCATTTTAGCAATCCGAGCGGGCGTATTGAGTGTAGCCTTAGGCGTGTTGAAGAAGGGCGCAAAGACCGAGTGTTTTGGGCCATGGTCTTCATCAGGGAGAAAAAATAGTAGCTTGCCCGGTCGGAGTGAACGTATCAGTTTCACCATGCCTGCCTCACGCGCAATCACCTCCGAGACATCTTTCAGGCGACTGCGTGCAATCATCCAGTTGAATACGGGATTGCCAAACGGCTTATAGGAGCCATAAGTGGTGTAATGCTGCCCGATAGCAAGCGGCGCAAATTCTAGCCAGACGGAGTGTCCCAGTAATAAAACAACGTTTTGACCATTCGCTATTGCAGTATCAATATGTTCGCGCCCGTTGATGACGGTCTGTTTGTGCAGCCAGTTGCGGGAGCGAAAAAATAAAACACTGTAGTCCAGCAGAGCGCAGGCATAGTTTTCAAAAGTCTTCTGGGCAAGTAGGTTGTGTCGGGCTGCATCGAGTTCCGGAAAACATAGCCGTAGGTTAGTCAGCACCACGTTACGGCGCTTAGTGTTTTTCTGCAGCATGAGTTTGCCGAGGCGTTTGCCAAGTCCGTGCCGAATCTGCCACGGTGTCCAGGCAAGCAGGTATAGAGGAAGTAATACAAACCAACTTGCCCAGTGTTTTGGGTGCAGCAATTCAGTATGAAAATCAGTAGCAGAAGGAGGCTTCACAATCTTTAGATACGATTAAGCGTCGGCTGCTTCTGGCTTTGGAGTGCAGTCGATATTGCCCTCAGTCATGCGTTGAACGAACCATTCGGCTGCTTCAGCGACAGGTAACTGCTTGCCCTTGAGGCCAAAATCAATCTGCATACTGATCGTTGTACTTGGTAGGCTGGAAAGACGTACCTTCGGGAAGGTTCTGAGTAGTTTTTCCATCATCGGAATGAGATCGCTCTCGCGCACACCTTTGAGAATCCAGCGCTGTTCAACATTAGGCTCCGGGTCGAACAGGTGTGAGTAATAGGTATCAAGACTCCATTCTATCATCGGCCAGGACATCTTTGGAAAGCCTGGTACGAAGTGATGATTGTGCAGCTTATACCCGGCAATTTTATTTATTGGATTAGGAATAAGCGATGCACCATCCGGCAGCTCGGCCATGCGAATCCGCTGTGGATAAGCTTCTGCACCAAAATGTCCTTCTAATATCGCGACCAGCTGTGGGTGGCGTAGCAGCCTCACACCAGCAGCATCCGCTGAGCACTGTCGGGTCAGGTCGTCAGGTGTAGCGCCAATGCCGCCGAAACTAAAGACAATGTCATTGGTGCTCATAGTTTCTTTAAAGGTTTGTATGAGTAGCGGATATTCGTCACCAATCATGCGTACCCAGGCTAGCGGTAGGCCGCGCTGTTGCAAGATCTCAATAGTTTTAGCCATGTGTTTATCCTGGCGAGATCCATTCAGTAATTCATCGCCGATCAAGACTAGCCCGACTCTTGCATTAGCTTGCATGCTCATTGTTTTGCTCCGGCTTTTTTGGCTTCAGTCTGACTGATTTTGGCCTGATGCTGGCAAGTTTGCGTGTTCCAGTCCTCCGAGGTTTCTGGCCAACCCTGTGTGTGCAATTGAATAACATCTGCCAGCACCTGTATGTGTTGTGCACTATTATTAAGTGCCGGGATGTATTGATAGTTTTCACCCCCAGCTTCAAGAAAGTATTCGCGGTTTTCTTCCTGAATTTCTTCCAGTGTCTCCAAGCAGTCCGCAGAAAAGCCAGGGCAGATGACATCAACATTCTTTACGCCTGTCGCGGGTAGTTCCTGCAACGTTTTGTCTGTGTAGGGCTGTAGCCATTCCGCTTTGCCAAAGCGTGATTGAAAGGTGACTTTGTACTGTTCTGGTTTGAGTGCCAGCGCTTCCCCTAATAGGCGTGCCGTCTTCAGGCACTCACAAAAATAGGGGTCTCCCAAATTATGATTGCGCTTTGGAATGCCGTGAAAAGACATGATTAATAGCTCATGAGGGGTATGCTCTGCCCAGTGTTTGCGCACACTGTCGGCCAGCGCATTAATGTAGCTTGGGTGATCATGATAATGATTCACCTGACGTAACTCAGGTGTCCAGCGCCAGCGGCTAAGCTCTTTATAAACCGCATCAAAGGTTGTTGCGGTGGTGGCCGCACAGTATTGGGGATAGAGCGGAAAAACCAACAGACGTTGCATGCCATCCTGTTTCATTTTACGCAGAGTATCTGGAATGGAGGGGGTGCCATAGCGCATCGCTAATGCCACTTTCACTGGCCCCTGAAAGCGAATCGACATTTCCTGTTGGAGTGCAGCACATTGCTGCTTAGCAATGGCTAAGAGAGGAGAGCCATCCTCGCGCCAAACGGTCGCGTATTTTTTTGCACTTTCAGCGGGGCGCTTATTCAGAATGATCCCATATAAAATTGGATACCAGACCAGACGGGGTATTTCAACCAGACGTGGATCAGAGAGAAATTCACGTAGATAGCGGCGTAGTGAGCGCGCGTCTGGTGCATCTGGCGTGCCCAGATTTACCAATAAAATACCCGTGTTGGCAGCCTTGCCGTGGAAATAATCTTTTTCATTGCGGAAACGAGCCATAAACTGTCTTTTCTTCTACTCCGATTCAAGTGGTTGCCAGCATAAACCCGGCACTCAAATTAATAAACAAGCGTTACGGATTGTGCGGTCAAAATAAGCGAATTTGTTTGGATTGGTGGCGATGAGTCTACCTGTTATGCGTTTTTTTGGCACTTTAGGCTTAAGTGAGGTCGATAATTGTTTGGATCAGTTTAAGCCTGCCTGTAAAACTTACTTTAACATGCTACTTAGCAGAAGTAGTTTATTGTCGGCGCAAAGGGCTTCTATAATAGCGTGAACTGAATTGAGTTGAATACCTTATGAGCTTGCCAGACCTTGAGATACTTGTCGGTGCGATCCGTCGGATTGCTAAAGAAGAGATTTTACCGCGTTTTGAAAAAGTGGGTTTTGAAGTTAAGGGCGATGGCAGTCTAGTGACAGAGGCTGATTTAGTGACTAATCAGCGTATCCAGACTTTTCTTCAGCACCATTGGCCAAACATTGCGTTTTTAAGCGAAGAAATGACGACCGCTGAACAGGAGCGAATGCTGCACCAGCCTGGCGCCTTATGGTGTTTGGATCCATTGGATGGAACCAGCAATTTTGCTGCGGGCTTTCCACTGTTCGCAGTATCGTTGGCCTTATTTAAAAACGGCGAAGTTGTCCTGGCACTGACTTATGACCCGGTGCGTGATGAAGCCTTTACTGCGGAAAAAGGTAAGGGTGCTTGGCTGAACGGAAAACCGCTGCGCTGCCAAACTAGTGGCTTTCCGCTGAATAATGCGGTGGCGATGGTTGATTTTAAGCGCTTGCACCCAGAAATACGCCAAGTCTTAGTCAGCAATGCACCGTTTGGTTCGCAGCGCAATATTGGTACCTGTGCGTTGGAATGGGCGTGGATGACGGCAAATCGCGGTCAGCTTTATTTGCATGGCTCCATGAAGCTCTGGGATTTAGCCGCGGGGACTTTGCTATTGTCGGAGGCGGGTGGGTACGCTTGCACGCTAGAGGGTGAATCGGTGTTTCGTCTGAGCATGCAGACACGCTCCGTTGTCGCCTCATGTGATAAAGCGCTGTTTGACAGATGGTTCAGCTATTTGCAGGCGATTCCACGGGACTCGACACGTACGGGTAGTTAACCCAGGGAGGTAGCATTCGTGTGGCCTCTTTCATTTCAGTGTGTATGGTTTGGTAGTCAGGCATGAATTGTGCGACTAAGGCCCAGAAACGGTTGGAGTGATTTAATTCCACCGTATGACACAGTTCATGTAGCACCGTATAGCGCGCCCAGCGCTCAGGCATTAGCGCAAGTTTATAATTTAGGTTGATGTTGCCCTTGCTGGAGCAACTGCCCCAGCGCGTGCGCTGTGCTTTAATGCGGTAGTGGTTGTATTTTAGGCCAGTGGCTTCCGCCGTGTGTGCTAATAACTGTCCTAGTGGGAGGCGAGCATATCGCTGGAACCATTGCTGCAATACCTGAATGCAGAGTTCCGTATTATCGGTCATACCGCTTAGGGTTAGTGAATTGTTGCCGTTGTAATTCGCAGTGACCTGGTAGTCAGAAGCGGGCAGATAGTGTATCTGTAGGGTTTGTTGCAGCAGCGGAATGTCTATCTGCTGCGGGCGTTCCAGTGGGGTGTTTTGTTCGCCTGTCAGTGGGTGAGCGTTGCTACGATCAAGGTTGCGAATAATCCAGTTTTGTTGGCTATGAACCCAATCTTTGAGCGTGTGTTCACATATGCTTGCGGGCTGTGTCACAACTAGGCCTTTGCTGGCGGAAAACGTCAGGCGCATAAACTTAGCTCGCTTTGATAAGCGAATTTGGTAGTACAATGTGCGTCCATCTGTAAGCGTCAGGGCGGTCGTTTTCATGTGGCAAACGTATCAGAAGCTCCGGGCGGCTTCAATATAGGTGTCGGGTGGCTGGCAATATTTGAAAAAGGTGGCGGCAGCCGTGTCGGTGCCGAAGATGCGCGGTAATTTCAAACCAAGGCCGATATAAGCATGACGCTTTGGCGTATCGTAGTGTCAAAGTTGCTGACTTGTATGCCTGGGGGGGATTCAGGTTACAATGCGCGGCCTGAAAACCTTAAACGTATAAGCTCATACTATGAATATTCGTGTTTCGCTTGATAATCGTATCACTGCTGCTTTACAGCTGGCAGGTGCCCCGGAAGATGTGACGGCTATTGTCAGGCCATCGACGCGCCCGGAATTTGGTGACTATCAGTCTAATGGCGTGATGGCGGCAGCTAAGCAGCTAGCGATGAACCCGCGTGAACTGGCGACTAAGGTATTGGCTGTATTGGATTTAACCGATCTGGCAGAAAAAATTGAAATCGCTGGGCCAGGTTTTCTCAATATTCACCTGAAAAACGAGTGGCTGGCAGCTACCTGCCAGCAGGCATTGGGTAATGAGCGTGTGGGTATTGCGTTAAGTGAGCCGCAGCAAACTGTTGTGGTGGACTACTCGGCACCGAATTTGGCGAAGGAGATGCATGTTGGACATCTGCGTTCCACGATTATTGGTGATGCGGTGGTGCGCGTTTTGGAATTTCAGGGTCACCACGTCATTCGCCAAAATCATGTCGGTGATTGGGGGACACAATTTGGCATGCTGCTGGCCCATATGGCTGACCTGGAAGTGCAGGGCGGTGAGATTTCAATGCAGCTGGCTGATCTGGAAAGTTTTTACCGCGAGGCGAAAAAACGCTTTGACAATGAGACGGGCTTTGCCGAACGGGCGCGTGACTATGTTGTGAAATTGCAAGGAGGGGATGCGGAATGTCGTGTGCTGTGGCAACAGTTTATTGATATTTCGCTGCATCATTGCCAGCAGGCTTATGACAAGCTGGGCGTTTCCCTGAAGCGGGAACATGTGATGCCAGAGAGTGCTTATAACGCGGATCTGGCGCATGTAATTGCAGATCTGCAGGTGCAAGGATTGCTGACTGAAGATAAAGGTGCGCAATGTGCCTTCATGGATGAATTTAAGAATAAAGACGGCAGCATTACGCCTATTATCTTAAAAAAGTCTGACGGGGGTTATCTGTATGCAACGACGGATATGGCTGCGCTGCGCCACCGTAATAACACGCTAAAAGCTAATCGTGCCCTGTATTTTGTCGATGTGCGGCAGGGGCTGCATTTCCGTCAGGTATTTACGCTGGGGCGTAAGGCGGGCTTTATTAATGAGAGTGCTGTGTATGAGCATATGGCGTTTGGTAATATGCTGGGTGAGAATGGTAAACCGTTTCAGACGCGCACGGGCGGCACGGTCAAACTGGCGGATTTACTGGATGAGGCGGTGGAGCGGGCGTTTGTGTTGGTGACGGCAAAGAACCCCGATTTAACGGAGGCGGAGCGGCGCGCGATTGCACAGAAGGTTGGGATAGGTGCGATTAAGTATGCGGACTTATCTAAGAATCGCACTTCGGACTATATCTTCAGCTGGGACGCTATGCTGAGCTTTGAAGGCAATACGGCACCCTATCTACAATATGCTTATGCGCGTATCCAGAGTATTTTCCGTAAAGCGAATTACCGAAGTGATGACAGTTGCGTTATCAAGCTGAATGTGGCGGCAGAGCGCACTCTGGCGATGAAGCTGTTGCAGTTCGCTGAGATTATCGATAGCACTGCCCAAGATGGGATGCCGAATCAGCTGTGCAATTTTCTGTATGAGCTGGCTGGGAGTTTTATGAGTTTCTATGAGGCTTGTCCAATTTTGAAAGCCGGTGTTGAACCTAGTGTTCGTGATAGCCGTTTACAGCTGGCTGATTTGACAGCGCAAACCTTAAAGACGGGTTTGGATTTGCTGGGGATTGAGGTCTTGGAGCGCATGTAGTTTTCCAGACAGTCGCGGCATCTAATAACGCAGGGATTGCGTAGCAATACGCATGAGTTTAAACAGGAGATGAAGATGCAGCACGTTAAAAATAATTGTAAATTGAATGGTCTGGGAACACTCTTTTTATCTGGCCTAGTATGGCTACTAGCAGGCATATTTTCTATGAGTGTGGCGAGCGAGGCCGAGGTAGCACAAATCCTACAGCAGGAAACTGCCCCCACAGGCGTTGTGTTTGAGGTGGTCGCGGGTGATGAGGCTTATTTAAAAACGGCGCTGGATAAATTTCAGATCTATCAGCAGCAGCTCAAGGCTAAATTTCCTGACATTCGTTTGGCGATTGTGAGCCATGGCAGCGAACAATTTGCGCTGACCACGGCGAACCAGGAAAAACACGCCGAGTCACACCGCTTGGTGCAGCGTATTATTGCTGAAGATGTGCCCGTGGCGGTGTGTGGTGGACATGCTAAGTGGCGCGGTCTTAGTGCTGAAGATTTCCCCGATTATGTCGAGGTCGCGGCATCTGGGCCCGCGCAGATTCGTGATTATCAGGCATTGGGGTACCTGTTGGTGATTCTTTGAAACACTTTTGGCTAGCGCTCACGTTTCTCACTCGCCTGCCGACGCCGCCTATTGAGCGGGTTGATCCTGCTGATATGGGGCGTTCCGCTCTGTTTTATCCCATAGTGGGCCTGCTGATTGGCGTCATCCTATGCCTGTTGCCCTGGCTATTGCCCAGTGCTTCGTCCTTAGTATTGGCGGCGGTGTTAACTGTCGGCTGGGCTATGCTGACGGGTGGGCTGCATTTGGATGGCGTGGCGGACAGTGCTGACGCTTGGTTAGGTGGGTGGGGCGACGCGGAAAAAACACAGCGGATTTTGAAAGACCCACTGTTGGGCGCAGCAGGTGTGATTGCCATCGTGGCGGTTATGCTGCTGAAGTTTGTCGGGCTGACGGTTCTGTTGGAACAGCAGCTGTGGTGGTTGGTGTTATTCACCCCCGTTCTGGGACGGTCATTAGTGCTGCTCTTATTTCTGACTACGCCTTATGTGCGGCGTGAAGGGTTGGGTAATGCGGTAACGGACTTTCTCCCAAAGCTGGGTGCCTTGCTGCTTTGTATGTTGATTGCAGGGGCGGGTTTATACTTATCGTGGCAGGGATTGCTAGCGGCGCTGCTGATATTTTATGGGTTGCGGCGCTTAATGGTGCAGCGATTGCGCGGTTGTACCGGTGATACCGCTGGGGCAACGATTGAACTTACTGAACTGGGTTGGTTGCTGGGTATTGGGCTTAGCCTGTAAAAAGCCGGTTTAGCCGTCCGGTTTGCCTTTTGTCTGGCATGCAAACCTGCGTTCAGGGAGTTTTTGTATAATAGTACTTGAGTATCTAGCGTGCGCATAACGATGGCGCACAGCTCCCCAATAATAAAAAAGCTCAGGATTATTTATGAAACATTCCCGTCAAATTGGCATCTCTTTGCTTGAGATCTTGGTTACTATTAGCATTTTGAGTATATTGTCCGCATTGGCTGCGCCTAATGTGCAGTCATTGATCGAAAACAATCGCATCCGGGCGTTGAACGATGAGTTCGTTTCCAGTCTTTATCAGGCCAGGAGTGAGTCCGTTAAGCGTGGCAACCCCGTTACTGTCTGTGCTAGTAATACCGCGCAGACTAATTGTGACAACAGTGCTGCTGACTATTCAGGTGGTTGGATTCTCTTCGTTGATTATGATAATGATCAGCGACTTGACCCGGTCGGTACGCTATTTGATACCACGGGTGACGGAGTTAACGATTCGCCAGAACAGATATTGTTTGTGTCCGGCGTGCCTACCGGAAATATTGATATTGTCGCGAGCGTGAGTACATACAGCAATGCGGTGACTTACTATTCAAACGGTTTGTTACGCGGGAGAAATGGCTTTAGCTTCCTATTACAGGACAGTAGTACGAGCGCACAATTAGCCAAGATTACAGTTAGTATAACAGGAAGGCTGCGGCAGTGTATTGGTGACGCTTCGCGCTGTCCTTAGTACCTGCATTAAAGAAGGAATAAAGCCTTATGTCAGCTCCAAGCAGTCAACCAGGGGACGCGGTGTTGCACCGTAAAATTGCTGAGCAGCTCTCTCAACACTATGAGGTCGTTAAGACACAGCATGTGCGGGACTTATTTGCGCGGGATGCCCAGCGTTTTGAGCGTTTTTCTGTCGAGATACCCGGTTTATTGCTGGATTATTCCAAAAACCGCATTACAACGGAGACGATGTCACTGTTAGCTGATCTGGCACGAGAAGCTAATATTGAGGGTTGGCGTGATCGCTTGTTTGGCGGCGAGAAAATTAATACCACAGAGAACCGTGCCGTTTTGCATGTTGCCTTGCGTAATCGCAGCAATGCGCCGGTGATAACAGACGGTGAAGATGTGATGCCGCCCGTTAATGCCGTACTGGATAAAATGGGTTTATTTGCTGCGCGAGTGCGTGGCGGGGAGTGGTTGGGTTATTCCGGTCAGGTGATTACGGATGTTGTCAATATTGGGATTGGTGGTTCCGACCTTGGCCCACAAATGGTTTATCAGGCGTTAAAGCCATACCGCCATGAGCGTCTGCGTGTGCATTACATGTCTAACGTTGATGGGGCGCACGTGCTTGATGTGTTGGATGGCCTGAATCCGGCGACGACTCTGTTTATCATTGCGTCTAAGACCTTCACCACACAGGAAACGCTGACCAATGCGCAGGCGGTGCGGCGCTGGTTTTTACGTGCTGCTGGCGATGAAGCGTATATCGCCCAACATTTTGTTGCGGTATCGACGAATACTGATGCGGTGCGTGCATTTGGCATCGATCCGGCCAATATGTTCGAGTTCTGGGACTGGGTCGGAGGACGCTATTCTTTCTGGTCGGCGATTGGTCTATCGATCGTTTTGGCCGTTGGGATGGGGCGGTTTACGGATTTACTCGCCGGTGGTCATGCCATGGATCAGCATTTCCAGCAGGCACCGCTGGAACAGAATATGCCGGTGATTCTGGCATTGCTTGGGGTTTGGTATAATAATTTTTTTGGCGCTGAGTCACATGTGGTGCTGCCGTACGATCATGACCTGCGCAGCCTCCCTGCTTACCTGCAACAAGCTGATATGGAGAGTAACGGTAAATCAGTTGATCGAACGCACACAGCGGTCAAATACCAGACTGGCCCGGTGATCTGGGGGGCGACGGGTATTAACGGTCAGCATGCCTTCTACCAGCTGATCCACCAGGGTACAAAACTGATTCCCGCAGATTTCATTGTTTCGCTACAGCCGCATGAAACCGTCGGTGAGCAGCATGATATTTTAATGGCTAATTTTTTGGCGCAGACCGAGGCTTTGATGTGTGGGCGCACCCTAGCAGAAACCCGTGCAGTAATGCAGGCCGAGGGGCGTGCGGATGATGAAACCATCGCGCATAAGGTGTTTGCGGGTAATCACCCGAGTAATGCGATTATGCTGGATAAATTAACGCCGCACACCTTGGGGATGCTGGTGGCGCTGTATGAACATAAGATTTTTGTGCAGGGAATTATCTGGAACCTGAACTCTTATGATCAGTGGGGCGTAGAGTTGGGTAAGCAGCTGGCGAAGACGATCTTACCTGAGCTAACGGCGGTTGAAGATACGTTGGCACATGATGGTTCGACTAATGCTCTGATTCAGCGTTATAGAGATACTAAAAAATAATTGGCTTTAGTCGGCCTGCGGTAGCAGTTTGCTACTGACGAGCCTGAGCACACGCTGCTAGACTACTGCGTATTTATTTTTAAGCAGGAGCAATGCGGATGAACTCTATTGACAACGTTAACCTATCGGCGACTGGCAATGTTTATTTTGACGGTAAATGCGTGAGTTATACTTTTCACACGGCCGACGGCACTCGCAAAAGCGTGGGGGTCATCCAGCCCGCACAGCTCACCTTTGGCACAGCGGCCCCAGAAATTATGGAGCTACAGCAGGGACGTTGTCGGGTAAAGATTGCGGGTGAAGCGGCTTTTAAAGACTATGCGGGCGGCGACTCATTCTCAGTGGCAGGCGATTCTTCGTTCGATATCGAAGTATTAGAAGATGTGCACTACGTCTGCCATTATGGGTAGAGCCACATGACGGCACAATACACGCATATTGTTATTCTGACCGGGGCGGGTATTTCTGCGGAATCGGGTATCCAGACTTTCCGTGCCAGTGATGGCCTGTGGGAAAATCATCGCGTAGAAGATGTGGCGACGCCTGAGGGTTTTGCGCGTGATCCTGAATTAGTGCAGCGGTTTTACAATGAGCGGCGCGCCCAGCTCAACGCTGGTGATGTCCACCCTAATGCTGCGCATGAGGCCTTGGCCCGGCTAGAATCTGAGTTTGCGGGTCAATGTTTGTTAGTGACACAGAATATCGATAACTTGCACGAACGTGCGGGTACTCAGCACCTAATTCACATGCATGGCGAACTGAATAAAATTCGCTGTACTCACAGTCAGGAAGTGTTTGAGCGTATTGGTCTGCTGGATAGAGATGAGCGTTGCCCCTGCTGTCAGTTGGAGGGTGCTCTGCGGCCTGATATCGTTTGGTTCGGTGAGATGCCCATGCAAATGGATCGGATCTACGATGAGCTGGCCGCTTGTGACTTGTTTATTGCGATTGGCACCTCCGGCCATGTCTATCCAGCAGCGGGGTTTGTGGAGGCTGCGGCGATGAATGGTGCGCATACCGTTGAATTGAATCTGGAGCGCTCGTTGGTGAACCACCATTTCAATGAATCAATTAATGGCGAAGCAAGCCGCATTGTACCTGCCTATATCGACCATTTACTCGGTCAAGTTTAGGCGTCCTTAGGCTGAGACGCTGATAATTCGCTTTTCTTTTCATCCCTTTGGCGTTGGTTGTAATGAACCCGTATATGACTCAATGAAGTTTTGGTATGCGCAATTGCCGATTATTTTAGGTTGATTTCCGCTATTTAATACACCAATTTGTTACGTTAACTTTTGATTCATTGTTGTTAGACTAGGTTAGGCGGTGTAACGGTTTCGGTTACTCCTATGAATAATAAAAATTAGAGAGAAAGTTATGCACGCCGCAAATTCATATTATGTTTCTGGCCTTATTGCTTCGGCTGTTATGTTGCTGGCTGCTGACGTGTGGGCAGTTGAAACCCTGGAGTACACGATCCGCTGGGATACCCGTGATAGTCGCTACCATGTTTTTATGAAACCCGGTCAGGCACCGACGCCTGATGCCAGCATGACTGGGCAGGTAACGATTAAGGTGCCGCATGGTGTCGGTAGCGAAATGTTTCAGATGTCTGGGCTCAATTCTGTGGTTCCCAACGTGAGCTGGGCAGCCAATTCGCGTGCCAACGCTCCTACTGAAGAGCCGACAGCAGATTATATCTCATTGAGCCTGACGGTCAGTATGTCTAGTGCTTTTAACTGGCAGGCAGGTACGGAAATTGAGGTGTTTAATTTTTCCAATTCTGGCCCTTGTCGCGGCCCGGTTTCGCTGATTAACAACATTACAGACCCATTCATTATCCCCGTTAATTCAGGCAATAATAACAGTGCTGGCACGAATCCTGGCAACCAGTTCAGTAATCTGGGCTGGGCTGATTTTTATGGACAGAATAATTATCTTGGTAACTATGGCCCGGCGGCAGATTGCGCCGACAGTAATGATGATGATAGTGATGGCTTGATTAATGCGGACGAATTAATAATCGGCTCTGATCCCCTGAATCCTGATACGGATGGCGATGGCGTGCCTGATGGTACTGAGGTCGGGAATGATCCGGTGAATCCGGTTGATACCGATAGTAACAGTACGCCAGATGTGCTGGATACCGATGATGATGGTGATGGCACGCTGACCTTGCTCGAAGATGCAGATACAGACGGTGACGGTAATCCAGCGACAACCCCGACAGATAGCGATGGCGATGGCACGCCGGATTATCTTGATAATAATTCGGATGATGGGCCGCTGGCTGATCCTGATGGTGATGGTTTAACGAATGCGGAAGAAGCGACTGCAGGGACAGACCCCAACAATGCGGATAGCGACGGTGATGGCCTTAATGATGGGGTTGAGGCGGGTATTGGCTCCAGTCCGTTGAATCCTGATACAGATGGTGATGGCGTGCCTGATGGTACCGAGGTCGGGAGTGATCCGGCGAATCCGGTTGACACTGATAGTAACAGTACGCCAGATGTGCTGGATACCGACGATGATGGTGATGGCACGCTGACCTCGCTAGAAGATGCAGATACGGACAGTGACGGTAATCCGGCGACAACCCCGACGGATAGCGATGGCGATGGCACGCCGGATTATCTTGATAATAATTCGGATGACGGGCCGCTGGCTGATCCTGATGCTGATGGCTTGACCAATGCGGAGGAAGCTGCAGCTGGGACAGATCCAAACGATGCGGATAGTGATAATGATGGTTTGAGTGATGGTGCTGAGGTGAGTGGCGGCACCGATCCGAATGATGCTGATAGCGATAATGATGGAGCGAGTGATGCTGCCGAGCTGCTGGGCCCGGATGGTGATGTGACCACCGCTGCTGATAATACGAATCCATTGGATGCTGATTCAGACGATGATGGTCTGAATGACGGTGTGGAACTGGTGGGTCTGGATGGCGATCCGGCGACGGCTGCTGATAATACTGATCCGAATAACCCGGATAGTGATGGTGATGGGCTGCAGGATGGTACTGAGTTAGGCATGACAGTGTCTATTGCTGGTGGGAATAGCGACGGTGTCGCGGCGTTGGCGTTTGTGGGCACGCTGAGCAGTACTTTTGTGGTTGATACTGACCCGGTGAGTAAGACGGACCCGAATAACCCAGATACTGATGGCGGTGGGGATTGTGATGGTGCGAATGCGGTGACGAGTGTTTGTATTGCCGGAGAGGATGTGAATAATAATGGCCGCATTGATGCGGATGAGACTGATCCGGCTATAACCATGGATGATTTCAGTCAGGGTATTCGCTTACAGCTGCGCGTTATACTGCAGGGGCCGTACAACCCAAGCCTGGGTTTGATGGAGGATAAGCTGAGAACAAAAGGTTTCTTGCCGACGGCGCAACCCTACAGTGCGGCACCGCTAATGTACACGGGTACTGAGCAACTGGGCACTGCGGTATCAAGTGTGGTTGGTAATGATGCCGTCGTTGACTGGGTTTTGGTTGAGTTACGGGATGCTACTGATGCATCTGTAGTACTTGCGTCTAAAGCGCTGTTAGTGCAGCGTGATGGGGATGTGGTTGATGGTGCTGATGGGTCGGCGACGTGGCATTTTTCCGGCTTAACGGCGGACAATTATTACGTGGTGCTCAGGCATCGCAATCATCTTGATTTAATGACGGCATCAACGGTGGCGTTAAGTAGTCTGCCGACCATGATCGATTTCAGCTTGCCAACGACGTTGATTAAGGGGGGCGCTACGACACGCTTTGAGTTAAGTGGTAAAGCCTTGATGTATGCCGGTGATGCCAACTTTGACCAGCGAGATATTGCGAATGGCCCTAATCAGGACAGTACCTTCCTGATCTCCAGCATATTGCTTTATCCGAGCAACCAGGACTTTAATGCTAATTATATTATGGCGGGCTATAGTGCGGCTGATCTGAATTTGGATGGTAATACCATATTTTCTGGCCCCTATAACGATACTAACCTATTGTTAAGTAATGTATTGTTGCACCCAGGCAATTCGGGCTTCGCGGCTAATTTCATTGTAGATGGTGCGATGAATGCAAATAACTGATGGTGAATGCGATGCGCGCCGCCCTGAGTTGTATTCAGCAAGCCAACGGGTGGTTGAGGTGCTTTTAGGGCCATAAATCGACCATTTGTCCATTAATGATTTTTATGTTATATAAGATTAGTATAATTTATTGGGTTTAACAGACATCCCGGATTTTACTCCGGGCTATAATAAAAACCAGGAAAGCATAAATGAAAAAAAATAAGTTATTATCCTTAGCAACTACTGTAGCGGGTGGCATCGCACTTTCTTTGGTAGCCAGTGGTGCTGTCTTTGGCGGGCAAGTTCTTGATTACAAACTTGCGCTGGCTGAAGATGGTGAGACTTATGAAATTTGGATGCGCCCTTCCGCTGCGCCAAAACCCGATATTAGTTTGACTGGACAGGTGACCCTGAAAGTACCTACGCTAGCTGATTTTAAAGCGGTTGAGGTTGTCGGTACCGTCGAAGGTGCAGATTGGGTAGAAGCTTCGCGCGTGAATGCACCAGAAGAAGCGTCTGCTTTTGATTACATTTCATTTTCCTTTGTAGGTCTGCAGGGTAACAGTGCCCACAACTATGGCTGGGAAGAGGGTAAAGAAAAGTTGGTATTTACCTTTAAAAATGAGTCCGGTTGTGTGGAAGGTGTGAGCATTATGGAAAATGATGACCCTTTTAATGCTACTGAAAACAACTCTGCTAACACTAACCCGGGTAATCAATTTACTAATCTGGGTTGGGGTTCTGTTAGCGAAAACCATTTCAAAAGTGTTTATGGTGAGGCGGTCAGCTGCTCATAAGTACTGATATGAAAAATCAATAGGTGTATTTAGTGTGGAAGCCGTTTAGGCTTCCACGTCTTGTGATGAAATGATTTTTATGCCTGTTGCTCAAGCGACAGACTTGTATGTGTTTCGTTTGAAGATATTATCTAGGAGTCTAAGGCTTCTATGCTGATAGGGCATGTGCCCTGATAGCGTTACCGTGAAAGATTGCAGCCTATTCATGTGGGGCTGGACTAACATTTTCACGCTTGCTGGTACCGAAATTCTCGTATCTTTTTACTTTATAAATAAAAATTAGAACAGTGAGATAACCGAACTATGTATGCCTTAAAGCTACATCGTTTTCTTGGTCTAAGTGCTTTGGCTTATGCGCTGGTTTGTAACAGCGCTTGGGCAGCTGAAACACTTGAATATATGATTCGTTGGGACACGAGCGATAATCGTTATCATGTCTTTATGAAGCCAAGGGCAACGCCAATTCCTAACGCTAGCATGACGGGACAGTTAACAATTCGGGTGCCGCATGGAACTGGAGCTGACCAGTTTGCGCCAAACGATATTAGATCGTTAGTAGCGGGTGCCCAATGGGCGCTTAGTTCCCGTAGCAATGCTCCTATTGAAGACCCAGATGTGGATTATATTTCACTCACGCTCAGTGCAAGTAATACCGGAGCCTTTAACTGGGAAGCCAACAAGGAAATTGAAGTTTTTGATTTTCGTAACGGGGGTAACTGTCTTGGCCCGGTGGCTCTAGTTGATAATGACACCGATCCGTTTGTTGCTCCAGTTATGTCGGGAGGTAATAATAGCGCTAACACCAATCCGGGTAACCAGTTTAGTAATTTGGGTTGGTCTGATTATAGCGGTGAGAATAATTATCTAGGCAATTATGGGGATTCGGCTAACTGTATTTATGGCTTAGACAGTGACAACGACGGATTGACTGATGCTGAGGAAGCGATAATCGGCACTGATCCAAATGATGCTGATAGCGACGGTGATGGTGTGCCGGATGCGGTTGAGGTGGGAAGTGATCCTGCTAACCCGGTAGATACCGACAGCGACGGTACGCCCAATGCGCTGGATGTGGATGATGATGGCGATGGTACGCTGACGGCTGCTGAAGACACGGATGCGGATGGTGACGGTAATCCAGCGACCGCCCCGGCTGACACAGATGGCGATGGTGTTCCCGACTACTTAGATGATAATTCGGCTGATGGCCCTCTGGCTGATCCCGATGGTGATGGCCTGACTAACGCAGAAGAAACGAGTGCAGGCACTGATCCGAATGATGCTGATAGCGACGGTGATGGTGTGCCGGATGCGGTTGAGGTGGGAAGTGATCCTGCTAACCCGGTGGATACCGACAGCGACGGTACGCCCAATGCGCTGGATGTGGATGATGATGGCGATGGTACGCTGACGGCTGCTGAAGACACGGATGCGGATGGTGACGGCAATCCATCGACTGCCCCGGCTGACACAGATGGCGATGGTGTTCCCGACTACTTAGATGATAATTCGGCTGATGGCCCTCTGGCTGACCCCGATGGTGATGGTCTGACTAACGCAGAAGAAACGACCGTTGGCACTGATCCGAATAATGCCGACAGTGATGGTGATGGGCTCAATGATGGTGCTGAGATTTTGGCAGGCTCAGATCCGAACAAAGCGGATAGTGATGGTGACGGTTTGAGTGATGGCGCTGAAACGACCGCAGGCACGGATCCGAACAAAGCGGATAGCGATGGTGACGGTTTGAGTGACGGCGCTGAAGTGACCACAGGTACGGATCCAAACGATGTGGACAGTGACGGTGATGGCCTCAATGACGGCGCTGAAGTTACCTTAGGCAGTGATCCGCTAAGTGTGGATTCGGACGCTGACGGCGTGTCGGATGCGGTTGAGGTGGGAAGTGATCCCACTAATCCAGTGGATACGGACGGTAATGGTACGCCCGATGTGTTGGATACGGATGATGATGGTGATGGTGTATTGACTGCTAATGAAGCCCCCGATCCTAATGGCGATGGCTTGTCGACTGATGCGACAGATACGGACAATGATGGTATTCCAGATTATCTGGATGCGACGCTTAATAAGGTTTCACTGCGCGTCCAGGTTATGCTCCAGGGAGCGTTTGATGAAACCAGTAAGCTGATGCGAGATGACTTGCGCAGCGAGGCTCTTCTGCCGATTAAGCAGCCATACGTTAGTATGTTGAGGTACGCACGATATAATTATAAGCATTGGAGTGCGTCTATTGACTTTGATGATAACGGACAGGATTCAGTGGTCGATTGGGTACTGGTGCAGCTGCGTTCGACTACAAAAGAAAATATAGTCGCCACTTTTGCGGGGCTGGTGCAGCGAGACGGTGACGTTATTGATCCGATGACAGGCAGTCAAACGCTCGAATTACTTGACGTCACTGCTGGTGATTATTTTGTAAGCGTACATCACCGTAATCATTTGGCGGTTGTCACTCAAGAAGCGGTCGCACTGGGACTGGGTGTGCCGCTGGTCGATTTCACTAAAACCTCTACGGTAGTACATGGTATAAAGTCTAGAACAGAGTCCTCTGGTGTGGCCTTGCTTTGGTCGGGTAACGCCAATAGTGATGGTAATGTGGTTGCTAATGGGCCAGGTCAGGATACAGCTGTTTTGTTAAGCAGCGTTCTTTTGGATGGCAGTAACTCGTCGCTCAGTACGAATTATATTCTTCCTGGCTATTATGCAACTGATTTAAATATGGATGGTGATACAGTCTTTGCTGGACCAGGGAACGATACTAACCTGTTGCTGCGCAATGTCTTGCTTTATCCAAATAACCTTAGCTTTAGTGCAAATTATATTCTGCGGGAGCAATTGCCCTAAAAAACATTCATAACAGCAAGGAAAGCTATTTACTTTTCTGCTAAGGCTAGGTCTACTCAGGCCCAAGCCGTATTGATAAAAAACTAATAACATTGGTAATAATAAAATGAAAAAATCGCTTGCTCATATCGTATCAAAAGGTTTCGTATTGCTAATGCTGGCACAAGCTGGCGACGCACTGGCTGGTGTAGAATATAAGGTAGGATGGGATGACGTTGATAAACGCTATCGTGTATATCTAAGGCCAACTCTTACACCTGTGCCCGATCTTGCACTGTCCGCACAGGTCACGCTGCGTATGCCTTATGATTCCGCCAATCGTTTTGTTGTCGACGATTTGGTCAGTGTGAAGGCACCGGGCTTGACTTGGGCAGCTACCTCCAAAGTGGCCGGTCCTACGGAAGCAACTGATATAGAATATATCTCTTTCACACTAAGCATTTCAGAGCCGCAGGGTTTCAACTTGCAGTCTGGAGTTGAGCAGGAACTTTTTAGTTTCAAGAATCAAAGTGGTGCATGTCTAGGCGACGTTGAGCTTATAAATAATAAAACGGACCCCTTCAATCAGCCTGAGGGCGCACCGAAAAACTCAGAGGGTACCAACCCTGGTAATGAGTTCAGTAGTTCTGTCTGGCCCGCAGTGAATGATTTTGTGGGGATCTATGGCGAAGCGGCAAAGTGTGCACCTACAGCGACCAATAATGATCCGGTTGCTAATAACGATACTGCCAGCGTTGTTGAAGACTCCACAGTTACAGTAAATGTGTTGGCTAATGATACAGACGCTGATAGCGATACGTTGAGCATCAGTGGCATTACTCAGGGCACTAACGGTACGGTAACGATTGTAGGCACCACGGTGACTTACACTCCTAATGCGGGTTACACCGGTTCTGATAGTTTTACCTATACCATTTCGGACGGTAAAGGTGGAACCAGTACTGCTACAGTAAATGTAACGGTGACTGCTAAATCATCGGGTAGTGATGACAACGATAAAGATGGTTTGACCAATGATCAAGAAAAAGCAATAGGCACCGATCCAAACAATCCTGACACAGATGGTGACGGCATTAATGACGGTGATGAGGCTGGCAGTGATCCGACCAAGCCAAGAGATTCGGATGGCGACGGTACCATTGATGCGTTAGATACCGATGATGACAATGACACCATTCCTACGGCACAAGAAAATTATAACGGTAATTCACCAGCTGATGATGACACGGATAAGGACGGTATTCCTGATTATCTCGATACCGATGATGATAATGACACCGTACCTACAGCGGAAGAAAACTATAACGGCGGTTTGCCGACTGATGATGATACGGATAAGGATGGTATTCGCGATTATCTCGATACCGATGATGATGGCGACAGTCTTTTAACCGCCTACGAAAATTATGACGGTGATTCTACGCCGAAGAATGATGACACCGATAAAGACGGTAGGCCTGACTACTTAGATGCTGATGATGATAATGATGGCCTGTTAACGTCTAATGAAATGCCTGACCCGAATAAAGACGGTAAGCCTGATGATGCGGTTGATTCTGATAATAACGGCGTGCCGGATTATCTACAGAAGAATACTGGCGTTCCAGGTGCTGGACAGGTGGCTATTCCAACCTTGACCCAGTGGGCGCAAATTTTACTATCGCTGTTACTAGGTGGATTCGCTTTGCGTCAGTTTATGCAGAGCAAGCGCAACAGTTAATAGCCTTTAGTAAAACACTCAGCGAATTAGTTGAGAACAATAAGCTACGAGAAAAGGCCATCTGTTTTTCAAACAGCTGGCCTTTTTGCTTGCTAGTTATGTTGTATAAATACAACTTGCTTTCAATGGTTTGAACGCCTAATCTGACTGGGCTTGTTCGTCTTGGGCGTTTTCGTTCGCACAAAACTGGTTTCGCAGAACCGAAGCAGAGTCAATTAATCAATAACTAATATGGCCATTGGTTTGATTTCTCATTGCCAGATTTTGGAAAAATATAGCTTTTGCTCTGCTTGGTAGCAAAACAGTATGGTTAAAGTCATCAGGATCATGAGGGTTGTATGAGGTTGTTAACAGCTGCGGTACTGGCATTTCTTCTGCTTTTTTCTTCAATAGCATCTGCACAACCTGTGCAGGATTTTTCTTTTAAAGATATTAACGGACGCCAGCACAAGTTTTCAGATTATAGAGGCCAATGGGTCATCGTTAATTATTGGTCGACCTATTGTGGGCCGTGTATTGCTGAGATTCCAGCGCTACGACGTGTTGCACATCATTATAGGGGTAAGGTTGCTGTACTGGGCATGGATGCTGGTGAAACGCCTGACCATGAAATGCGTAAGTTTATTCAACAGCGTCGCATTAATTATACCGTTGTACCAACGCAAGATAGCTCAATGTTTGCCTTAGGCCTTATTTACGGCGTGCCGACCACGTTCATCGTTTCGCCGCAAGGTCAAATTGTGCATTCACACATGGGAGTGATCAGCGTGCAGCAAATGCAGCGCTTCATCGGCGCTCCGCCGCGGCGTCAGCAGCCCAGAAGCCAGTAGAGTAGGCTCCAAACTCCCTAGGCCATGCACCTTGCGTTATGCATCTGCCTGCCTGCGTTACTCCGTTATATCGGTAGCCCTATCCATAAAAAAACCCGTCTTAGGACGGGTTTTTTTATGGATAAAATATCGCGGTTGCGCTTAGCGTAACTGTAGGCGCTGACCGGGGACTATTTGATAGTTAGGTGCCTTCAGGTTATTGATACGAATAATATCCTTCCAGTAAACGCCGGTATTACGCATCACTTGGAACACCGTATCACCGCGCTGTACGACATAAGCATCGCCGCCTGAGTAATTATTGGGTGCAAAGCTGCCGTTCCCGCCTGTGTTTGTGTTACTGGCTGCATTATTGTTACCGCTGGAGTTGCTGGAGCTTGGCGCACTGAAGTCATAATTGGTGCCATAGTTCTGCGGCTTCGGGCGAACATTGGGATAGTAGGTGCTGTTGTTACCTGCTGAGCTATAGTCGTAGTAACTATTATTGCCCGTGTTGTTCGTTCCCGTGCCCGCCGTATTATTGGCGCTGTAGTCGTAGTAGTTGTTGCCTGCTACGTTGTTGGTGTTATTGGGTACGGTATTGTTGACATTGGGGTTTGTACCGTGTGTGTGATTGATGCCAGTTGCAGGCAGGCGATGTGAATGTGTTCTGCCATTATGATTGTGCGCTACGCCGCCGCTATTGTTGCCTGTCGATGGCTGATTGGCATTAGCGCTTGAGTTATGACCGTGATTTAAGCCGGTCTGCGGCAAGGCATGAGAATGTACTCTGCCATTGTGTGAGTGCGCATTGGGATCATTGCTGGTATTGCCGGCATTGTTTCCATTGGCGACGGGCGTATTGGCGTTGGTACCGCCGATGCTGTGGGTATGGTTCAAGCCGGTTGCAGGCAGTCTGTGACTATGGACTTTGCCACTGTGTGAATGCGCTGTGCCCTCACCCGTTGGCTGATTCGGGGCAACAGTGTTTGTATTGCCTGCGCCGTGGGTATGGTTAATGCCAGTCGCCGGTAGATTATGAGAGTGCACTCGACCACTGTGCGAGTGTGCATTGGCGCCACCGGTAGTGTTGGTGTTGGTTGCGCCACCGCCGACCCGGTGTGTGTGGTTAATACCCTCAGCCGGTAATTTATGAGTGTGCACCTTGCCGCTATGCGAATGTGTCATGCCGTCACCGCCGCCCATTGAAACGGTATTTGTGCCATTATTCATCATACCAGTGCTGTGTGTATGGTTGATGCCGGTTGCTGGCAGCATATGCGAATGCACTTTGCCGCTGTGTGAATGCGTCACTGGGGCTACTGTGCCCGTATTGCCCATCGGTACATTTGGAGGAACAGTACACGCAGCGGTTGTGAGAGCCGCAACTGAAGTTGCAGCCAGTAATTTGATTTTTCTATCCATGAGTTACACCTGTGTCATTAATATAATCAAAATGAGCGCTCCAACAACAATCCAGCCTAGCCATTCGATGTAACGGATAATCATCGGTTCCATCTTGGGGCCCGACCAGGCAAGCAATGCAGATACGGTAAAAAAACGCGCTCCTCGCCCGATAATGGATGCAAATATGAATGGAATCAATGCCATAGATAATGCACCCCCGGTAATGGTAAAAACTTTATAGGGGATGGGAGAGAAGCCGGCAGCAAAAATAATCCAGATTCCCCATGCTTCAAACAGGTGTTTGGCCTGTTCTAATTTCGCCCCATATCCCCATTGTACAATTAATGGCTGTAAAGTTTCAAAGGCAAAATATCCTATAAAATAACCTGTTATGCCACCAAGTACAGAAGTTACTGTAGTTAACGTCGCTAAATAAAGCCAGCTTTTTGGTTTTGCCAGTACCATGGGCATTAGCATAATGTCCGGCGGAATAGGGAAGAACGAAGATTCCGCAGCACTTAGAACACCCAAATAGCGTGGTGCCTTAGGATGAGCTGCCCAGCTAAGGACTTTGTTGTAAAATGAGGAGAAAAGTTTCATATTAGCAACAATATTTACAAAAAAGTGCGAATTTAGGGGTTGGTGTCGCTTACCAAGGGAACAAACTGCACGGACTCTATGATTTCGGTTTTGTATTCAGTCTCACTGAGGCGGGTCATCATGCGCAGCTCTTGCTGTTGGTTTTGGGCGCCGGTTGGTATAATTAGCCGTGCGCCAATGGCCAGCTGTCCAGGCAAAGCCTGTGGAATGCTCTCTGGGGCAGCGGTCACGATGATGCCATCAAAAGGGGCTTCCGGTTCTAGTCCCCAACTGCCGTCACTCAGTCGACAATGAATATTGCGGTAATCAAGCGCATACAGTAGCTCACGGGTATGTAGGTAAAGCGTTTCTATGCGCTCGACGGTGTATAATTTTTTAACAAATGGGGCGAGTACTGCGGCCTGATAACCTGAGCCGGTACCGACTTCTAGGACTCTTTCCAGGGGGTACTCACTCGCCAGCAGCAGCTCAGTCATGCGTGCGACGATATAGGGCTGAGAAATAGTCTGGCCGTGCCCAATAGGGAGGGCGGTGTCTTCATAAGAGCGGCTGGCCAGTGCTTCATCCATAAATAGATGGCGTGGTACTTTACTCATGATGCGCAGCACGTCTTCATGGGCGATGTTTTTCACTCGCAGCCGTTCGATTAGACGATTGCGTGTGCGCTGTGAAGTCATACCGATGCCCTGTATGTCAGACGTTGTCAGTTTACGTCTGACCAAGGTCAGCTCCTTGTAACCATTGTGAGGTATTGTCCAGTTGCTGATAGCGCGTGAGATCGGTATGCAGTGGGGTGACGGTGATATAGCCTTGTGCCAGTGCATGAAAATCGGTGCCCTCACCGGCATCTGCGGCAGCGGGCGCTGGGCCCAGCCAGAAAATAGTGCGGCCACGCGGATCAGTTTCCTGCACCATCGCTTTAGTGCTATCGCGGCGGCCAAGACGGCAGACCTTGAAGCCTTTAATGGCTTCTGGTGGCAGGCTGGGGACATTAACATTTAGCACCAGATTTTCGTGGCGTGCTGGAAAGGTCTCGATGCGGGCGAGGAGTAATTGCACTGCTTGGACCGCTGATTCTATATGGTCTTGCGTGTGAGATGAGGTGGAAATCGCCAGCGTAGTGTGCTTAGCAAAGCGCCCTTCCATCGCGGCGGCAACAGTGCCGGAGTAAAGCACATCATCGCCCAAATTCGGGCCGTTGTTGATGCCAGAGATAATAATATCGGGGTTGAGGTGCAGTCCGGCTAGCCCCAGATAAACACAGTCAGTGGGCGTGCCATTAACACTGTAAACCTTTGAGTGGTTGGCACCGGAGTGTTGACGTGCGCTGAGCGGTCTGTCCAGGGTGAGTGAATTACTCGCACCGCTGCGGTCACGCTCGGGTGCGACTGTGGTAATATGGTGGTCGCTGCTGAGCGCTTGTTGTAAGGCACAGAGGCCGGGTGCCTGATAGCCATCGTCATTGCTGAGCAATATATTCATGTATTTGTGTTCTGCTTTATATTTACAGGAGTGTGGCGCCGTGGAAGAAGAGAAAAAACCACCTTCCGCTCACGATGAGTCCCGTCTTTTTTACGATTCCATGCAGGATGTCTCACCGCTGCAGTCCGTCAATCAGGTTGTGCATGATACCCCAAAACCTAAAGCGATTCCGACGAAAACGTTGGAGGATGAGCAGCAGGTCTTAGAAGATATGTTCTCTGATGAATATGACCCCGTAGATATTCAGCCCGGCGATGTGCTGAGTTATAAGCGGGATGGCATTCAGTACCGGGTATTTAATAAGCTGCGTCGTGGAGAATATCGCATTGCTGCGGAGTTGGACTTGCATGGTTTAAATGCGAAACAGGCCCGTACTTATTTAGCTGAATTTCTAGTGACAGTTTATCCTTTTCAGGGCGAATGCGTACGTATTATCCACGGCAAGGGTAACCGTTCTGACTATCGTGGCCCGGTATTGAAAATCAAGGTGAATCACTGGCTCAGGCAGCATGACCGGGTACAGGCTTTTCATTCGGCCCGCCCAGTTGATGGCGGCACGGGTGCGGTCTATGTTTTGCTGCGCCGTTAAGCGTTACCGGCAGCCTAGGCCTCGCGTTGTAGACCTGTAAACATTCTATCATGTAAGCAGGCCAGTTAAGCACAGAGGACAGAAACCCCAATGACTGAAATTCACACAAATACAGAAAATTTGCCTACACTTATTGAGGCGGTGAAAGCTTGTCGTTTGTGTGCTGCTGAACTGCCGCTTGGGCCACGACCGGTGTTTGTCGTGCATCCACAGGCAAAAATCCTGATCGTGGGTCAGGCACCGGGTGTGCGCGTACATCGGACGGGTATAACCTTTAATGACCCCAGTGGAGATCGCTTGCGCCGGTGGTTAGGTGTAAGCCGAGAGACGTTTTATCACTCACCGCATCTTGGCATTTTACCGATGGGGTTTTGCTATCCGGGTACGGGTAAAAGTGGTGACTTACCGCCGCGCAAGGAATGCGCGCAGGCGTGGCGCGAGCGTTTGTTGGACGCTATGCCGGACGTTAAGTTGACCGTGCTGTTGGGTCAGTATGCGCAACACTATCACCTGGGCAAGCGCAGAAAAAAGAATTTGACGGAAACGGCACGCGCTTGGCGAGAATATTGGCCAGAGTATTTGCCGCTGCCGCATCCCAGTCCGCGAAATATTGCTTGGTTGCAGCGTAACTCATGGTTGGAGGATGAGCTGATTCCTGTGTTGCAGCAGCGCGTTGATGATTTGCTGGTCGCATGAACTTTTGGCGCATTTTTGACCCTAAGAAACAGAAATTAAATTATTTAATGCTCGCTCCTTAATGGTTTAGGCATGAATGAGAAAAGGTAAGTGATTATGCAAAATAACGAGCATAAAGAAATTTCACGCCGCACCCTGCGCGTTTTTGGTGCTTTGTTGCTGTGTGGGCTGTTGTTGCTGTCTCGTGCGGCGGTCGCTGAGATGCCGCTGTTAGCCATGGACGGTCAGAAAATTGTAACGGCTTCTGCGGTGCGGTATCGAGCACAGCCTGCACTAGACGCTGCGATTATAGGGCAGGTTAGTTTGGGGGCGGTGCTACGTGCAACTCGCCGCACCCAAGAAAAATTGCTTACAGGTGCGGTAGAAAACTATTGGTATCGAGTGAGCGTCGGTGATCAGCAAGGCTGGATTGCGGGGCAGTTCCTGCGTGACTTTAAGGCTGAGCAAAAAGAAAAAATCTGGTTCAGCATTATTCGTGAGCGCATGGACGAGCCAACACTGTCCTTTGCTGACCGAGTGGCGCTCTATCGGTTTGCCGATACCCTTGTGAGCCAAACCGCAGGTGATCCAGAAGTCGAGGGGCAGATGGCGCTTGATAAAATGGGCGGTGCCTTCGCGTTGGGGCGGCTGTTGGCGCTGCAAAAAGCTTTCGATAAGGTGAATGGGGACAATGCGCAGCGCGAACCTTATCAAGCGTGGGTCAAGGAGCATGAGACGGCAAAGCGGGTTTATTATGATGAAATTTCTGGTCAATGGCTGGTGCCTGCCGCTGCTTACTGGCAACTAGCCGATCAGCATAAGGCCGGGAAGGGCGACGATGAGATCAGCTGGTATGCGGCGAATGCCCAGCTGGGCGGCGAGTGTGAAGGGGATATTGAGTGCGAGCTAAACCGTGAAAAAATAACCTACGGTGAGTACTTAAGGCGTCATCCCTATGGGCGCTATGCCGGGAAAGCGCTCACGCGCATGAGCGCATCGTTTGCATACATTCAACAGACGCTGGCGCGGGAGCCGGGCTATTTCCGCACTTCGAGCGCAGCAGGTGAGGTGATCGATGCTTTATTTGAGACAGTGGCGAGCGTTAATCCAAAACTAACGGAGCGTGCCGTAGCGTTTAAGCAAATTAAGGCGATTCGGCTGGCTTTCCGGCAGCCATAGCGGCCAGATTGATTATCGGGGTAAGCGCCGTTTATTTAACTTTAACCACTTTCAAGCTCATGCCGCCACGATTATCGCTGGTGCGGCTGCCATCGAGCAGAGCAAAACTGATTCTACCGCCTGTGGTCATCACAAATGTTGAGCTCAAGGCGTTGCTTAAAGCGTCGGCCTCCGTGGTATAAACAAACGGCTGAGTCACTTCATAGGCGCGCTGGGTGTCATTCACCAGATAATAACTGTTCATCCGTGGCTGAGGTGTCTCTGTCACCTGCTTTATTGCTTTGCCATCTACTTTGACCTCACCCAACTGCTCAGAAAAAATATAATAATTGCTGTGCAGGCCGGTAAATTGAGTCGGTACGGTGCGACGACAGCCCGCTGGCTTTTTACACGTCGTATGCCCCCATACACTCCAGGCACCTTTGTCGCCTCCATGGTAGCGCCCGATGGGCGTGACGGTGTAAGTGCCGGCCCGCAGATAACGTTTGGCCGGATTCTTCTGGGTATTGAGTTTGGCGTCGAGTTTAATGATGTGTTCTGCGGCAAGTGTGACGGTAGGCGTCAGCAGCATAGCGGCGGCGGCCAGCAGGCATTTTTTAAACAACGGTTTTGTTGGCATAATCACTGTCCTTAGGCTTGGGGTCGGTTGCTGTGTAGCTTGGGCAGATAAAGTATAGGTAGGTTCAATAGTGCTTGCAGTTCAGTCTGATTATCCATGCCGCTTGGCCCGGGGTGAATGGGGTTGAGAATAATGGCGCTTAGCGTTAAGCCGCGTGCCTGTATCGCTGCGGCACTCAATAAAATATGGTTAATACAGCCGACCCGGTCTGCGCCAGTTAAGACAACCGGCAGAGCTAGTGCCTGCGCTAAATCGGCATTTAGGCCGTCCTGTGCCAGCGGTGAGTAGAAGCCACCAGCCCCTTCGACGTAGAGAAACTCATTGGGCGGTACCGCATGACGACACTGCTGAGCCAGTGTTGCAATAGCAAGCTCGCGCTGTTCCAGCTGGGCGGCGCGTGGCGGTGATAGCGGCGCCTTCAGTCGATTGGGGCAGACCTGCGCCAGCTTATTTGTTTGTCCACAGGCGGCTGCGAGCTGGTAGGCATCTGTGGCTGATAGTGCGCTGGGCGCCGTGGGCCAGCCTGACTCAACAGGTTTACGGGGGGCGATCGTTAGACCGCGCTGCTGCAAATGCTGTAGCAACCGCGTGCCCACCCAGGTTTTGCCGACGCCGGTGTCGGTGCCGGTCATAAATAAGCCGGGTTGTCGAGCGAGTGCTTCAACCCATGATGAAAAATCGGTTTTATCCACTGCTGAACCTCTGCATACGAATGGATTTGGATTATACTCCACCACCAGAGCGGTTACATCGCTCATGGCAGTTAAGAGCGGTAACAATAAGGGACGGTAATGAAGGCAGAGTTCTGGCATGAGCGCTGGGAAAAGAATCAGATTGGCTTCCATCAGCAAACGGTGAATGCCCATTTGCAGCGCTTCTGGGGGCGGCTACAGTTACCGGCTGGGGCCACTGTATTCGTGCCTTTATGCGGTAAAAGCAGCGATATGTACTGGCTCCGCACGCAGGGCTATCAAGTGTTGGGGGTTGAACTGAATCCGCTGGCGGTACGTGATTTCTTTACTGAGCAGGGCTTGCAGCCAGAAATTAGCCAACACGGTGTGCTGACGCGCTGGCAGGCTGACGGTATTGTGATTCTCTGCGGTGATTTTTTTGCGCTGACGGTGGAAGATGTGGCGTCGTGTCGCGCCATTTTTGACCGTGCTGCCCTGATTGCACTGCCACCAGAAATGCGGCCTGGTTATATTCAGCACCTGCGCCAACTATTTGGCGGTGGTGTGGATGCGCTATTAGTGACCTTGGAATATGAACAGTCGATTGTGGGTGGGCCGCCTTTTTCTGTGCCGGAGGCCGAAGTGATGGACTATTTTTCTGCGCCTGATCAGGTTGAGCAGCTGTGGACAGAAGATGCTTTGGATGATTTGCCTGGTTTAAAGAAGCGGGGTGTTCTGGCCGTTAACGAGAATGTCTGGTTATTGCATCTTGCTGCGGCTAATCATGCTGGTTGACTACGGCAAATGTTATTAATGCAACCCCAGGCGACTCAAGCTCAGTCGGATTTGCCGCAGAATTACCCGCAGCTGGCTGCCTTATCTTACTTGCTGGTGGGTGAGCGTCGTGTTTAGCTGCGGCACATGAAGGCAAAAGGCATGATTACATTGAGAGATGTCCTGACTATTGTTAAGTTAGCATTGCCATTTAAGTTGAAGGGGTGATTGTGATGCGGTGCCGGGTTAAAGTCTGTGGTATTACGTCAGTCGCAGATGCGCAGGTCGTGGTGGACAGTGGTGCAGATGCACTTGCGCTTATGTTTTATCCACCGAGTTCACGCTACCTGGACAAGCTACAGGCCGCTGAAATTCTGCAATCTCTGCCGCCTTACGTGAGCAGTGTTGCTTTGTTTCTGGACGCTTCGGCGCAGTTTGTGCGCGACACGTTGGCCGCTGTGCCGGTGGATACTTTGCAGTTTCACGGTTCAGAATCCCCCGCGTTTTGCCGTAGTTTTGGTCGCCCTTACTATAAAGCGGTCGGGATGAAGGGCCTACTTGCCAGTGGTGGTTTTGCTGCTTATGCTGATCAGTATGACGATGCAAGGGCGATTTTAGTTGATAGCCACGCGCCCGGTGCCGCTGGCGGAACCGGCGAAGTGTTTGATTGGACGCAGGTACCGCAGGATTATTCAAAGCCAATTATCCTTGCGGGCGGTTTGACGCCAGAAAATGTAGGTGAAGCCATCTTGACAACAAACGTATATGCCGTTGATGTGAGCAGTGGGGTGGAGTCGACCCCTGGTATTAAAGACGCCAAGCGGGTACAACAATTTATGCGGGCGGTGCGAGCAGCCGAGCAGCAGGCAGATGAATAGAGATCAAATGATATGAGCTGGTTTGAAAAGTTACTACCTTCACGCATTCGTACGGAAAGTACGACCGAGAAAAAGTCGATTCCCGAAGGATTATGGCATCAATGTACGGAGTGCCAGTCGGTGCTGTATCGGGCTGAACTAGAGCGCAATAATGAGGTGTGCCCAAAATGTCAGAACCATATGCGCATCTATGGTCGCAAGCGAATCGAAGCTTTTCTTGACAAAGAAGGGCGGGAAGAGATTGGATCCAAAGTCGAACCGGCAGATATTCTGAAATTTAAAGACACTAAGAAATATAAGGATCGCCTTAATGCGGCGCAGAAAGCAACGGATGAGCGTGATGCGCTGATTGTGGTGAAAGGTACAGTGCTAGGCGTGCCGGTGGTGGTGGCTGCGTTTGATTTTCGTTTTATGGGCGGTTCTATGGGGTCTGTGGTGGGTGAGCGCTTTGTACGCGGTGCGCAGCTAGCTATGGCGGAAAAATTGCCTTTTATTTGCTTTTCTGCTAGCGGCGGTGCTCGCATGCAGGAAGCACTGTTCTCGCTAATGCAAATGGCTAAAACCAGTGCGGTGTTGATGCGAATGGCGGAGCAGGGTGTGCCTTATATCTCGGTGTTGACGGATCCAACGATGGGTGGGGTGTCGGCCAGTTTTGCAATGTTGGGTGATGTGCAAATTGCGGAGCCAAAGGCGCTAATTGGTTTTGCCGGGCCGCGTGTGATTGAGCAAACCGTCCGTGAAACCCTGCCAGAAGGCTTCCAACGGAGTGAATTTTTGTTGGAAAAAGGGGCCATTGATATGATTGTGCACCGCAATGACATGCGTGAAACGATTGCTGATCTGCTCACTATTTTGCAGCATAAACCCACGCCGATAGCGCCAAAAACTGACGGTGCAGATGCAGATGATGCTGCGGATAGTGAGCGTGCTGCTGCGTGAGTGAGGCGCGTTCCCTACAGGACTGGCTGGACTGGCAGGAGTCGCTGCATTTTTCAGCCATTGATCTGGGTTTAGATCGGATCACCGCCGTAGCGCAGCGCATGGATTTGTTGCAGCCTGTGTTTCCAATCATTACGGTGGCCGGTACCAACGGTAAAGGCTCAACGGTGGCGATTTTAAGCGCGCTGCTGCAAGCGGCGGGGTATAACGTAGGCGCCTACACTTCGCCTCACATTTTGCGCTACAACGAACGGATTGCGCTGCGGGGTGAGCCCGTCGCTGACGAGCCGATTTGTGCGGCATTTGCGGCGATTGATGCCGCTCGCGGGGATATTTCCCTGACTTACTTTGAGTTTGGCACATTGGCCGCTATGTGGCTCTTTAAGGAATCTGCGGTGGATGTGGCCATCCTTGAAGTGGGCCTGGGCGGGCGGCTTGATGCGGCCAATCTCTGGGATGCCGATGTGGCACTGATCACCAGCATTGGGATCGACCATATTGATTGGCTGGGGGATGATCGTGAGCTTATCGGGCGTGAGAAAGCCGGTGTGGCGCGTGCAGGGCGGCCTTTGATTTGTGGTGACCCTGAGCCGCCTCAGAGCATTGCGGCCTATGCGACAGAGCTTGGGGCCGAGCTGATACAGTACGGTCAGGCGTTTACGTTCAGCCAGACAGGGGAGCGTTTTAGTGTTTCTCTGCACGCGGGGACCCGTCCGCAGATTTGGGCTGATTTACCTTTGCCGGCCCTATTGGGCGACGTGCAATTGAGAAATGCAGCCTGTGCGCTTATTGCGTTACAGCAGCTCTACGGCAGGCTTATGTTGACCCAACGACAGATCGTGCATGGTTTGAGCACAGTGACACTAGCCGGTCGCTTGCAAAAACTGGCGACAGTGCCCGATATATTCGTGGATGTGGCTCATAACCCGCATGCAGCACAGCAGTTAGCGCTGTGGCTGAGAAAAAATCCATCTAAAGGTACAACATATGTGTTATTTTCTATGCTGGCTGACAAAGATATTAATGGTGTTCTGCAGGTTTTAGTCGATTGGGTGGATGAATGGCATTTCTTTCCGTTGCAGGACGAGCGTGCAATGACTCTAGAAAATATGCAGGCAGCCATGGATGTACAAAAAATTGCAGTGGCGGTGCCTCATCGGGAACTAAAGCAGGCATGGAATACACTAAAACCGCGTCTTAAGGGTGAAGATAGAGTGGTCGGGTTTGGTTCTTTTCTGGTAGTATCCAATATGTTAGAAGGTTTATTTTAAGTGGTTTGATAGCTTTGTCTTGTATGGGCGCATTTTGTCTAAGCGCTATTTGCCACTTTGCAGGTGATTTATATAAAGGAGTATCTGGACAATGGACAATAAGTCTACCACTAAGCGCATGATTGGTGCGGTAGTGCTCGTGCTAATTGCTGCGCTATTATTGGCGTGGTTGTTGAAAGGTAAGAACCAATCCGTTCAAGAGCAACAGGACTTAATCGCAGAGCAGCCACAGGAAGCTTCTCCGATTCTCGGTTTCCCTGGTGTGAATGAAGAAGACAAAAACGCGGCTGTGCAGACCTTGGCGCAGGGCGAAGGCAGCGCAACTGATGACGGTTCGTATGTGATCGGTGCGGCGGCGCAAGTCGCTGATCAGGCGCAGCAACAGGTGCGAGATACGTTGGCCGCCGGTGGCGAAGCGGCTACTGCAGCTGCTAATCAGTTAGGTGATGCGGTTAACCAAGCCGGACAGCAGGTCGCAGCGACGACTGGCTTTGATGTGCGTGACCCGCAAAGTCAAAGTGCTAATGTGGAGCAGCGCCCGATTGTTGAAGATGGTCAAGTTAAAGCGGGTACCGGCAGCATGGGTGGTAGCGACATAGCCAGCGGCAGTGCGCAGGACCAAACTCAAAGTGGCGATGCTACGCAGGCCAGTTCAGGTGCTGCAGCTGCACAGTCTCAGCTATCGGCTGACGGTGCTACCGGTGCTGGTGTGCAACAGACGCAGACCGCAGCGGCTGACAGCGACGATGTGCAGCCTGCAAAAAAAGTGGTTAATCCTAAGCTAGTGAATGAGAAGCCAGTGCCTGCGCCCAGAACGCAGTCTGCTTCTGCTAAAACGCGCTCGGATGCAACTGATCGTAGCGCTAATGCCTCTAGTTCCGCTAATGCAGCGGCGTCTTCTGCCAGTGCTGGTGGTCGTGGTTATGCGATTCAGGTGCTAGCGGCTTCTAGTCGGAGTAAAGCCGAAGGCGTGCGCAGCGATATTGCGCGTGATGGCTATCCGGCGTTCGTTGTGCGCGCTAGTGTTAACGGTAAAACCGTCTACCGGGTGCGCATCGGTACCTATCCGGCGAAGGGTTCGGCGCGTGCTGTACAAGCTCGAATGAAAGCGCGTTACACCCAGAACCAGTATGTACAAAACAGCTTTGTCACCAAAAACTAAGTGCATCAGCGGAGTGGCAATTACTTAAACATTTATAAGATAACATTATAATATGCAAATGAGCTCCGCCGTGCTTGACCTGGGTATTGCGCTGATTGTGCTGGTATCCCTGTTTATTGGTTTTATTCGTGGATTTGTCAGAGAGTTTATCTCTCTGGCAACCTGGGTCGCCGCCTTAGTTTTCGCTTTGCTGTATTTAAAGCCGCTCGCAAAACAATTACCCTTTACGTTGCAGAACGATATTGCCGCAATGGGTGTCGCCTTTGCCATCATTTTCTTTGGCGTGCTGATCGTTGGCGCCATTATTAATTATTTGCTGAGCGCCGCCGTGGCTTCCATTGGACTGGGTGGGCTCGACCATTTCCTGGGTGCCAGCTTCGGGGCGATACGGGGCTGTTTGATTGTTGTTCTTATGGTGATTTTATTAGGAATAACTGCCGTGCCTGCCCAAAAGTGGTGGCTTGAATCACGTTTTATTCCTTATTTTGAGTTAGGGGCGGAGTGGGTCAAGCAGCAGGTGCCACAGGATTTCTCCGGTTACTTGGATAAGGCTGTGCAGTTGCCTCAGAACTGAGGGTATTCGCAGTTACGCTTTAATCCCATAGCTGTTTTTCGCTGGTAAGGTTAGAATGCCGTTTTTAACCGTGTGATTGGGCAGACTTATGTGTGGAGTGATCGGAATTGTAGGTCGAGAGCCTGTCAATCAAGCGTTATATGATGGTCTGACTGTCTTGCAGCACCGTGGGCAGGATGCCGCAGGCATTGTTACCAGTGATGGTCGTAAGCTTTATCTACGCCGTGACAATGGCCTCGTTAAAGAAGTGTTCTTTGAGCGCCACATGCGCCGCCTGTTGGGTAATATGGGTATCGGCCACGTACGTTATCCGACTGCAGGCTCCTCTTCCTCAGCGGAAGCCCAGCCCTTCTATGTGAATAGCCCCTACGGTATTTCGTTGGCGCATAATGGTAATTTGACGAATGCAGACGCACTGCGTAAGGCACTTTATCGGCAAGATCGTCGCCAGATTAATACCAATTCTGATTCAGAAATTCTGCTTAATGTATTTGCACAGGAGCTCTTGCGTCAGGATGCCTTGAAAGTGACGCCGGATGACATTTTTATGGCGGTCGAGGGGGTGCATCGTCGCTGTTTGGGTGCTTATGCCGTTGTGGCGATGTTGACTCGTGATGGTTTAGTGGGTTTTCGCGATCCTAATGGTATCCGGCCGCTGGTGTATGGGGTGCGTGATACTCACAAGGGCAAAGAGTTCATGCTGTCATCTGAGAGTGCAGCGCTGAATGCGCAGGGTTATCGTCTGGTTCGAGATATTGAGCCGGGAGAGGCGATCTTTATCACGCACGATGGGCGGGTTTTCACGCGACAGTGCAGCGAACATCCGCGTTATAACACCTGTATTTTTGAGTATGTTTATTTTGCCCGCCCTGACTCTATCATTGATAATGTTTTCGTGCACAAGGCGCGTATGCGCATGGGGCATCTGTTGGCGGAGCGTATTAAAACCGTCTGGCCGGATCATAAGATTGATGTTGTCATGCCGATTCCTGATACCAGTCGTACTTCGGCGCTCGAACTGGCATATACCCTTAATGTGCCCTATCGGGAAGGCTTTATGAAGAATCGCTACATCGGGCGAACCTTCATTATGCCGGGTCAAACGCAGCGCAAAAAATCAGTGCGTCAGAAACTCAATCCGCTGGATATTGAATTTAAAAATAAAAATGTTCTGCTGGTGGATGATTCGATTGTGCGTGGTACGACTTCAGAAGAAATTGTGCAGATGGCGCGTGATTCTGGGGCGCGGCAGGTTTATTTTGCTTCGGCTTCGCCGCCGATTCGCTACCCCAATATCTACGGTATTGATATGCCAGCGGCAAGCGAGTTGATTGCGCATGGCCGCACTGAATCAGAGGTAGGGGATGCGCTGGGTGTTGATGGTTTATTCTACCTGACGCTGGAGGATTTATTGTCTGCTGTGCGCCAGGGTAATCCTGAGCTTGAACAATTTGATTGTTCGGTGTTTACCGGAGAATATACTACGGGCGAAGACAATAATTATTTTAAAGCGCTGGAGGCGCAGCGTAATGATGGGCAAAAGCGCCAGGAGGAAGATGAGCGCGATTCGTTGGCGATTGACATCCGCGATAGCGACTAGGCGTTTGTTACGTCCGCCTGCTCAGCCTCCACCTGTGTCCGATTTGCTGTGTGATCTGCGGCAGCGTTTCCCCTGTTATTCCACTGAGTCTGTTATTTGGGTCGATGTCCCACAGCAGCGTTTATGGCTAATTGAGCGGGGATGCGCCACCGCGAGCTGGGCGATTTCCACGGCTGTCGCCGGGCTGGGCGGTGTAAGCGGCAGTCAGCAAACGCCAAGCGGCGTCCATCGGGTGGCGCAATGTGTTGGTGAGGGTGCGCCACTGGGAACGATTTTTAAAGCGCGGCGTAATACGGGGCGGATTGCTGAAATCCTGACATTGCCGGATGCACGCAGCCAGGCCGATAATATCACGAGCCGTATTTTGTGGTTGGATGGTCTGGAGCCAGGGTTGAATCAAGGCGGGGAAGTTGATTCTTTTGAGCGCTACATTTATATCCACGGCACCGATGAAGAGGGGCGGTTGGGTACGCCTGCTTCGCACGGCTGTATCAGAATGAGTAACCAAGGGGTGATGGCTTTGTATCGCCGAGTCAGCGTTGATACCTTAGTGAAGATTGTTGGAGTTGAGAATGAGTAAGGACTATTTGGAATTTGATACGCTGGCAGTCAGAGCGGGCCATGTGCGCAGCAATGAAATGGAACATGCCGAGGCTATTTTCCCAACGTCGAGTTTTGTGTTCAAGGATGCGGCAGAAGCGGCAGCGCGCTTTGCAGGCGATGAAGAGGGTAATATTTACTCTCGCATGACTAACCCAACGGTGCGTTATTTCCAGGAGCGTCTCGCTGCACTAGAAGGCGGCGAGTCCTGCGTCGCAACGTCGTCGGGCATGTCGGCGATTCTTGCGACCGTGCTTGGGCTGTTGCAGGCGGGCGATCATATTATTTGCTCGAACTCGGTGTTTGGCACGACCACGGTATTATTTCAGAAATACGTGCGTAAATTTGGCGTGGAGGTGAGCTTTGTTAAGCTGAGTGATCTTGCAGACTGGGAGCGTGCGGTTCAGCCGAATACCCGCTTGTTTTTTGCGGAGACGCCTTCTAATCCGTTGACCGAATTGGTTGATATTCGCATGTTGGCTGATTTGGCGCATCGTCACAATAGCCTGTTGGCGATTGATAATTGCTTTTGTACCCCGGCTTTACAGCGTCCGCTGGAGTTTGGAGCTGATTTGGTGATTCATTCGGCGACAAAATACCTGGATGGTCAAGGTCGGGCGCTGGGCGGGGCGGTTGTGGGTGATAAGTGCCATGTGGGGGAAGCGGTGTTTGGAGTGTTGCGTTCTGCTGGGATGACGATGAGTCCGTTTAATGCCTGGATATTTTTAAAGGGTTTGGAAACGCTGAGCCTGCGGATGCGTGCACACTGTAGTCATGCCTTGGCGTTGGCAAACTGGCTGGCACAGCACTCGATGATTGAGCAGGTGTATCACCCCGGTTTGTCAACTCACCCACAATATGAGCTGGTACAGCGGCAGCAGAGCGATTGTGGTGGCATTGTCTCTTTTGTGGTGAAAGGGGGGCAAGAGAAAGCTTGGCAGGTCATCGATAGCACGACGCTGTTATCCATTACCGCTAATCTGGGCGATGCTAAAACCACAATTACGCACCCAGCAACCACCACCCACTGTCGGCTCACTGTCGAGCAGCGTGAGCAGACCGGCATTGTTGATGGGTTAATTCGTGTGTCTGTTGGTCTAGAGGATGTGCGTGATATTAGAGCTGACCTAGTAAAAGGCTTAGGGGCTAGCTGAGTACAACCCTGTCCGTTCAGCGTGGCTGGTGGCTCATGAGCTGCGTTTCAATAATATCGCCGTCGTCACTGTGGCGGATTTGCACCGGTAAATAGTTAAGCGCTTCGGCCAGCCAGATGGTGGTCGTACGCTCGCCGTTGTCTCGTACCATTTGGATTTTTTCGCATTCATAGCGGCCTGCGGGTAAGTTTAAGGTTTCCCGGCCTAGTTTGCGAAAGTGATAATCCTTCAGCCTTCCTTTTTCCGTGATGCGGTAGTGCAGCGCTTTGCCCTCGGCGATATCGCCCATAATACGCAGTTCAAGCAAGGCTGGATCGAGTGTGTCGACGGGGACATTGAGTGTATAGATCGAGTCTTTATACTGGCCTTTTACCTGTGTGGGGGCGGTGAAACTGAACTGGTCCCGCCGGTCTTTGCGGTGGCTTTTATGGTGATGCAAGTAATGTTGACTGCTGAATTGCTGGTTCTTGTAAGTACCCCGGCTGCTTTCGGTTAGGGTGTCACCACTGAGTAGGGCGGCAAGGCCGCTGGCTTTAGTTTGTTTCGTATAAGTATATTGTTCACCAGTATAGTTTAAGCTGGCCTGCATTTCGCCCAAACTAAGCCCAGACTTTAGCACTGCATAGCGGGCTTGAAAGGCTTGAGGCGCTGCGCTTGCGGTAGCGCTAATGAGAATGAGGATCAGCATGCTCTGCATGATTTTAATCATTATTGAGTTATCCTTTTTGTGTCTGTCTCGGTGATCATTATCAATGATTTTCTCTGCTTGTATCCCATCTGACTACGCACTCGTCTGTCGGTTCAGTACCATTTTGAACGCATACTCCACTTGCAGTTGAATGAGCAGTGCTTTAAGTTGGTCTTTCTGGGTTGATTTTAGCGGAATTGGACGCATACTGTCAGTTCAACTGTATATGCATTATTTATTTTATAGAGATTTTGTGGAGACTCGATCCCATGAGTGAAAATATTTTGGCCCTGTCAGATGAGTCGTTTGAACAGGATGTGCTGAAGTCTGATACGCCTGTCTTAGTTGATTATTGGGCAGAGTGGTGTGGGCCATGCAAAATGATTGCCCCCTTGCTAGAGGAAATTGCGGGTGAGTATGCAGGGCGGGTGCAGGTGGCAAAGTTGAATATTGACGACAATTCACAAACGCCACCTAAATATGGTATTCGGGGTATTCCAACACTGATGCTGTTTAAAAACGGCAAAGTGGAAGCCACTAAAGTTGGGGCGCTTTCTAAGTCACAGCTGTCAGCTTTCCTTGACCAGCATATTTAAGCCATCCCCGCAAAGCGGCTGGTAATGAACGCCAGTCGCTGCTTGAGTTGTAAACTATTTGCTGGACACATCTTCAAGTCCGTGCTAATTTGAGCACAATGAATTCTTTCCTGGATTCGCGTTTCCTGTGATCTCGATTTCTTTTTCCAAGAATTATCTTCATGAAAATAATCTTGTGAACCTCTGGGTTCGTTGAGATATGCCAGAAGTCCTGATCCCCGTTTCGATGGAACATCCTGAAATACGCATGCAAAATTCATCAAAGATTTTACTGTCTCAATCCTATCGTGATCTTGGATGAGTCATCCGCGAATGTCCTTTTGTGCTGTATAAGCATTCAACGCTTTATCTTATGTGTCTTAATTTAAATAATCTATGAACTTATCCGAACTAAAGCAAAAACCAACCGCCGAACTATTTGAACAGGCTCAGGCAATGGGTGTCGAAAGTATTTCTCGCGCCCGCAAACAAGACATTATCTTCGCGATGCTGAAGACGCATGCGCAAGGTGGTGAAGATATTTATGGCGACGGTGTGCTGGAGATTTTGCAAGATGGCTTTGGCTTTCTGCGCTCACAGAACTCAAATTATGTTGCGGGTGCCGATGATATTTATGTCTCACCCAGTCAGATTCGGCGCTTTGGGCTGCGCACGGGTGACAGTATCAGCGGCAAAATTCGTCCGCCGAAGGACAATGAGCGTTATTTCGCGCTGTTGAAAGTTGATACGATTAATTTTGAGTCGCCGGAGCAGGCGCGTAATAAGATCTTATTCGAGAATCTGACGCCGCTGCATCCAACTGAGCGTATGCGCATGGAGCGTGGTAATGGCAGTCGTGAAGACGTTACCGCCCGGGTTATTGATATTGTGGCACCCTTCGGGCGCGGTCAGCGCGGACTCATTATCGCACCGCCTAAGGCCGGTAAGACGTTGATGCTGCAAAATATGGCCCAAAGTATTGCTTCAAATTACCCGGACTGTCATCTGATTGTGCTGCTGATTGACGAGCGCCCGGAAGAAGTGACCGAAATGTCGCGTATGGTACAAGGCGAAGTGGTCTCTTCCACCTTTGATGAGCCTGCGACGCGCCACGTTCAGGTTGCGGAAATGGTGATAGAGAAAGCGAAGCGGCTGGTTGAGCATAAAAAAGATGTTATTATTTTGCTGGATTCAATAACTCGACTGGCGCGTGCTTACAACACAGTCATTCCGTCTTCCGGTAAGGTGTTGACTGGTGGTGTTGATGCGAATGCGTTACACCGTCCAAAGCGATTCTTTGGTGCGGCGCGCAATATCGAAGAGGGTGGCAGCCTAACGATTATTGCTACTGCGTTGATTGAGACTGGTTCCAAAATGGATGATGTGATCTACGAGGAATTTAAAGGCACGGGTAACAGTGAGATCCACCTGGATCGACGTATTGCAGAAAAGCGTGTGTTCCCAGCAATCAACATCAACCGCTCTGGTACGCGGCGTGAAGAGTTACTGACGACGCCTGATGAGCTACAGTCGCTTTGGGTGCTGCGTAAGTTTCTGCATAGCATGGATGAGCTTGAATCCATGGAGCTGCTGTTTGACCGTTTGTCGAAAACCAAGACGAATAATGAGTTCTTCGATGTGATGAAGCGCGGCTAGCTTTGGCTGCGTTTGGGTGGTTCCCAAAAAACTTATCCCTGTGCGCCGGTTTCTCTACTGTGCTTCGGTGCCATAGAAAAATGCACATGCCTTCGCGTTCTATCAGCAGCGAATCATAACTCTTTGGTTCGTTGAGCCACCCCTGTGGATGTTTGGCTTGATTTTAAGCCGGTGTGGGAGCAGAAGTGTGTTTAACCTGTAACGCCGCCAGCGTCAATTGCTCCTGTACGAGATAAGCATCTAGCTTGCGCTGATCTATCTTGATTTGCAGCAGGAACTCGCCCTGTTCGGTTGTGCTTTCCTGTTCTATCGCCTTGTCGGTGTATAACTTGGCTCGTAAACGACCATGCTGTGGGGGGAGGCAGATTTGCCCCTGAAAAATTTGCTGTGCGAAGTGTTCACCCAAGAACTCCAGCAGCAGTTCTAAGCCTTCCCCGCTCTGTGAGGATACCCAGAGTTTATCTGGATAAAGGCCATTGCCTGTCTCGACGCAGGCGCGCTTATCGCCTAAATCGATTTTGTTCATCACTTCAAGCTGCGGCACTTCATGTGCGCCGATTTCATGGATGACGTCATTGACCTGTTCAATATAAAAGTCACGCTGCTCATCGTTGCTGTCAATCACATGGAGCAGCAGGTCAGCTTCAATCGTCTCTTGCAAGGTCGAGCGAAAAGCAGCCACCAAGTCGTGTGGTAGGTGGCGAATAAAGCCGACAGTGTCGGCAAGGATAATACTCTGCTGATTGGCTAAATTAATACGCCGCAGTGTTGGATCAAGTGTGGCGAATAGTTGATCCGCTGCATACACGCCTGATTCAGTTAGCGCGTTGAATAATGTGGACTTACCAGCGTTGGTGTAGCCTACCAGCGAAACTGTTGGAATTTCGGCGCGTTTGCGTGATTGCCTGCCTTGCTCACGCTGATTGCGCACTTTTTCTAGTCGCTTGTTGATTTGCTTAATGCGCACCGCCAACAGACGGCGGTCGGTTTCCAGCTGGGTTTCACCGGGGCCGCGCAGGCCAATGCCGCCTTTTTGTCGCTCAAGGTGAGTCCAGCCGCGTACTAGTCGAGTGGACATATGTTTTAGCTGCGCGAGCTCGACCTGTAGCTTGCCTTCATGGCTGCGGGCGCGTTGTGCAAAGATGTCAAGGATAAGTCCGGTGCGGTCGAGGACGCGGCATTGAAATAGGCGTTCTAGATTGCGTTCTTGTGCGGGGCTGAGATCGTGGTCGAAAATTACCAGGTCGGTATGAAATAACTGTATGCGGTCACGAATTTCTTCCGCTTTGCCTGAGCCAATGTAGTAGCGGGAATCTGGGCTATTGCGTGAGCCGGTGACAATGTCTTTAATTTGAGCACCGGCAGAGCGCGCAAGTTCTGAGAACTCATGTTCGTCTTTGAGGGTATCGTCAGTTCTGAAACTTATCTGAACTAATATGGCGTTGTTGCCGGAATCCGGGCGTTCAAATAATTCCAAGGTAAGATGACTTACTCAGAGGCAAGATTTAATTTAATAGGGCGGGCTGGAACGATAGTCGAAATCGCGTGTTTATAAACCAATTGGCTGACGGTGTTGCCTAGTAGCACAACAAACTGGTCGAATGATTCAACGTGCCCCTGCAATTTAATGCCGTTAACAAGATAAATTGAGACTGGGATTCGTTCTTTTCTCAGTGCGTTGAGGAAGGGTTCTTGTAACGTGTGCCCTTTCGACATGGTTATCTCCTAAAGTCTTTATATTGGGGTTGTGGTTATGGGTATAACACTATTACTGCGGCCTGCCTTGCCTTGCCTTGCTCAACCGCTCGTAAAGCCTACCATTTAAAATTGATTAAAAAAATACCTATCGTCGGACTTGCCCACTTATCCGTTGATAAACGTTAAAATGCTGCTTATGGCCGATGAAAGGCGGTAATTTTCAGCGTCATACTGCTTGATTGCTTGTTCTGAACGTAACCAAGTCATCTGACGTTTAGCAAGCTGCCTTGTCGCCACGATAGCACGATTGCGCATCATATTATAGTCTATTTTTCCATCTAGATAGTCCCAAACTTGCCGGTAGCCTACTGCCCGGATGGCTGGCATCTCCATCGATAGATCGCCGCGCCGAAAAAGCGCTTGCACCTCTGCAATAAAACCCTGTTCCAGCATCTGGTCGAAGCGTGTCTCAATGCGCTGATGTAGCCAGCTTCTGTCGGCGGGAACCAACGCGATTTTATGCAATTCATAGGGGCACGCTGCCTGATGTGCTGCTTTTTGCATGTATGTGAGGGGTTTGCCGCTCAGTTCATAGACTTCCAGCGCCCGCTGTAGTCGCTGTGGGTCGTTGGGATGGATGCGTTCGGCGGCTTCTGGGTCAATCTTTTTCAGGCGCTCATGCAGAGCAGTCCAGCCGTCTTGTGCCGCTTCAGTTTCGAGTTTGGCTCGGATTTCTGGATCGGCGGCAGGTAATTTGGATAGGCCATATTCCAGGGCGCGGAAATACAGCATGGTACCGCCAACGAGTAAGGGTATGCCCCCTTGTGCGGTAATATTGGCCATTTCACGCAGCGCATCTGTTCTAAAGTCGGCGGCGGAGTAGGCCTCTGCAGGGTCTAGAAAATCAATCAGACGATGGGGGGCCTGTGTTAGCGTAGCGGCATCTGGCTTGGCAGTACCAATGCTCATTTCCTTATAAACTAAGGCGGAGTCGACGCTAATCAGCTCTACTGAGAGGTGCTGTTTGATGGCGATGGCGAGGTCAGTTTTACCGCTGGCGGTTGGCCCCATAATACAGATGGCTTTGGGCCGTTTATCCTGCTGTGTTGTTGCTGTGCTGTGGCCGGTACTCATATCATCATCTTGGGGCGATTATTGCGGGCATTGGGTTTAAGCGTAAAGGTCAGCGGCAGTCTTAAGGCGTTTCAGGGTGCCGAGTTAGCGGCCACGCATAAAGAGTTTATCAATTTGGTTTAGGCTCATCTGTGTCCAAGTGGGGCGACCATGGTTGCACTGTCCGCTGCGCTCGGTGCGTTCCATGTCGCGTAATAGGGCGTTCATTTCAGGAATGCTGAGCTGGCGGTTGGCCCTAACTGAGCCATGGCAGGCCATAGTGGACAAAATCTCGTTCATGGCCTGCTGAATGCGCTGGCTTTCGCCGTGTGTTATGAGGTCGGACAATACGTCACGTACCAGGGCCTCAGTGTCCGAGTCCTTTAGCAGGCTGGGTACCGCCCGAATGGCTAATTGTTCCATGCCCATGCGATCCAGATCAAAACCAAGGTCGGTGAAGGTCGTGACATGCTGTTCGGCATAATCGGCCTCTTTGCGGCTCACATGAATGCTTTGTGGCACCAGTAGGGGCTGTGATCGAATGGCATCCTCCTGCATGCTGTGTTTGAGCTGTTCATACGTGATGCGCTCATGGGCCGCATGCATATCGACGATAATCAGGCCGTGTTCGTTTTGCGCAAGAATATGAATGCCATGGAGTTGTGCGATGGCAAAGCCGAGGGGCGGGATGTCAGAATCGGTGTTGAAGTCAATGCTACCTGAGCCGGCGCTGTGGCCGGGAATACTCGCATCAGAGTGGCGGATTGCGCTGGGTAAGGTCGGTGGTGTGCCTGGATTAGGCGTTGTGCTAGCTGGTGCGCTATCCGTATCTAAGCGTTGGTACAGCTTACCATAGAGCGCCCTGGATTCACGCACAGGGATATTAAGACGCTGCTGCTGATAACCGTGGTTAGTGGGGTTGCCTAAGCGATTGAGTGGCGTTTTATAGCTGCTGGGATGTGCGCTGGCAGCGGCTGCGCCGTCTTGTGGTGCGGCTGACTTGCCTTCTGGCGCGGGCGTCGCGGCATCGGCAGTGGGCAGATGGGTCGGCGCGGTGCCTTCGCCGGGGCGCAGGTCGGCCAAGGCTTTGTGCAGCGTGCGGAACAAAAAGTCGTGTGCCAGCCGCCCCTCGCGGAAGCGCACTTCCTGTTTGGTTGGGTGGGCATTAACATCGACTAGCTGCGGGTCAAGTTCCAGGTAAAGTGCATAGGCCGGGTGGCGACCGTGGTAGAGCACGTCCTGATAAGCCTGACGAACGGCATGCGTAATCAGGCGGTCACGCACATTACGGCTGTTCACATAAAAGTATTGCAGATCAGCCTGTGAGCGTGAAAAGGTGGGTAAGCCAACCCATCCCCAAAGGCGTAATCCGGCGGCCTCATAATCCAAGTAGTGACTGTTTTCCACAAATTTACTGCCGCATATTTCCGCGAGGCGGCGTTCTGATTCAAAGCGGTCAAGTGCACGGCGCAGGTGCATCACGACTTTTTGATTATGGCGCAAGTTAATTGCCACATCGAAGCGGCTCAGCGCGATTTTACGCACCATGTCTTCAATATGGCGAAATTCGGTTTTTTCGGTCTTGAGAAATTTACGCCGTGCCGGGACGTTAAAAAAAAGATCGCGTACTTCGATGGTGGTACCGACACCGTGTGCGCTGGGTTCAGGGGCAGAGAGCCGCTGGTGGTCGGCTTGCAGCATCCAGCCCTGGTCATCATTCTGGCACTGTGAATCCAAGCTGAGGCGCGAGACGGAGGCGATACTGGGGAGCGCTTCGCCGCGAAAGCCCAGGCTGCGGACTTGTTCCAGGTCATCTAGACTGCTGATTTTGCTGGTGGCGTGGCGGCTGAGTGCGAGTGCTAGCTCTTCTTTGGGAATGCCGCAGCCATTGTCGCGAATGCGAATGCGTCTGCTGCCGCCTTGTTCAATATCAATGTCAATCTGACTAGCACCGGCGTCAACGGCATTTTCCAGCAATTCTTTAATGACGGAAGCCGGGCGCTCAACCACCTCACCAGCAGCAATCTGGTTAATGAGGTGGTCTGGCAGTTGTTTGATGGCCATTAGGCGTTAGCGTTGAGGAAGCCAGAGACTTCCAGCTAAGGTAGAGGGGGTATTCATGGCGGTTATTTCTTGTTCATCAAGTCCTTGGAGCGATCTGAATTAATGCCGTAGCGCGCCAGAATCGAAGGTTGTTTTTCTGCGGCTTCTGCCCGGTCGATGACGATCTGATAGCCATCATCAGCTTCTAACATAATAAATGGGGTATCAGCATTCTGCAGTTTTTGGAAGAAGTCATTGAAATCCACAAAGCTATCGCCATTAATCGTGTCCATCACCAAGCCACGATCGTGGTGGTGATCCTTGTTAATATCAGCAGGTAATACCTTGGTCATAATAACGACTTCGCGCCGTTTTTTGCCGGGGGGTTCCATCGCCATAGCGGCGAGTGAAGAAGGTACCGGATCCATGCTGTCCAATACGTCTTGGTTCAGTGGCATAAAGACAAAACCGCCATAAACAAAATAAGTCGGCTGTTTGTCGTATTGATTGGGTTTAACCAGCAGGTAATCTTTGCCGGGTTTGTCCAATACAATAGCCACATCCATTTCTTTGCCGGCGCGAATAATGTCCAGTTTGACCTGCTCGCCTAGTTGGTGCAGATCAATATAATGAGTATAGTCGATATACTCACCGGGACGAAATTCGACGGTGCCGTTGTTCTCAATTGCATAGCTGTCAATATGGGTAATAATATCGCCCACTTCCATGATGTTTTGAGCGGGCGAATGATTATAAACCTTGTGCACCAGAATGCCGGTTTGTTCGTCACTTAGGCCGTACTTGCGCCGCATCGCCGGATTTTCCAGAGACTGCACCAAAAAGCCGGGGAAGCCGAAGCCGTCCTGCCTGCCGTCCTCTACATCCTTAAGAAAGTGGCGCAAAATGGGCGTTGGGATCATATAGCCAATATTTTCGGTGAAAAATCCCGATTGCATGGCGACACCAACCACCTTGCCGTCAGAAATGACCGGGCCACCGCTGTTGCCGAAGTTAATCGCCGCATCAACCTGCACCGCGATTAGGTTTTCGTTGGTGTGCGCGTAATTTTGTTTTTCAATGCGTGAGACAACACCACGGGTTACGCTCAGCGTCGTGCCGCCAATGGGGAAGCCGTATACCTCGACTTCCTGTTGGGTTTCGGGTAAATCGCCCAGTTCTAGCGGTTTAACGCCGCTGTATAAGTCTTTCTCTTTAGTGCGTAATAGGGCTAAATCGGCCTCGTGTGAGATATAGAGCACTTCGGCTTCGTGGCGTTTGGTTTCGCCATGACGCTGTAATTCAATGAAGGTCGCATCGGCCGCAACGTGTGCGTTAGTTAGCACCAGCCCGCCGTTAATAATCAGGCCGGAGCCTGTGCCTTTCTGGGTATTAGAGTTCCAGGGTGATAAGGTGCTGTATGCATGTTTGACGACATAAACATGGACAACAGCATCTTTGAGTGCTTCTTTGGCGTCTTTGGCAGTTTTTTTGGCGCTGGCGGCGGCTGTTGTGGTGCTGCTTTCAGCCAAAATAACCGGTGAGGCCAATAGCCCGGCTAGCATGCATGCCATACTTACATAATATTTCCATTGTTGTTTCATGTAATAATCCTGAATGGCTGGGTCGCGGATAAGCGGATAATGGTTGTAAATTTATTACTGCTACGGCGTGCTGTTTTTTTGAGAAGGTACAGCCTATTGGGTATGAAAGTCCCCATGCTATTCATTAACCTATCGGTTTTTGCCCGAAAACTTGGTATTCTTCGCCGATTATGCAGCTGAGTCAAAAAAACAGTAAATAAGGATAACACGATGACAGATTATAAGCCTACGCTTAATTTGCCGGAAACGGCCTTTCCCATGCGGGGAAATCTGGCTAAGCGTGAGCCGGATATGTTGGCTGATTGGCAGGAGCGCCGACTCTATGAGCGCCTGCGTGAAAAAGCGAAAGGCCGCCCGACATTTGTCCTGCACGATGGCCCTCCCTACGCTAACGGGCCGATTCACATTGGGCATGCCGTTAATAAAATTATCAAAGATGTCATCGTTAAGAGTAAGACTATGGCGGGCTTCGATGCGCCCTATGTGCCGGGTTGGGATTGCCATGGTCTGCCGATTGAGAAAAAGGTTGAGGATAAAGTCGGTCGGGTTGGTGCTAAGGTAGACGCCAATGAGTTTCGTCGGATTTGTCGTGAATATGCGACCGAACAAATTGAGCTACAGCGCAAAGACTTTAAGCGCCTTGGGGTATTAGGCAGCTGGGATGAGCCTTATCTCACGATGAACTACAAAACTGAGGCAGGCATTGTGCGTGCGCTCGGTCAAATCGCACTGAGTGGCCATATGCATAAGGGCACTAAGCCGGTGCATTGGTGTACCGACTGTGGTTCAGCGCTGGCTGAAGCGGAAGTCGAGTATGAGGACAAAAAATCATTCTCTATCTATGTGCGCTATCTTTTTGTTGACGAAAATGCATTGCTTGAGCGTTTACCAGACGCTAAAGGTGAGGGTGAACTTAGCACGCTAATCTGGACGACGACACCCTGGACACTGCCAGCGAGTCAGGCGGTTTCCGTGCATCCTGAATTTGAATATGTGGTGGTGAGTGTGGCCGGTGAGCGTCTATTGCTGGCGGCGGAGCTGCTGGAAGATGTGATGCAGCGCGGTGGGCATGAAGATTACACAGTGCTGGCACGGATTGGCGGGGATAAGCTGGAAGGCTTAATGTTACAGCATCCGTTTCTGGCGCGTGAGGTGCCACTGATTCTGGGTGAGCATGTGACAACTGATGCCGGTACCGGCGCTGTACACACCGCACCAGGGCACGGGCAGGAAGATTTCGTAGTGGGTAATAAATACGGCCTGGAAGTTGATAATCCGGTCGGTAGCGATGGTTGTTTCCTGCCCAGTACTGAGTTCTTTGCAGGCGAGTCGGTACACAAAGTTAATCCCCACGTTATCGACGTGCTGAAAGAGCGCGGCAAGCTGTTTAATGTCAATAAGATGGAACATAGCTATCCACACTGCTGGCGGCATAAAACCCCGCTAATCTTCCGGGCGACGCCACAATGGTTCGTCAGCATGGATCAGCAAGGCCTGCGTGCCAATGCGTTGAAGTCGATTGAAGAAGTGCAGTGGATTCCTGAATGGGGCGAGGCACGTATTCACGGTATGATTGCTAATCGCCCGGATTGGTGTATCTCGCGCCAACGCACCTGGGGTTCGCCGATTACCTTGTTTGTGCATAAGGAGACGGGTGAGCTGCACCCGGAAACTGCGGCTTTGGTGGAAGCAGTGGCACAGCGTATCGAGCAGGGCGGTATCGAAGCATGGTTTGCGCTGGATAAAGCCGAATTGCTGGGTGATGACGCTGATGATTATGACAAGGTTAGCGATACGCTGGATGTCTGGTTTGACTCAGGCACAACGCATTACGCCGTGTTAGCGCAGCATGGCCTGACTTTCCCGGCGGATATGTACCTTGAGGGTTCGGATCAGCATCGCGGTTGGTTCCATTCGTCACTATTAACTTCGACAGCGATGCATGGCCATGCGCCGTATAAAGAAGTACTAACGCATGGCTTTACCGTAGATGGTAAAGGCCAGAAAATGTCCAAGTCGCTGGGTAACGTTATCGCGCCGCAGTCGGTGACGAATAAGCTGGGGGCGGATATTTTGCGCCTGTGGGTAGCGTCAGCGGATTATAGCCGTGAAATGACGGTATCCGATGAAATCCTAAAGCGCACGGCGGATGCTTACCGGCGGATTCGTAATACCTCGCGCTTTCTGCTGTCGAATCTGGGTGACTTTGATCCGGCTCGGCATTTAGTGGCTAAGGAAGAAATGCTGCCGCTGGATCGCTGGGCCGTGCATCAGGCGGCGCAGGTGCAAAAGAAAATCACGGATGCCTATGCGCGTTATCAATTCCATCAGGTCACGCAGGAAATCCAGAAGTTTTGCAGCATGGATATGGGCAGTCTGTTTCTTGATATTACCAAAGATCGGCAGTACACCATGCAGGCCGATAGCCTGGGTCGGCGTTCCGCACAGACGGCGGCTTATCATATCCTACAGGCGATGTTGCCCTGGATGTATCCGGTGCTGAGTTTTACCGCTGAGGAATTGTTGTCGCATCTGCCGGGTGAGCACGAAGAAGCTGTGCTGTTCATGCAGTGGTATGACGGTTTATTTGAACTGGATGCGGATAGTGCCATCAGCGCGGATGACTGGGCGCAGATTTTCGCGGTACGTGAGGCGGTAGGCAAACAGCTGGAACAGGTACGGGCCGATGGCAAGATTGGGGCGGCGCTAACGGCGGAGATTGACCTTTATTGTGGTGAGGTAGTGGGCGCTGCGTTAGCGAAGCTGAGGGATGAGCTGAAATTTGTGCTTATTACTTCAGCGGCGCGTTTGCATGCTTTGGCTGATAAGCCCGATAGTGCGGTTGAAGTGACGGCTGAGGTGTTTGTTGACGTGCAGCCTGCTGATGCAGAAAAGAAGTGTACACGCTGTTGGCACCATGTAGACGATGTTGGTAGTCACGCAGAGCATCCTGAGCTGTGCGGGCGCTGTGTGGTTAATGTTGATGGCGCAGGTGAGTCGCGTCAGTATGCTTAAAACAGGCACAGAAAACGCGGTAACGGCAGCCGTGCCGGAAGAGCAGGTCGAGCGCGGTATGTTGTCCTGGCTGTGGGTGGCGCTGGTAGTCATTGCGCTGGATCAGCTGACTAAATGGATGGCGGAATCAACGCTGATTGAGGTGGGGAATTACATTGAAGTGATGCCTCATCTCAACTGGAAGCTTGCCTATAACTACGGCGCGGCGTTCAGCTTTTTAGGTGATCAGGATGGCTGGCAGGTCTGGTTTTTCTCCGCGCTGGCAATTGGGGTTAGCCTGTTTATCGTTAACTGGCTGCGTAAATTGCGCAAGACCAGTTTATGGGCTGCGACTGCGCTGGCGTTAGTGTTGGGTGGTGCGATTGGTAATCTGATTGACCGCCTGCTGTATGGCAAGGTGATTGACTTTATTGACGTGTATTTTGATATTCCGTGGGTGATGGATAATTACCACTTCGCGACCTTTAATGTGGCGGATATTGCGATTACAGTGGGGGCGGTGATTTTGGTGTTTTTGAGCTTGTTTGCTGAGGATTCATTGGAGTGATAGGGCTGGCTTACAGAGTCAAAAGGGCTGTGTTGACGGTCTGATATTGATCTTGTGCCCAGAGAGTTGGCGTTGGGTTACAGTCGTCATAGCCAACTCTCGCATTGCAAACGTTTGATCCGTTCAAAATGCCTTATATTGTGGGTGACTAACGTAAAGTCATTCGCAATAGCAATAGACGCTATTTCTAAATCAGCTAAATCCAGTGGTGTTCCTTTCTTTTCAAGCTCAGCCCGAATCCGTCCGCATACATAAGCCGCTTTAGCATCAAAACCGACAATATTCACAGCGGGTAATAAGATTGTTTCAAGCTTGTTCAAATGGTGTTCGGGCCTGTTACTTTTCTCTGCACCATAGACTATCTCGGAAATGGTGATAGTTGATACATACTGTTGTTCGTGCGTAAGTCCGCTTAGTCGCTTCAGCAGGTGAGGGGAAGGGCGGGGCTTAACGATATTGGTCAGCGTATCTGTGTCAAAGAGATACATCGCGACCTTGCCCGCCTGTTGCCCGCAAGGAACGCAGATCACCCATGCCTTCGACTACCTCTTCAAAGTCTGCCCATTTTCCTGCGATAGCGGCGAGTCCTTGTGCCTCCTGCTGTTGCTCTAACAATCTCAAGTCTTGAATGTTGATTAGCGCAGCAACCGGCTTGTTTCTACGTGTGATAATAAAGCGTTCATGGGAATGCTGGCTTTTAGCAATCAGCTCTGAGATATGTGCTTTAGTCTCTGCGACGGAGACGGTTTGGGTTGACATGAAAGGTAACTCCAGATGATTTATCTAGGTTATTATGTCCTTAATGACTATTTGGGGCAAGCCAAATTGATTTATGTTTCGTTCATTTTATGCAGGCTACCGTTGCTCAACTTAAGAAAGCGGAGGATTTGCTTAAATCGGTTCGTGAAGATTAGACACGTACAACAATGGAGTGTTTGCTCATTGCATTTCCTCCAACAAGATGTGAAGATTCAGCATCTTAAAAGCTTGTAAGCATCCTATGATCAAAGTTGAAAACGTATCCAAGCACTTCGGTGGGCTGAAGGCGGTGGATAATGCCAGCCTCGAAATTGCTGAAGGCTCCATTACGGGCTTAATTGGCCCAAATGGCGCAGGTAAAACCACGCTGTTTAATATCGTCGCTGGTCTGTATCAGCCCACTTCCGGGCGTATTCTACTCGATGGTGAAGACGTCACCGGCCTTAAACCCCATCAACTCTTTCACAAAGGTCTATTGCGCACGTTTCAGATTGCGCACGAGTTCTCAAAACTGACGGTGACTGAGAACCTGATGATGGTGCCGGATCAGCAGTTGGGCGAGAGCATCTGGAATACCTGGACAAAGCGTTCGCAAATTCGTGAACAGGAAGCGCAGATTCGTGCGAAAGCCAACGAGGTGATCGACTTTCTGAAAATTTCTCATATCGCCGATGAATTAGCGGGTAACCTGTCGGGTGGGCAGAAAAAGCTGCTTGAGCTGGGGCGCACGATGATGGTGGATGCCAAGGTGGTGTTGCTCGATGAGGTAGGCGCGGGGGTCAATCGGACGTTGTTGGGTGAGATTGGTGATGCGATTTTGCGCCTGAATGAAGAGCGTGGGTATACCTTCTGCATGATTGAGCATGATATGGATTTTATTGGGCGCCTATGTGATCCGGTGATTGTGATGGCTGAGGGCGGTATTCTGGCGGTGGGTACGCATGAGGAAGTGAAGAATAACGAAGAGGTTATTGAGGCTTACCTGGGTACCGGGCTGAAAAATAAGACTACCAAGGAGGCGGCTTGATGCTGGAATTTAATTCTCTGCTCAAAGGGGGACAGCCTGACGTGACTTATCTTCCAGGCGGCGTAAACTTGCTGCGCTTCAGACATACTCGCCTTCCAGACAAGCCACGTCAGGCGGCTACGCAACAACAGGTGGTAACGCTATGTTCTTAAGTGGAGAAAACCTACGCGGCGGTTATGGTGGGGCCGACATTTTAAAGGGCTGCACTATTGGCGTCGATAAAGGCGAGATCGCGGTCATCGTCGGCCCGAACGGCGCAGGCAAATCCACAGCGATGAAGGCTATGCTCGGCATGCTTGATCTGAATGAAGGCAAGGTCAGCATGAACGGCAAAGATATTACCACGATGACACCACAGGATCGGGTCGCTGAAGGCATTGCGTTCGTACCACAGACCAGCAATGTCTTTGTGTCGATGACGGTGGAAGAGAACCTCGAAATGGGGGCGTTTCTGCGTGAGGATGATTTTACCGGCACGCGGGACATGATTTTTGATCTGTTTCCCATTCTGAAAGAAAAACGCCGCCAGCCAGCGGGTGAGTTATCCGGCGGACAGCGCCAGCAGGTTGCCGTGGGGCGTGCACTGATGACGCAGCCAGCGGTGCTCATGCTGGATGAACCAACGGCGGGGGTATCACCGATTGTGATGGATGAGCTGTTCGACCGTATTCTCGAAGTGCGGGAAACCGGGGTGGCGATTCTAATGGTAGAACAAAATGCTCGACAGGCGTTGAATATTGCCGATCGTGGTTATGTGTTGGTGACCGGTGAAAACCGCTTTACGGATACGGGTGAGGCTTTGCTGGCTGATCCTGAAGTTCGTCGTTCGTTCCTGGGGGGTTAATCATGCCGGAATCAACAGAAATTTTGAATGCGCTGGTGTTGTTTGCCAATTACATCATTGTGCCGGGGCTGGCGTATGGCTCACAGCTGGCGCTGGGTGCGCTGGGCGTGACGCTGATCTACGGTATTCTGCGCTTCTCCAATTTTGCGCACGGCGACATGATGGCGTTTGGCACCATGGTGACCATTCTGGTGACCTGGGGTTTGCAATCGGTGGGTATTGGTCTGGGGCCGCTGCCGACCGCTTTGCTGGCTTTGCCGCTGGGGATTCTGGCGACGATTGCGCTGTGTTTACTAACCGATAAATGGGTTTATAAATATTACCGCTCGCAGAAGAGCGCGCCGGTGACCTTTGTGATGGCATCGCTCGGCGTGATGTTCATGGTGAATGGTATTGTGCGTTTTATTATTGGCACCGATGACCAGCGCTTCTTTGATGGCGAACGCTTCATTATTAAGGCGCGTGAATTTAAGCAGATGACCGGCCTGAATGAAGGGCTGGCGATTAAGACTTCACAGGGTATTACCGTGGTTATCGCCATTATTCTGGTGATTCTGCTGTTCTGGTTCTTACAAAAGACGCGCTCTGGTAAAGCGATGCGGGCGTATTCGGATAATGAAGACCTGTCGTTATTGTCGGGGATTAACCCGGACAAGGTGGTGCGTACCACCTGGATCATTGCGGCGGCGCTGACCTGTGTGGCGGGTGTGCTGTATGGTCTGGATAAGAGCTTTAAGCCGTTTACTTACTTCCAGTTATTACTGCCGATTTTTGCAGCGGCGATTGTGGGCGGCATTGGTCAGCCGATTGGGGCGATTGTGGGCGGTTATGTCATCGCATTTTCAGAAATGATGGTGACTTACCCCTACAAGAAATTCGTTGGCTACCTTGCCCCGGAACAGTGGCAGCCAGACGGCCTGCTGCAATTACTGTCTACGGAATACAAGTTTGCGGTGTCGTTCATTATTCTGGTGTTAGTCCTGTTAGTGCGACCGACCGGTATCTTTAAAGGGAAGGTGTTGTGATGAGTAATGCAATACGCGCTACCTTAGCCTTTGCGGTTATGTTCGGCCTTTTGGCAATGGTTGGGTTTTTCCAGTCCTGGGCGCTGGCGTTAACGATTCTGAATTTGTGTATTATCTCGGCGGTCATGGCGCTGGGGGTGAATATTCAGTGGGGTTATGCCGGGCTGTTTAATATCGGGATCATGGGGTTTGCAGCACTCGGCGGCGCGGCGGCGATGTTGGTATCCATGCCGCCAGTCGGTAACGCCTGGGAAGCCGGTGGGATGAATATCCTGTATTCCGCGCTGATGTTTATCGGCACCATCGTCGCTGCGGTATTAGTGCATAAGAAGCTGCCGGATAATGGCTGGCGCACCTTCCTGATGATTATTGTACTCGTCACCGGTTATTTTCTGACGCGCTATTTTTATGAGCCGATGGTCTCAGCAATTGAATCGACGGATGCGGCGAAAACAGGCTATCTTGGCGGTTTAGGCCTGCCGATTGTTTTGTCCTGGCCGGTGGGCGGTTTGTTTGCTGCCGGTGCGGCATGGGTGATTGGTAAAGTCGCGCTCGGACTGCGTTCGGATTACCTGGCGATTGCTACGCTGGGGATTTCTGAGATTGTCGTCGCGATGCTGAAGAATGAGGACTGGCTGACGCGGGGCGTTAAAAATGTGAACGGTTTGCCGCGTCCGGTGCCTTATGAATTAGATCTACAGCAAAGTGAGTGGTTTGCCGCTTGGGTAGAGAAATTCTATGCGGCTGATTTGGCGGCACTAGAGGGCGCGGCGCGTGAAGCAGCGATGCGCACTCATATGATTGAAGCGTCCGGCCTGTTTGTGAAGCTGTGTTATACCGGTCTGTTTGCCACCGTGTTGCTGATTGTTCTGACGCTCTGTGTGTTGGCGCTAAATTCGCCGTGGGGCCGGATGATCCGCGCGATTCGGGATAATGAAGTATCCGCTGAAGCGATGGGTAAGAATGTAACGGGTCGCCATTTACAGATTTTTATTCTGGGGTCGGCGGTGTGTGGTATTGCCGGCGCGATGTTAACGACATTGGACGGGCAGCTGACGCCGACTTCTTATATCCCGCTGCGGTTTACCTTTCTGATTTGGGTGATGGTGATTGTCGGTGGGTCAGGGAATAACCTGGGTGCCATTCTGGGCGGTTTCCTGATTTGGTTTATGTGGGTTGAGGCAGAGCCTGCCGGTGTTTGGTTGATGAGTGTGCTGACGACTTGGTTGCCGGAAGGTAATTCGGTGAAAGCGCATTTGGTGGACAGTGCGCAGCATATGCGCTTGTTTACTATGGGCCTGGTGCTACTGCTGGTGATGCGCTTTGCTCCGCGTGGAATTATTCCTGAACGAAGTGGCAGATAGGGTTGCTGATTCTGCAATGTGGAGAGGAATGCACAAGAACCAAGCGGGGTGTGAACGCTTGGAACCCAGTATGTTTGAGCGGCAGCGAGTTTACGCCGGTTAACAAGCGTTCACACCCTGATTGGTTCGTTCTAGCAGAAAACTGATTTAACTGACTGTTTGTTGTATTATTTTGATGTTGTATTTAGATTAATGATGAGGAGAATGTAATGAAAAAATTATTATTAGCTGGAAGCGTCATGGCGGCGCTGAGTGCCTCGCCACTAATGGCTGCTGATGAAATCAAGCTGGGTGTATTCTTAGGCTTTACCGGCCCGATTGAATCTATCGTGGCAGATATGGGCCCTGCGGCTGAGCTGGCGATTAAAGAAGTATCTGACAGCGGTGCGCTGTTGGGCGGTGCTAAAGTGACTGGCGTACGCGGTGATACCACGTGTACGGATGCGGCGGCAGCGACTGCGGCGGCGGAACGTCTGATTACTTCCGATAAAGTGAGTGCACTGATTGGTGGTGACTGTTCTGGTGTTACTACGGCTGCGTTACAGAACGTTGCCATGCCAAACGGCACCGTGATGATCTCGCCTTCTGCGACTTCTCCGGCACTGTCTACGTTAGAAGATAACGGCGTATTCTTCCGTACCGCACCGTCTGATGCGCGTCAGGGTGAAATCGTTGCCGACATTCTGAAAGGCAAAGACGTTAAGTCTATTGCACTGACCTATACCAACAATGACTACGGTAAAGGTCTGGCGGAAAGCATCAAGATGAACTTCGAGAAGCAGGGCGGCGAAGTCACCATCAGTGCTTCACACGAAGACGGCAAAGGTGACTACAGCGCTGAAGTGGGTGCATTAGCCGCTGCTGGTGGTGAAGTACTGGTTGTTGCTGGCTACCTTGATCAGGGCGGTAAGGGCATTATCCAGGGTTCTATCGACACGGGTGCATTTGATACTTTCTACCTGCCTGATGGCATGGTAGGTGATGCGCTGCCAGAAGCCATTGGCGATGACCTGAACGGTTCTTACGGCGCTAATCCGGGTACTGATAGTGAAGGTGCTGGCATCTTTGCTGAAATGGCGGAAAAAGCAGGCTTTAAAGCTGGCCCATTCTCAGCGGAATCTTATGATGCTGCGGCACTGATCATGCTGGCGATGCAGGCGGCAGAATCGTCTGAAAGCGGTAAGCTGAAAGACAAGGTCATGGACGTTGCGAATGCACCGGGCGAGAAGATCATGCCGGGCGAACTGGAAAAAGGTCTGAAGCTGCTGGCTGAAGGCAAAGAAATCGACTATGTCGGTGCGTCAGCGGTTGAGCTGGTGGGTTCTGGTGAGAGTGCCGGTAACTACCGTGAGATCAAGATCGAAGGCGGTAAGATTGAAGTGGTTGGCTATCGTTAAGCGTATCGGCTGATTCTTCAGCCCTTTAGCTAAGAAGCAACTTACGATTGCTTAAAAAAAGCCCCGGAATAATACCGGGGCTTTTTTTTGTTACCGTAAAATTTATTTGGTTACTTATTAAGCATTCATAACTATGGTACGTTAGTTATTGTGTTATTGACCTATTAACCCTTTGTTAATAATACAGTATTTCCCTTTTCTTTTGTTGCTTTTGACAAACAGCCCTCAGCAGTTCTGCCCGTTTGCTGAGGGCGGTCTTTTTCTTCGACGAAGACACGCCGCGTTTGGTTCAATGAATAATCAATTTAAGTCATATATAAGCCCCTCATTTCCCAAAAATATTGTGATTAAATTCGGGTTAACCTGAGATTTTATGCTATTTTCGCGGTTTTGATGTTTCGGGGTGCCTATGCATAGCCTAATTCTGGGCGGTGCTCGCTCAGGCAAGAGTCGTTATGCTGAACAACTGGCGCAGCGCAGCGGGCAGGACGTGGTTTATATAGCGACCGCAGCGGCGGGCGACGGTGAGATGGCGGCGCGTATCCGGCAACATCAACAGTCGCGCCCGACGGAGTGGTTAACTATCGAAGAACCATTGGCGCTGGCGCGGGTTTTGTCTGAACAGGCGGCATCGGAGAAAGTGATTCTGGTGGATTGCCTGACGCTGTGGGTGACAAATTTACTGTGCTGTGAAGATGAAGCGCGTTTCACTGTTGAAACCGACGCTTTATTGGCGCAGGTCAGAACGCTGCCGGGTCACATTATTTTTGTGAGTAATGAAGTGAGTCTGGGCGTGGTACCGATGGGCGAGTTATCCCGACGTTTTGTGGATGAAGCGGGGCGCTTACATCAGCGACTGGCTGCACAGCTTGGAAATGTTGTCTTTATTACTGCCGGATTACCGCTGGCGATGAAAGGAGAGTTGCAATGAATTATTGGTGGAATGAAGCGTGCCAAACCAGTGACGATGCATTCGTCGCCCGCGCACAGGAACGTCAGGGCCAGTTAACTAAGCCGCCGGGCGCACTGGGCACGCTAGAAGACGTGGCGATTCGACTGGCGGGTTTACAGCAGAATGATCAGCCCGCAGCAGACAAAGTGCATATCAGCGTGTTTGCCGGTGATCACGGCGTGGTGGCGGAAGGCGTGTCGGCATTTCCACAGGAGGTCACCGCGCAAATGGTGCATAACTTTCTGCATGGTGGGGCGGCGATTAGCGTATTAGCGAAGCAGCTGCATGCCAGCCTGGAGATTGTTGATACCGGGATTCTGACGCCGCTGCCCGCAATGGAGGGTTTGGTATTGCAGCGTGCGGGCGAGGGTACCGCGAATAGTGCGCAACAGGCTGCAATGACGACGGAGCAGTTAGCCATCGCTTTACAAGCCGGTCACGATGCCATTGAGCGGGCAGTGGCACAAAAGGCTGAAGCGTTTGTTGGTGGTGAAATGGGCATTGGTAATACCACCGCCGCGACCGCTTTGTATTGTGCTTTGCTTGATATGCCACCGCAGCAGGTGGCCGGGGCCGGAACTGGATTGGATGGGGCTGGTATTGCGCACAAGGCAACGGTGTTGGGCAAGGTACTTGATCTGCATAAAGACGCAGGCAGTGACGCGATGGAATGGCTGCGTCGGGTTGGTGGCTTTGAGATTGCGGCGCTAACCGGTGCTTATATTCGGGCGGCGCAGTGTCGCGTACCGGTATTAGTTGATGGTTTCATTAGCACGGCGGCGGCTTTGGTCGCAACGCGCGTGCAGCCTGATGTGGCGCAGTGGCTATTTCTGTCGCATGCCTCCGCTGAGCAGGGGCATCAATATGCGGTATCTGCGTTGGGCCAGCAGCCCTTATTGGATTTGGGTATGCGTTTGGGCGAGGGCAGCGGTGCTGCGGTGGCGGTGAATATGCTGCGTACGGCCTGCGTGTTGCACAACGGTATGTCCACTTTTGCGGAAGCGGCGGTTGCCGGGAAGTTGTAATGAGCCACGGTGGCGTGACCTGTATTGATCTGGTGCGCCACGGTGAGGTGGCGACGCCGGGTTTATTCTGTGCGCCACCGGATGAGCCGCTGAGTGAAAAGGGCTGGCAACAGCTAAGCGATACCACCGTGGATGTAGCTGGTCTTGGCTATCAGCAAATTCTGTCTTCACCCAGTCGGCGCTGTGCCGCGTTCGCTGAACACTTAGCGACAGAAAATGACCTCGAATTAGACTTAATCGCCGGTTTACAGGAAATGGATTTTGGGCATTGGGTCGGGCAATCCACTAAAGAAATCTGGCAGCAGGATGAAGTGTTACTGCAAACCTTGTGGCAGCGCCCGCTGGATTTTATTGCACCCGGTGGCGAGACGATGACTGATTTTGCGACGCGGGTACAGCAAGCCTGGCAGGAAATTGGCCAGCGCTTTGCGGGACAAAAGGTGTTGGTGTTGACTCACGGCGGTGTAATCCGGGTGTTGCTGGGGCAGGCCTTGGGTGTGCCCTATGAAAATATCCTGCGCTTTGAACTGGCCTATGGCAGCGCGGTGCGGTTTAAGCGGTATGCGGATGGCGGTGTTAACGTCTATGGCCTGGGTATAAAGCGGTTGGTGGTGGATTAGCCGTTAAAACCCGAAAGCCTCGGCACAGCCGCCAGTAATTTCTGGGTGTACTCATGCTGCGGCTCACCACAAACCTGTGCCGTGTCCCCGCGTTCAACTACCTTGCCCTTGTACATCACCACGGTTTGATCACTCAGGTACTCTACTACGCCAATATTATGCGTAATAAACAGCAGTGTGAGGTCACGCTCAGCCCGTAAATCCAAGAGGAGCTGTAGAATCTCGGCCTGCACCGAGACATCAAGCGCACTGGTAATTTCATCGCAGACGATAAATGCTGGATTCAGCACCAAAGCCCGCGCCAGACCGATACGCTGCCGCTGTCCGCCGGAAAATTCGTGTGGATAACGCCAGAGATGAGCACGCTTGAGCTGCATGCGTTCCAGCACGGCCCCGGCCAACTCCAACCGTTCCTCCTGGCTGCTGCCAATGCCATGTACCTGCATCGGCTCTGTCAGTGCGGTCTCTATTAATAGGCGCGGGTTGAGTGAAGACTGTGGGTCTTGAAAGGCGATCTGCATGTCTGATCTTATCGCGCGCATCTCGTTGGCGGATAAGGTGCTTAGCTCGGTGTCGCGCATTTTGACGCTGCCGGATGTGGCTTTTTCCAGCTGGATAATGGCTCTGCCCAGCGTGGTTTTGCCGCAGCCAGACTCGCCGACTAAAGCCACTATCTGACCTTTCGGGATGTCTAAGCTGACATCATCGACCGCTTTGACGTGATCGACTGTGCGGCGGAAGATGCCTTTTTTGATGGGGAACCAGACTTTTAGGTGGGTGGTTTGGATTAGGGAGCTTTCACCCTCACCCCCCGGCCCCCTCTCCCTTATAGGGCGAGGGGGAGTAGGTGCTTTTGTCTTAAAGCCCCTCACCAAATTCTCCGGTACCGCCGCCAACAGCTGCCGCGTATACGCATGCTCAGGCGCCCGCAATACATCCGCAGTCGCCCCGACCTCAACCAGCTTGCCGCGCTGCATCACCCCAACCTGCTGCGCCATCTGTGCCACCACGCCAAAGTCATGCGTAATAAACAGTGTGCTCATACCGGTGGTGTCTTGCAGCTCACGCATGAGCCGCAAGATTTCGGCCTGCACCGTTACGTCCAGCGCCGTCGTTGGCTCATCCGCAATCAGTAGTTCCGGCTCACAAGCCAGCGCCATCGCAATCATCACCCGTTGGCGTTGTCCGCCGGACAGTTGATGCGGGTAGTCATTGAAACGACCCTTAGCATTCGGAATTTGTACCTGTTCCAATGCTTTAATCGCCCGTTCTTCTGCCTCCGCTTCATCCATGTCAGGATTGTGCAGCAGGAGCGCTTCGATAATCTGTTCACCAATCGGTAGCACCGGGTTGAGTGAGGTCATCGGTTCCTGAAAGATCATCGCGATTTGCGAACCGCGAATGTGGCGCAGTTTTTCGTCCGGTAGCGTCAGCATATTATCGCCGTTGTACCAGACTTCGCCTTTAGGATGAGTAGCGATACCATGCGGTAACAGGCTGATAATAGAGAGAGCGGTAATCGACTTACCGCTGCCGGATTCGCCGACTAAACAAAACGTTTCGCCGCGTGGAATGGTAAAGCTAACGTCATCAACCGCTTTGACTATCTCGCCGCCACTCTGTAAATAGGTGTGTAGATTGTTAACGTCGAGTAAGGATGAATGTGCTGATTCAGCCATCAATTCACCCCCGAATTACGCGCCATATGCGGGTCAATCGCATCGCGCAGCGCTTCGCCAATCAGGTTATAGGCGAAGACGGTCATAAAGATTGCGCCGCCGGGAAAGGCAGCCATCCACCAGTTGAAGGTAGAGGATTTAACGGCCTGATCCAACATTTGACCCCAGGACGGTGCGCCAACGACGCCTAAACCCAGGAAGCTAAGCGTTGCTTCGGCCAGAATAGCCGAGGCCACCCCAAAGCTGGCGGCCACCAATAACGGCGCGACACCATTAGGCAGCATGTGGCGGAACAGTACAGATTTCAGTGGTAAACCGCTGGCGATAGCCGCTTGGACATAATCCTGCTTACGCAGCTTAAGAAATTCGGCCCGGATATAACGCGCATAGCCCGACCAGCTGGTCACCCCGATAATGATCATCATCATATACAGATTGCGCCCGAAGAAAGCGACGAAGGTAAGCAGTAAAAACAGCGTGGGAATCGCTTCAAAAATTTCGACTAAGCGCATACCCAGCATATCCACCCAGCCGGAGAAGTAGCCCATGAAGCCGCCAATAATCACTCCAATCACCATGGCGATGCTGGTAGCGACAAAGCCAATGCTGAGCGCAATACGCGAGGCGTGAATCATGCGGCTCATCACATCGCCACTGTTTTCTTCTGTGCCCATCAGGTGTAAGCGGCCATCCTCTGTAGCTTTGTCTGCCAGCGGGCGTTCCAAGCCCCGGTAGCCGTAGTCACGCAGATAATCTTCCGCCGCATAGGGGATGGGCGGCATCACTTTCCACTCGACGCCTTCATTGAAGCTGGCGGAGCGGAACTGTGAATAATTGACCAGTTCCGGCGCTTTCAGGAATATATTGCCAACTACACCTGCTGATACACCAGCGACTAGCACGACGATTAGACTGAGGCGGAAATTGATGGGGATGGGGAGTATCCACAGCAGTAGGGCAACGATAAATGCCCCCAGCACCGCAAAGTCTTCGCCGGTCATATAGTTCAGCACCGGCAGTGAAATTTCACCGCCCTTGCTCATAATGATTGGCATGCTGTTGGCCAGAAACGGGGCGAATACCGCTGCGATAACTAACAGACCCACCCAGAGCAGGCCGATTTTAACACCCCAGCCTGCTAAGGCGCTGCGTAAAATGCGGCGGCCAAATGACTGTTGGCGGGCGTGTTTTTTAATGGCCTTTGCGCTTGCTTTAGTGCTTATCTCAGTCATAAGTCACCCGTGGATCAACCAACGTATACATGAAGTCAGCAATCAGATAACCGATCAGGGTCAGAAAACCACTGATCCAGGTAATCGACAGTACCATCTCGCGGTCGCGGCTTTTGACCGCTTCGACGGCGAGCTGGCCCATGCCGTTAATACTGAAAATGTTTTCCACAATCAGCGAGCCGCCAAGTAACGCGGGCAATAGGCCAGCCGCAACGGTGATGAGTGGTAATAAGCTGTTACGGAACACGTGTTTCCACAATACGTCCTGTTCCCCTAAGCCTTTGGCGCGGGCGGTACGGGCATAATCCGAGTTCAGGTTTTCCAACACAGATGTTCGGGTCAATTTAGACAGTGCGGCAAAGCCACCGTAAGACAGACAAACAATTGGCAGCACTAAATGCCAGATGCGATCAAGCAGGAAGCCACGAATGTAGCCGTCACCCATGAGCTGTACGGCGATCAATGTTCCCAGTATGGCACCAAATATTCCAAGCCCGGTTACGCGAAACGGGCCGTATAGCATCCACGCCAGTCCACCAATAGTGACTGCGCCAAACAGGGGGAGAAATATCCAGTTTAGCCAGAGGAATTCAGGGTGTGAAGCTGCCATCCATATTCCGGTGGCTGTGCCAAGGGCGGCTGCAACCAGGGTACGCAGCTGGCGCTTATCCCAGCGACTGAGCCAGACGGCCAGTGTTGTGCCTAAACCAATACCCAGAAATAATTTGCCTACATCCAATAACGATCCCCAGTGCGGCATAAAGGCCATATCCTGTGCGGCTCGGCTGCTGATGCCTGCGGTAGGGAACCACTGCCAGTGTTGTACATTGGCGAAGAAGCCGAGTAGTAGCACGCCTGCGAGCATGGTCGGGATTGACCAGAGGGCGAGCATGATTACGCCGGAGCTGACATCGAAACTGCCGCCCCGGTCGGTAGCGGCTTTAACCCCGATGGCGATGGCGAGGAGGTAGATAATGGGGATGGTGATGACGTTTAGGAGGAGGGTGATGGGGATGCGTTCGCCGAGGATTTGTGCGACGGGGCGGCCATAGGTGAAGCTGTCGCCGAGATCCATACCCTTGGTGAAGGAGAATTTCCCAATTGAGCCATCTTCACCTACTTCAAAACCAATGGGGGAAACGTTGTTGAGCCAGCGCAGGTATTGCAAGGGTGCAGGCTGGTCGAGGCCGTAGCGCTTGTTGTAGTACTCGGTGAGCGCCTGCTTTTCCTGCGCGTTCATATCGGTACCACCGACCAGACTTTGCGCACTAATACCGCCCGGTGCTAGCGCCATAACGGCAAATACGACAATGGTGATACCCAGCAAGGTGGGTATCATCAGCAACAAACGACGTAACAGGTAAGTCAGCATGTCTTACCCGTGTTTAATTGGTGTATTGTTGTAATTCAGTTGGCACATAAACCTCTGAAGGTAAGAAGCCATCGTTCAGGCCCACATTGGTTTGCTGTAGGTTTTTAATTTTTTTGTCATAAAAAGATAGCGTTTGTTTACGAAACAGGAAAGTGTATGGCTGTTCTTCATACATCACTTTTTCGGCCTGTTGCCATAACGCCATGCGTTTCTTTTCGTCTACGGTAGAACGGGCTTCATCAATAAGTTTGTCCAGCTTAGGGCTAATGTAGCTGATAAAGTTGTCGCCGTTGGTACCGGCCTGTGAGCTATGGAACATCTGATAAATATCAGTTTCCAGCCCGCTGCTCCAGCCCAGAGCGATTGCCTCAAACGTTTTGTTGTTCAGCTGATCCAACATGACCGGCCATTCCTGTGGTGATGGAATCATCTTAATACCGGCTTCAGCGTAAATGTCTTTCAGCAGTAAAACCATGCGCTGAGTGACTTCTTTAGCATGAAAGTAGGTCAGTTTGAATTCAAACTTTTCTCCGGTTGCGCTTTCAATCACGCCGTCGCCATCACGGTCTGCAAAGCCCGCTTCTTTCAATAGTGCGCGTGCCTTTTCTAAATCAAACTGGCGGGGGGATAACTCAGGATTGTGCTGTTTGCTGCGTGGGCTGAACGGACTGATTGCCGCTTCGGCGTATCCCAGATAGATGTCATCTATAATACGTTGTTTGTCAGTCAGGTAAGTCATCGCCAGCCGGACTTTTTGATCAGCAAATATGGTCGCCTTGTCCGCAAGCTTCTGGTTCCAACCAATATAGGAATAGCCCGCGACGGAGGGCATATAATTGAATATTTGGCTCTTGGCTTTGATCTGTTCGTCTTCTTTTAGCTTTTCGTATTCCGCCGGTTTTGCCGAGCTTGGGAACGTGCCATAGGCATCAATTTCACCGTTACGGTAGGTGGTCAGTAAAGCACTTTCGTTTTGGATAATTTTCCAAAGCAGCCGGTTATAAGACGGTTGTACATCGCCCCAATAACGGTTATTACGCACTAATTCGACGGTGCCCTGATCCGGCGTCCATCCCTTGGGGTCTTGCATTTTATAGGGGCCTGTTCCTAACAGAATGGCTTTGGATTCGTTGAATTCCTGTGGTTTTTCCAGATACGGTTCGTAAAAGTGTTTTGCCATAATCTGGATTGACCCGGCTAATTCCATGGCGCGGAAATAGGGTTCTTTATAGGTAAAGACAACCTCGTACTTACCGGTGGCTTTAACGCTGCCGATTTTGTCCAGCACGGCGCGGTCACGCGGTGCCTGAATCGCTTCCGTCATAATGAAATCATAGGTGAATTGCACGTCAGCTGCGGTTAGTGCGGTGCCATCAGAAAACGTCACGTCTTCACGTAGTTTGAAAGTGATGATCAAACCGTCATCGCTCACGTCCCATTCTTTAGCAATGAGTCCTACCCACTCCAGAGAAACTGGGTCGCGTGTCATCAGTGTTTCAAGTACATTCGCTTGCACGCTGTAGGAATAGGCATCAGAAGAAATCAGTGGGGTAAGCGTTTTCAGGTTGTTCCCAAATGCTGCTACGCTCCAGTCTCCCTGTGCATAATCTTCTTTCTGGGTTGCATCATAGGCACGTTGGAAGGCTGGCGAAACAGCTGGTTTGGAGTCGTCATCAACTGATGCTGCTGTTTTATTCTGCTGAGTTGCGGCTACGGCGGCATGGGTGCTTGCTGTTGTGGTCGCTGCTACTGTTGGTGCAGCGGCCATTGCTATTGCGGGAGCGACCATTGTCTTGGTGGACAGCTCAGTACGCATCGCCCGAATATCTTTAGTCTGTTCCAGCCGCGCAACCTGCATTTGATCTAACTTGGTTCTGGTTACCCTTAGATCCTGCGCCTGTTCAGACAGGGCAGTTTGCATCTGTTCGAGCTTGGCCCACTGGCGGTCAACCTGATACATCACTAAGAGCGATAACAGCAAGAGTAAAATGATCAGTGTGTACAGAATCCAGTCGCGGCTATTGAGTCTATTTTGCATATTATTGATGTATACTTTGCGTTGAAAATCGGAACAAAATTAAGCTGAGTTCCTGAAGCATACCGCAAGCTGGCTGAACGTGCAGCTTGCAAAGCATTAATAAATCTCCACTTTACTAGTTTAGTCATTTTTAAGGAGTCATCCATGGGTTTTCTCGCCGGTAAACGTATTCTGGTAACAGGCATCGCCAGCAACCGTTCCATTGCTTACGGTATCGCCAAAGCTATGCATCGCGAAGGTGCTGAGCTGGCGTTTACTTACCAGAATGAAAAACTGAAGCCACGGGTGGAAAAGTTTGCGGCGGAATTTGGCAGCGATATTGTGTTGCCCTGTGATGTGGCGGAGGATGAACAGATTGAGAAGACGTTTACCCTGCTGGCTGAGCGTTGGGATGGCCTGGATGCGGTAGTGCATGCGATTGCGTTTGCGCCGCGTGAAGAATTGGAAGGCAGTATTGTGGATAACACCACCAAGGCCGGTTCGCAGCTGGCGCATGATATTAGTGCCTACAGCTTTCTGGCGCTGGCGCGTTATGCCAAGCCGCTGATGGAAGGGCGCAATGGTTCTTTACTGGCGCTGAGCTATCTGGGCGCGGTGGCGGCGATTCCTAATTACAATGTGATGGGGATGGCGAAGGCGAGTCTGGAGGCGGCGGTGCGGTTTATGGCGTCTGATTTGGGGCCACAGGGTACGCGGGTGAATGCGATTTCTGCCGGGCCGATTCGGACGCTGGCGGCGTCGGGAATTGGTGGCTTTCGGAAGATGCTGGATCACTTTGAGGAGAATGCACCGCTGCGCCGGAATGTGACGATTGATGAAGTGGGGAATGTGGCGGCGTTTTTGTGTTCTGATCTGGCGTCGGGGATGACGGCGGAGATTACTTATGTGGATTGTGGGTGGAATACGTTGGGGATGTCGGGGTTGTCGGCGGCTTAGATTATTTGCCTGTCAAACACAAAGCGCTAAAACTTTTTTCGAGATTAGCAGTAGGCAGGCATCCTGACAGAACATAGCGGCAAGCTGAAAATGCAGCTTGCTGCGCTCGACACCGCACAATCGTTATCTTGGCCTTGTCATTAAAACTCAGATTACCTAAAAAAAACCAAGGCTCCCGCAATGAGCAGCGCGCCCAGCAGCACCGTTAACACCAGAGTCCGATGATTTCGCTGCATCTGACGTTTTAAGGCGTCTAATTGCTGCGATTCCCACTGCATTTTCAGCTGATTGCGCTGGGTTTGCTGCATGAGATCATAAAATAAGTTTGGCCCAGCCGGTAGATTCTCTAGAAACTTGGGTAGGTTATAGCGCACACCTCTGAGCAAGGCCCGCACGCCTACCTGCTCGTCTACCCAGCGCTGAATGAAGGGCTTCGCCGTCGTCCATAAATCAAGATCAGGATAAAGTTGCCGCCCCAGGCCCTCAATATTCAGTAAGGTCTTTTGGAGCAGCACCAGCTGTGGCTGCACTTCCATATTGAAGCGCCGCGCCGTCTGGAACAGGCGCAGTAAGAGGTGACCAAACGAAATTTGGCTAATGGGCTGTTGGAAGATGGGTTCGCAGACTGAGCGAATCGCCGACTCGAACTCTTCGACGCGGGTTTGTGCGGGTACCCAGCCGGATTCAACGTGGAGTTCTGCCACCCGTTTGTAGTCGCGATTAAAAAAGGCGTGAAAGTTTTCGGCTAGATAGCGCTGATCAGCGGGCGATAGGGTGCCCACAATGCCAAAATCTACCGCGAGATAGCGTGGGTCATTAGGCGTCGCTGGGTCGACAAAGATATTACCGGGGTGCATATCGGCGTGGAAAAAATTATGGTGAAAAACCTGGGTGAAAAAGATTTCTACGCCGCGTTCGCCGAGCCGTTTGAAATTAATACCCCGTGCCTGTAACGCCGCAATATCGCCAACGGGAATACCGCGAATCCGCTCCAGCACCATGACGTTGGGTCGCACATAATCCCAGTGTATTTGGGGGACATATAGATCAGCGGAGCCTTCAAAATTGCGGCGCAGCTGGCTGGCATTTGCGGCTTCGCGCTGCAAGTCTAATTCATCGAGAATGGTTTTTTCATATTCCTGTACCACAGCTAAGGGGCGCAGACGTTTGCCCTCTGTCCATAGGCGTTCCAGCAATCCGGCTAGGGTATACATCAGTCCGATGTCCTGTCGGATAGTCTTCTCTATACCGGGCCGCAGAACTTTAACCACGACCTCGGTATCGTCCCATAGTGTGGCGGCGTGTACCTGTGCGATAGAGGCGGAGGCCATCGGCTCAGCCTCAAACTGACGAAAGATAGTGGCGACCGGCTGCTTAAAGGCGGTTTCAATCAGCTGCTGTGCTTCCGCACCGGGGAAGGGCGGCACGCGGTCTTGCAATCGTTGCAACTCGTCTGCAATATCATCAGCCAGCAAATCACGCCGCGTTGATAGCATCTGCCCCAGTTTGATAAAAACTGGGCCTAGCTCTTCCAGCGCACGGCGGATGCGTTCAGCGCGTGGCCGCTGTGCGAGCTCAGATTTTTTACGCCAGTTCCAGGGTAGTAGCCGGTATAGCGTCCCTGCTGAACGCAAGAGCGGGGTGCTGAAGATGAGTTCATCCAGGCCGTAGTGAATCGTGATACGTAAAATAGTGAACAGCCGCCACAGACGTTTAAACAGGCTCATCGATCAGGCCTGCTCGTTGCCAGCGGTGTGAGTTTGGTCGTCTGCATTGGGTGCGGCGGGCGCTGGATTTGCCCGGGGAGCATTGTCCTGGGGGCATAAACGCTGTACGCGCGCCTCCAGCCGGTCAGCATCTGTTCGTAGTGCGTCCACTGCATCCATATAGTGGCGGACTTCTGCTTCCGCGGGTAAAACGCGGCTTTCTTCCTGTAAGTACTCACGAGTATTCAGGCGCATGGCCTGTGCCGTCTCATCCAGCCAACCCTTGCTAGTGCGGGTAAACTGAGCGGCCTGATGCGCCACTATATCGCCGACCGCAGTGGACAATAAGGCTTCCCAGTCAATATTGATGTCGCGCATAATGGTGCTGAACTGTTCGGCCAGTGCCATGCTACCTTCGATCTGGATCGCGTTTTCTAAAATGCTTTTGCCGCTGTCTGCTGCACCTGAAAGCCGCATAAACGCCAGCGCAGAACCACTGAGGCGGACATCGGGTTCGCGGTCGTAATGCTGCATCACACTTAGCCCGTGGTCTGTGGGTACAAAATACAGCTGTATGCCTGGATTGGTGATGTGCAGTGCAATAATCCGGCCCTGTAACGCTTGTAGACGCGCAATGGCACTGTCATCCAGCTTGAGCCAGGCATTAATGGCGGTTTCCAGCGTGGCGGTTAAGGTCGTTAGTAGCATGATGCGGCTTGTATTATCGTGAGGTTGTTGTGAGGTGAAGTGGCTGTGCTGAACCTCGTGGCGTAAGCGTTCAGAATTTGAAACCTTTATGTAAAGCAACGATGCCGCCGGTCATATTCTTATAGTGCACGCGCTCAAAGCCGACCTGCTCCATCATGCTTTTCAGTGTTTCTTGGTCGGGGTGCATGCGGATAGACTCGGCGAGGTAACGGTAGCTCTCAGGGTCATTGGCGATTAGCTTGCCCATCAGCGGTAGAAATTTGAAGGAATAGTGGTCATATACCGGCCCAAGACCCGGAGCGACCGGCTTAGAAAATTCAAGGATTAATAAGCGCCCACCCGGTTTAAGCACCCGCAACATGGAAGCGAGCGCCTGAGCTTTGTCAGTCACATTGCGCAGGCCAAAGGCCATGGTAATAATATCAAACGTATTATCATCGAATGGCAGGCATTCCGCATTAGCCTGCACATAGGCCACATTGCTGCCGATACCCTTATCAACTAGTCGCCTACGCCCGTTTTCCAGCATTGAGCCATTAATATCAGACAGCACAACCCTACCGGCCTCACCCACAATGCCCGCAAACTTTTCCGCAAGGTCGCCAGTGCCGCCAGCAAGGTCAAGAATATGCTGGCCGTATTTCGCCCCTGCACTGGCGATGGTATAGCGCTTCCACAAACGGTGCACGCCAAACGACATTACATCGTTCATTATGTCGTATCTATCGGCTACTGAATGAAAAACGTCCGCTACTTTACTAGCCTTTTCGGCAACTGGAACTTCCTGATAACCAAAGTGCGTGGTGGTGTGTTCCTTTTCCATGATTAGAATGATCCTGAGTCAGCGTTTACAAACAACAGTGAGTTTAAGCGCAAGTGTCCAACGGCCATGAAAACCGGCTCTTCGGCCTCATAACGATCAACCTAGTCTAACAGGTGTGACCCCTATATTCATGGAGTACATAATATGACAACAGTAATGGGCATGAAAAAACCTCATCTCCCAGCCTGTAAATTTGCGGTTGGCACCGTACTGACAGGTATTGTTTTGGGACTGGCCGCAGCGGCACCGGTTCATGCCGCTAATCCGGGCATACAGAGTGTGCAAAACGTACAAGTCACGGGTGTGATCCAACATCAGGCCATAACACCTGTGCGGCCCACTCCAGAGTGTATGCCCGCTCAGCAGGTGCAGCGTCTTGCCGGGTGTCAGCCAGTTAACCAGCACGCAGTCCCGCAGCGGGTTGTGCAGCCACGACAGGTGCGACCACAGCCACAGTACCCGCAGGTTCAGCAGCCACAGCCACAATATCAGCACAGCCGTCAGCAGGTTTCACAGGCGCAGCGTGCCCAGCAGCAGGCGCAGTTTGCCGCCCGAGCCAAACAAAAAGCACTGCAATTAGCGCAGCAGCGCAAGCGGGCCGCCATGTTAGAACAGCAGAAGCGCCGTAAGGTGCAGCTGGCGCAGCAGCAACAGCGTGCAGCCCATCAGGCTGCTATGCTAGCCGCTAAGAAGAAGCGGACCGCCTTATTGCAGCAACAGCAACGGCGGGCACAGCAGCTGGCCCAGCAGCGGAACCAGCAGGCACAACAGCGCGCTGCGCTGCTGGCTCAGCAAAAACAGCACGCCGCCACTAAAACACACGCGCAACAGGGAGCGCATGACTGTGCGCCCGTGCGGGTAGCAGCCAAGCCGCGCCCGCGCGTGCTAAAGCCAGTGACTAGGCCGGTACAGTCCCCGGTACAGCCACGGGTGACGTATACCCAGGAGATCATTACGCCGCGTGAAGCCGCTCAGCAGTTCCAACCCCAACAAGCCATGACTAGCCGTCGCATTATCACGACAGCGCCTGCCCCATTACCGCGGGTGCGGACGCAGCCAAGCGTTCGGCAGCAGGCTATGCCAGTAAAGCCGGGTTTTATGGCACAGAGTGTCACTTATCATGACCGTTATCATTCGAGTGCACCACAGGGTGCGGCGCAATACGGCACAGTGCAGTACCACCGTTCACCCAAACAGCAGGACGTGGTTTATCGCCACTAATGCGGTAGCTGAATGAATCATCGGTGTCTTGCAGCGCCGCTCATGTGCTTATTAGCGTGGGCGGCACTGTAGGAGAGGGGGGGCAGCCTTAGGGGATAAACAGCTGCTGCGTCATACTCACTATTTCCTTATGCCAGACCAGTGCAATAAAGCCTGCAACAGCCAACCAGGGGCCAAACGGCATGGGCACGCTTTCTTTTTGGCTTTTCACAATCATCCAGATAATGCCAAAGAGGGCACCTAGCGTTGAGGCCGCAAAAATAACAAAGGGCAAGATATGCCAGCCACCCCATGCCCCCAGCGCTGCCAGCAGCTTAAAGTCGCCGTGACCCATGCCAAATTTACCGGTTATAAGGTAGAAAAGTTGGACGATGAGCCAGAGGGATAAATAGCCCGCTACTGCACCGAGAACGCTGTTTTCCAGCGGTGTAAGAAAGCCAGACAGGTTCAGTAATATACCCGACCAGAGCAGCGGATAAACAATGCTATCCGGTAACAACATCGTTTTTGTATCAATAATGCATAAAGGAATGAGCAGCCAAGTCATCAACAGCAGCGCGGCGGTTTCTTTAGTGAAGCCAAACTTGTAGGCGATGAGCATGGACAACACTGCCGTGGCGATTTCTATGAGCGGGTACTGCATAGAAATTTTGGTTTTACACCCCCGACACTTACCCCCCAGGCTCAGGTAGCTCAGCACCGGAATATTTTCCCAGGCGCTAATACTATGTCCACAATCCGGGCACTGTGAGCGTGGAACAACTAAATTAAACGTGCGGGTGTCAAGGGTTTCGGTATCTTTACCGCCGAGGCATTCCAGGCATTCTTGTTTCCATTCGCGTTCCATCATCACGGGTAGGCGATTAATCACCACATTAAGAAAGCTGCCGACCATCAGTGATACGAGGCCGACAGTGGCTAGCAGCCAGACCGTGCTGGTGCTAAGCAAATAAATTAATTCCATTGAAAACCTTGTTATGGCATTGGAGAAGCAAGCGGTTCTGTATCGATTAGACCACGGCACCTAGTTTAAAGATTGGGAGATACATGGCAACAACCAAACCACCAACAACAACCCCCAACACAGCCATAATCAGCGGTTCAATTTGCTTCGCTAGTGTGTCAACCAGTTCATCTACCTGTTCTTCATAATAATCCGCTGAGCGACCAAGCATTTCTTCCAGTCGCCCTGACTCTTCACCGATACGAGTCATCTGAACGACCATATTAGGGAATAATTGCGTTGTTTGCATCGCAACATTGATCTGTATGCCCTGGGATGCACTTTCTTTAATGTTCATGGTTGCATCATAATAAACCGCATTGCCGGTACTACCAGCAACCGAATCGAGCGCTTCAACGGCGGGTACACCGGCGGAAAACATGGTCGAGAATGTGCGGCAAAAACGGGCGATGGACGACAGATTAAGAATATTGCCAAAAATCGGTAGCTTGAGTGAAACGCGATCAATAAAGTGGTTGAATTTCTCAGAGCGCGCTTTAGCGGTTGTGAAAGCAAAGCCAATAACCGCTATGCCAACAAGTGGCATCCACCAATTGGCTTGTAGCCATTCAGACAGCGCAATGACCATTAGGGTAAAAGCCGGTAGGTCAGCACCAAAACTGCTGAACACTTCCTTAAATTGAGGAATAACCCAGATAAGCATAATGGCAGATACAACAGCCGCTGCGACAACGACAATCACGGGATACATGACTGCTTTTTTAATTTTGGCCTTCAGCGCCTCACTTTTTTCTTTGTAAGTCGCTACTTTATCCAGCATGGTTTCCAGGGTGCCGGCCTGTTCACCGGCTTTAACCAAACTGATAAACAGCCTGTCAAAGTACTTTGGGTGCTGTTCCAAAGCGACACCAAAACTGCTGCCGCCTTCAATAGATTCAGCCAGTTCGTTAATCAGGGATTGCATCGCCGTGTTATCACCGCCATTAGCAACCATTTGCAGCGACTGAACCATCGGCACGCCAGAGCGCATCATCGTCGTCATTTGGCGCGCAAAGTGTGCGATGTCGGAGGGTTTTATCTTGGGGGCGAATAAAGGCTTGGGTTTTTTGGCGACTTTATTTGGGTTGATGCCCTGTTTACGCAATGTTGCCCTGAGCCAGTTTGCATTGAGCGCCTGGGTTTCACCTTTAATTTTTACGCCATTGCGGTTGGTGCCTTCCCATTGGTAGAGTTCCATGGCGTTATCAGTTTTTTTTGCGTTAGCGCTTGCCATAAGGCTTATCTTCTTTTGTTATTATTGTTATTAATTTTACCACGCTTTGCGTTGGCAGCAGATTCTGGCAGACAATTGGTGATTCAGTTCAAAGTCTGATCCAAGTAGTGGCCGCTACCTGACTATTGTCTAATCTTTCGTGACCCGTTCTAACTCTGCGACAGAAGTGACGCCTTGGCGAACCTTTTGCATGGCGGACTGCCGCAGATCGCTGATCCCTTCTTTTTGTGCCAGCTCGGCGATATCGAGTGAGTTCCCACCGTCCATCACCATTCGGCCCATTTGGGCGGAAATAGGCATGACCTGATAAATACCCACTCGGCCTTTGTAGCCCTGTGAACATTTACTACAGCCGACCGCTTCATAGAGGGTAGTGTTTGCTAGCTCTTCTGCGCTGAAACCGATTTGTTTTAATGTTTCCGTCGGTATGTCTGAAGGTCGCTTGCACTTCTCACAGAGGCGGCGTGCGAGGCGTTGTGCAATAATGAGATGAATGGAAGAAGCGATATTAAAAGGCGGTATCCCCATGTTTAATAAACGGGTCAAGGTTTCTGGCGCGCTATTGGTATGCAGCGTCGAAAGGACAAGGTGACCCGTCTGCGCGGCTTTGATAGAGATTTCGGCTGTTTCCAGGTCGCGTATCTCCCCTACCATAATAATATCGGGATCCTGGCGTAAAAATGCCCTCAGTGCCGATGCAAACGTTAGCCCGACGTTGGGGTTAACGTTGACCTGATTGACCCCAGGCATATTAATTTCTGCTGGGTCTTCTGCGGTAGAGATGTTTTTCTCTGGCGTGTTGACCATGCCAAGACCAGTATATAGCGTGACCGTTTTACCACTACCGGTGGGGCCAGTAACTAATACCATGCCATCAGGTTTAGCGAGTGCATCGACAAACGCGGCCTGCTGTTTCTTTTCAAAGCCCAGTTTGTCGACGCCGATGGTAGCGCTGTCTGAATCCAGAATCCGCATGACCACCTTTTCACCATAGATGGTGGGGAGGGTGTTTACGCGAAAATCGATGTCTTTTTTGTCGGTAAAGTTAAAGCGAATCCGACCATCCTGCGGCACCCGGCGCTCAGAAATATTCATCCGGCTCAGAACTTTTATACGGGAGGTCAGGCGCGACGCGATGCTAATGGGCGGCGTTGCGATTACCTTGAGCATACCGTCGACGCGATAACGGATACGGAGGTTTTTTTCATACGGCTCGATATGAATATCCGATACCTTGGATTGAATCGCATGGCTCAGCAGTTTATCGACGAAGGAGATAATCTCCACTTCTTCGCCATCATCCTCATTCTGCTTTAGCTCCTGCGTATCGAGCGCAATATTTTGGGTGATGGCTTCTGTGGAAACCGCCATGCCCGCTGAAGATGCGCTGCCGTTAAAGCCACTGCCCATGCTCAGGTGCGCTTTCAGTTTGTCAAATTCAGCAAAGACTGGGTGGGGTCTGAGGCTGGTGGCAAACTTGACATCATCCATATTGGGTAGATGCACGGGATCAGCGATAGCAACAATTAGGTTGTTACCGTAGCGATAGAGAGGCAGTAGGTTGAGCCGGTTTTTCTGTTCGTCCGACATCAGCTCGGCTACATCTAGCCGAATATCAATCGAATCCAGGTTAACGCAGCTCAGGCCATATTCATGACTAATGGCTTTGGCGAGTTCGCCCGAGGTCGCGATGCGGTTGCGGAACAGCCACTCTAGAATAGAGGCTTTTTCGTTGTAGGCTTTTTGTACGGACTGTTCGGCGACCTCCAGGTCAATAATTTTTGAACTGACGAGTTGCTTAACATAGCCTGGAAGTTTTGTGATTGGTGTGCCCATATTATTATTTTTCTGACTGCTTATTTTACACCGGAAAGAATTGCTTATCATACGGACGCTGACAGAGCATGCGCTGAATGAAAGCGTGGCTATAACTATTTTAGTCTGGGTTTTTTTAACTCTTACTCCAGCTTCCCCAGGGACTGATGTCAATGATGTCGACGGGTTGGCCGGTTGTACGGTCGAATGCCCAGAGTACATCTTTTGCCTTACCGACTAAGGGTAGGTAGGCGTAATCATCGATGGAGCGACCGTATTGTCCAATAAATGCGGCTAGCTTCTTTTGGTTGTCGGGGTCGCGTTGTAACGCCGCTGGATTTAACGAACGCGCCAGTATGTCTTTGATATACGGTTGAATCGGGTTGTAGTATTCCGGGCGAACGTCGATATCGGGTCCGCCGAACATGAATTCGGTGGTGATGCGGGCCATTTCTTCAGGGTCAGTGGGTTTTTTCACATAGACCAGAGTAGGGCCAGCCAGTTTGGACTTTTTCAAGGCGTCAAACGTTGCCGCAGCGGGGTTGACCTCATTGGCGTTAATCGGGGTAAAACGGTCTACGGCGAACGCCACATAAAGTGGATGCGCGCCATAAATAGTGAACGCACCGTAAAACAGGGCGGCACACTGGAGGGCGGCGATGACGCTTAGGTCGAATGTCAAGGTGCGTTTACGCGGGCGGTAGACGATGAACGTGAGTAGCGGCCCCAAAATTAGATCAATCGCAATCATCAATAATAAGATGCCGGATAAACCTGAGATCGAGAAAAAGGGCGCGGGATACCAAATGTTCAGGATAAAAATGATGAAGCAGCCTACGATCAGCGTGCTGATTAAGAGGTGTAGGGCTGACGCTTTGAGTTTGTGTCGGATCATGGGACTTAGGTTAGCGGTGAATGGTGATTAGTTATTATTTTTATCATTGCTGAGCCTGTAAGGAGGAAGGGACCGAGTCCCTTCCTTCTGTCTAAACCGCTATTTTAAAAATTAAGGGCGGCAAGTAGCTGGCAAATATTTTGCGTCGATAGTGGTTCCACCTGAAGGTTTACAGTCCCATTGAATTGTGCCTGAGGAGTTGATGTTCGAGATGTTATTACCTTCAATTAATGGAGTAAAAGCGAGGACGTTTCCTGTTGCCGGTAATTGAGCAATTCCGCCTAGTGTAATACTGATCCGGCCCATGTCTGTCGCAGTATCGCCAATAGAAACGGCAGAAATTTTATCAGGAGTTAATAGAGAGTTTTGCCTAGTTGTTTGGATCTCAGTGGCGAATGAGCTAATCCCCGCGACGCCTTTGTCTGCGAATGTTTCAGACACACCTACTTTCAATCCACTAGCGGCCACTGCACCTTCGGAGACTTTAGCGCGCACCGTGTAATCCTGATAAGCAGGCAGTGCAATCGCGGCCAGAATGCCGATGATTGCAACTACAATCATTAATTCAATCAGTGTGAAGCCCGCTTGTGCTTTTTTCTTCATAGACATCTTCATGTTGTTTTGTATCCTTAATTTTCTTATAAATTTAGTATTTAGTTATTTTTGCTGTTCTAGCATGAATGGTTAAAGCAGAACTCATGCCAAGTTGTGATTTTTTTTAACTATCTGTTTTATAAGTTATTTGCTTGTTCTTCTCCTATGTCAATGTGTTGCTATAAAAAAATGAGGTGTCAAAACATGACAAAAATGACACTTTGTCATGTTTAAGGGTCGCTATTAGGTCGTGATGACGGGCCTGACTCATGTGTTATCCAACTCGTATTTCTGGATACGATAACGCAGCTGGCGAAAACTCATCCCCAGTATTTCAGCGGCACGGGTGCGGTTCCAGCGAGTTTGATCCAGCGCCTGTAGAATCATACTGCGCTCATCACCTGCCCCGGTGTTCGGCGTCCACTGTTCGGGCGCGCACTGGGCGGACGGTGGTGCGGGCTGGGCCGTATCTGGGTCGACAGCCTGCATGGCGCTGGGCGCGTGCTCGACGCTGGGCGGAGCGCTGGCGGGTTGTGGGATGTCGATGCTGGTGGGTAAATGCAGATCTTCCGTATTGATCAGATTGTCTTCACACAGCGTACACGCGCGTTCCAGGATATTTTCCAGCTCGCGCACATTACCAGGGAAAGCATAAAGCTGGAGCGCATGGCGGGCATTTTGGGCGAGTTTAATCGGCGGCATTTGCCAGCGTTCGGCAATTTTCTTTAAGAAAAAGTCGGCCAGGGTTTGAATGTCATCGCTGCGTTCCCGTAGCGGCGGCACCTTGAGCTTAATCACGTTCAGGCGGTAGTACAAATCCTGGCGGAAACTACCGGCGGCGACCTCATGTTCCAAGCTTTTATGAGTGGCGCTGAGAATACGAACATCGATTGGGATTTCTTCCAGCCCGCCGACGGGTTTAATCGCCCGTTCCTGAATGGCGCGTAATAGCTTAACCTGCATGGTGAGCGGCAAATCCGCGACTTCATCTAAAAACAGTGTGCCTTTATGCGCGGCCTGAAACAATCCTTGCTTATCGCTGACTGCGCCGGTGAAACTGCCTTTTTTGTGGCCGAAAAATTCACTTTCGACCAGATTTTCCGGTATTGCGCCGCAGTTGACCGGGATAAACGGGCCTTTTTGCCGGGGACTAAGCTGGTGAATCTCATTCGCTACCAGCTCTTTACCGCTACCAGATTCACCATGGATATAAACCGGAGCTTGACTGCGTGCCAGTTTGCCGATGGTCTTCTTGAGCTGTTGCATCGCAGTGGACGACCCCAGTATCCGCCCGTTATCCTGATTCGGTGCGTCGTCTGGGCCAGTGTCCCCGCTGCTGGCATCGCTCAGCTTGAGAGCGGTTTGGATCAGGTCGCGTAACTTTGGCAGGTCGACCGGCTTGGAGACAAAATCATAAGCGCCTGCTTTTAAGGCTTCCACTGCGGTGTTCATGCTGCCAAACGCGGTGATCACCGCAACGGGAATATAGGGATGGTTTTTTTGTAAGAAGCGCACAATATCAATACCGCTACCGTCTGGCAGCTTCATATCCGTCAGGCACAGGTGTGGCTCATGCGTGGTGATTTGCTGGAGTGCTTCTTCCACATTGCCCGCTGTCAGCGTATCCAATCCCATGCGCAACAGGGTGATTTCGAGTAGTTCCCGGATGTCAGGCTCGTCATCAATAATGAGTACGCATTGTTCAGTCATAGCAGCCAGCCTATTATTGTCATTTTTAAGAGAAGCAGCATACGGTCTAATAATTATTCGTGAGCTTAATAACGCTAATTTTCTGCTTTATTTTTATGCTCTGTTTTTTTTGTGTACAGCGCTAACGGTGTGCAGATGAGAATACAATTCTAAAGCAGCTACTGCCGGTTGGTAGCTTAATGTATTCCAGGGCCGCCCCATTGCTTAGGCACAGTTCTCGCGCCATAAACAAACCCAGCCCGGTGCCTTTGGTGCTGGTGGTAAAAAAGGGCTCAAACAGTCTTTGTTGTGAGTCTTCCGGTATCCCTTCCCCATTATCTATCACATTAATAAAAACATCGCGTGAATGAGAGGGCATGCCGCCCTGAATATCGAGCTGTAATTTTTGCGGGGTGTCATGCGCATATTTTACGGCATTGCGGCATAGGTTCCACATGATCTGGTGTAAGTGTGCGGGGTCAAACTCAATCATCATATCGGCGGGTTCAATGAAGAGCGCGATCTGTTTTTCTTTTAAATTATGCTGGCGGATAAAATCGCGCAGAAAGCTGTACAACCACCCTTTTAATGGCAGACGTTCGCGCTTCGGTTCTTTTTTGCGCGATAAATTTAAGACGCTTTCGATCGTCAGATTCATGCGCTTAGCGTTTGACTGGATGATCTGCAATAGCCGCGTATCAGCGTTATCGAGATTCTGCGATTCGCTCATTAGCTGCGCCGCGTGACTGATGGCTCCTAACGGATTGCGGATCTCATGGGCGATGCTGGCGGTTAACTGGCCGAGTGAGGCCAGTTTGACCCCTTGCAGGCGTTCCCGCTGTTCGCTGGTGTCTTCCAGATTAATAAGCGTGGCGCGGCGGCTTTGGGTGCCCAATTGGGTGAAGCGGACGCGCAGTTCTGTGGCCTGTTGGTGACGAATATCAAAGCTGGCGCTGCGTGGGCCGATGGTATTGAGCCAGTGCAGATAATGTTTTTCTAATTCGGGTGCAAACACCTTTAGCGGTTTACTGCGCCAGTTACCGGGTTTACCGAGTAAAGCCCAGCCGCTTGCGTTCATATGACGGATTGCGCCTGATTTCTCCACCACCAGAATGCCGGATTCGAGCCGATCAAGAATTGATTGATTGAGCTGCGACATATTCGCCAGGTCGATACCACGCCGTTTGGCTAATTTAGCCATTTGGCTGGCTTTACGAATCCAGCGGTCGCCGAGCCAGCTAGCCAATAGAATGAACGAAGCCAGAATGCCGCTGTGTGACAGCGTCGGTGAGGGCATAGCGGAACCGGCTTTTACATCGAGCCATATCTCCATACTAATCAGGCCAATCCCGGTACAGGCCGCCATAAGCATAGAGGTATGGCCCGGCGCGCAAATGTAGGGAATCAGTATCGGGATGATGAGTAAAATGCCGACGCCCGCACTGACCCCGCCGCTGCTATACAACACACCAAATAGAATGAGAATATCAATAATGGCAAAGCCGACACCCTGCACGACCAGGTCCGGCCACTCAAAGTAAGAACACAGGTTGCTGATAATGGCAATCAGTAAATACAGACCGGTGATCCACTTAAACAGGTAGTAATCATAGTGGCCGAGATGGACGATGCTGGGCTGTAAGACCAAGGATAAAATCAGCGCGCCAGCCAGTGCCAGCCGATAAACATGGTAAAAGCGCAGTAAATTCCAGGGATTTTCGTGCAGGAAGAAGGGTGCGACCTGCTCCAGCCGATTTATGGGCTGTTCTTCGTTGACTGCGCTTGTTGTGCGTGTTCCAGACTGCAAAAGTACTTGCTCCCGTGTTTTACCGCTTCAGCTTCCGGGACATGTAGTTTGCACTGCTCACATTTTACTATCTGTGATTTTTTGCTTATTCGTCCAAAGCCCTTGTTTTCATTGGACTTCTTGGTGTTATCCAACTTTCTTTGCCAAGATTTTAGCAAAAGATAACCAACTACCAGCAGAACAAGTACAAAAAGAAGACGGGACATAATGGTTTTACCTAACGCGCATGAAAGAAATTTACCTCGCCAGCATAGCAGTCTGCGACGGCTACAGTAACGGCGATGAAAGAAGGCGTATCCGCAGGCACGGACACCTCTGGCGTACACAATACTGCCTATACAAACAACTCACGCTAAATCCGACGAGCAGTGGGCACAAAATTCCACTGCACCAGCAGGCAATTCTGCGACTTCGCCTTTAATTCAGGTATAGTTTTCACTTTCCAATCTTACTGTGCTATTACATCGTGCAAAAGCAGAATCGAACTTTATGCGTCGCGCTGGCGCAATTAAACCTGCGGGTCGGCGACTTGGCGGGCAATACCCGACAGTCTATTGAGGCTATTCAACAGGCAAAAGCGCAGGGTGCGGATGTTATTCTATTTCCCGAACTCACGTTAACGGCTTATCCACCGGAGGATCTGGTGTTGCGGGAGGATTTTCTGGCGCAGGCCAAAGCCGCACTGGAGCAGGTGAGAGCCGTCAGTCAGGGAATCAGCGTCGTGATCGGCTATCCCGCGCGTTATCAGGGGGCAATTTATAATGCCGCCGTGGTGATGGCGGATGGCGAGTTCCAAGGCCATTACGCCAAGCAGGAACTGCCAAATTATAAGGTTTATGATGAAAAACGCTGGTTTATGGCCGGAGAGCAGGCGCTTACCGTTACGATTAAAGGGGTGCGCTGTGGGATTCTAATCTGTGAGGATATTTGGCACGACGCCCCGATCCAACAAGCCGTTGCGGCGGGGGCTGAGGCCGTGCTAATTCTGAATGCATCACCCTACCGACATGATAAACACGCGCGTCGCCAGCAGGTGGTGACTGAAAAAGCCAGATTGCACAGCTGTCCAGTGGCGTACACCAACCTTGTGGGTGGGCAGGATGAACTAGTCTTTGACGGTGATTCGATGCTGATTGATCGGGCTGGTGCGCGCCTATTAGCCGCGCCGCTGTTGGAAAGTGGGGTATGGGTCGGTGATTTGCCGATAGATCAGGTCGGCTCGCAGGAGCAGGTGGCGGCAGTGGCGGGCGAGATCGAGGTGCGCAATGCGGCTAAGGAACAACATATTTATCAGGCCTTGGTGACAGGTACCCGCGATTACGTGCGTAAAAACGGTTTTACCGGCGTGTTGTTGGGCTTATCCGGTGGGATAGATTCCGGGCTGACGCTGGCGGTAGCGGTCGATGCGCTGGGGGCAGAGAATGTTGAGGCCGTGATGATGCCATTTCATTATACCGCCGAAATGAGTAAGGAAGATGCGGCGGAACAGGCCGCGCTGCTGGGGGTGAAGTATCGGCAAATTCCGATTGCCCCGCTGTTTGAGTGCTTTCAGGCCGGGCTGGCCGATGCTTTTGTGGGTTACGCTGAAGATGTGACCGAAGAGAATTTACAGGCCCGGATTCGCGGCATGCTGCTCATGTCGATGTCGAATAAATTTGGCAAGCTGCTGCTCTCAACCAGCAATAAGAGTGAGAGTGCGGTCGGTTATGCCACGCTGTATGGCGATATGGCGGGCGCGTTTTCCCCGCTGAAAGACGTGTATAAAACCACGGTTTATCAGCTGGCTAAGTACCGTAATACGCTGGGGCCAGCGATTCCGCAGCGGGTGATTGATCGTCCACCTTCGGCGGAACTGGCGCCGGGGCAGCTCGATCAGGATTCTCTGCCCGATTATGATGTGCTGGATGCGATTCTGTTGCGGATTATGGAGTGTGATGAGTCGCTGGATGCGATTGTTGCTGCGGGCTACCCCAAAGCGGTCGTTCAGCGGGTAATGAATCTGTTATTATTAAGTGAATATAAACGCCGTCAGGCGGCGCCTGGGGTGCGTATTACGCAGCGTGCGTTTGGTAAAGACTGGCGTTATCCGATGACGTCGGCCTGGCGGCATCAGCTGCCGCTCACTGAGTCGTAATTTTGAGGAAGAGTAATGAAGTTAATTCAGGCGATTATTAAACCGTTTAAGCTGGATGATGTGCGTGAGTCACTGACTGAGATTGGCGTCACTGGGATGACCGCTACGGAAGTCAAAGGTTTTGGACGCCAGAAAGGCCATACGGAACTATACCGGGGTGCGGAATATGTGGTTGATTTCCTGCCTAAAATGAAACTGGAAATTGTGATTAATGATGATCAGGTCGAAGCCGTGATTGAAGCCATTATGCAGGCCGCCCAGACTGGAAAAATTGGTGATGGTAAGATTTTTGTCCTACCGGTCGAGCAGGCTATTCGCATCCGCACCGGTGAACAGGGTGACGAAGCGGTCTAAACCTTGGCGCCGCGCCATTTAAGCATTATTTCGAGTGCACAACAGGCTACAGGCATGCAACGTGCCTGTGAGTTATGGCGCGATGTGCCGAGCGCGCTGTGGATTAGCAACAGCACGCCCTCGGTCAATGCGGCAGCTTTAGTATTACCTGCCAGTAAGGCCCTCACCGTATTAGGCCGTGAATTTCATTTGCTTATCTTTGATGCTTGGAGCGGACTAGATGTGAATGCATTGGCTGCTGTCAGTGGCACCGTGCGCGCGGGAGGAACATTGGTACTGTTAACGCCGCCCTGGGCACGCTGGTCGCAGTATCCCGACCCGGACTGCCAGCGTTTCCTACCTCACCCATGGCAGCCCGCACAGGTAGACAGCCATTTTATTCGCCGCAGTCTACGATTACTGCATGAGTGTGGCCCGGAGGCGGTAGCCGGCCCTGCTGGATGGCGGGTGGAGCCAGAAAAGGTCGCCACGCAGTGCCAAGCGCGAGTTGCTGCGACCACACGAGATCAACAGCAGGCGCTGCACGCGATTTTAGGGACTGCGCACCCCGTGGTGCTGAGTGCAGACCGGGGGCGGGGTAAATCGGCGGTCTTAGGCATGGCGGCCCGTCAGTTCCAGATCGATGGTTTGACGGTTGTGCTTACGGCACCCGCACGCGCAATGGTACATAGTGTGATGCAGCATGCTGCACCGCCCGGTGCCGCCTCACCGCGAAATAAGGCGGACAACCCCGTCGATTTTTATGCCCCGGATGATTTATTGCAGGCCAAACCGCAAGCCGATGTGCTGCTGGTGGATGAGGCGGCGGCTATTCCGCTGCCGCTGCTGCTTGCGCTGCTGCGGCATTATCCGCGCTGTGTGTTTGCGACGACGCTACAGGGGTATGAGGGCAGTGGGCGTGGCTTTGTGCTGCGTTTTCAGCGTGCGCTGGACCGTTTATATCCGGGCTGGTTGGCGCTGCAATTGCAGCAGCCGATTCGCTGGCAGGCAGGGGATCCGCTGGAGGCATTTATCAATCGCTGGCTGATGATGGATGCGGCAGAAACAGCGCAGCAGGAGCGGACTGAGACGCGGGCGGACACCGTTGCCTTCAAACCTGCGGACATAAAGTACCGCCTCATTTCTGCGGCAGAGCTGAGTGATAATGAACCTAAGCTGCGAGAAGTTTTCCACCTGTTAGTCAATGCCCACTACCAAACCCGGCCTTCTGATTTGCGCCAACTCTTGGATGGGCCGCATATCAGCGTGCATGTGCTCGAATGGCGGCAACAGGTGTGTGCCGTGGCGCTGCTGGCGCGTGAAGGCGGGTTAGCGCCCGAATTAACCGCAGCTATTCATGCTGGTCAGCGGCGTCCGCACGGCCATCTGCTGGCGCAGTCTCTGACTTTTCATGCGGGCATCGCCGGTGCGGCCTGCTTGCACGGCGAACGTATTATGCGCATCGCGGTTGCTGCGCCGTACCAGCGGCAGGGACTTGGAAGCCTATTGCTGGCGCAGCTGCGTGCTTATGCGGAGCGCGCAGCTGCGGATTACTTGGGGGTGAGCTACGCGGCATCGCCTGAGTTGGCTGCATTTTGGCAGGCAGCGGGGTTTCAGTCCGTACGCCTGGGGCACCGCAAAGATAAAGCCAGCGGCAGTCGCTCTCTAATGCAGGTGGCGGGTCTGAGTGCGCGTGGTGTGGAGCTGGCTACTCAGGCCCATCAGCAGTTTTTAGCGGGCTAGGCAAGCGGCCAGAACATGACGAATAAAAAGGCACCTAAAACCAGTCGGTAAATCACAAAGGGCAGCATGCCCATACTGGAGAGAAATTTCAGGAAGTAATGAATGCATAGCCAGGCACTGATGGCGGAGAGCACAATCCCCAGCAGCAGCGCTACCCAGTCAACTGGCACGCTGGAAGCGAGTAAATCCTGAGTTAATAGACCACCGGCCAGAAGAATAACCGGGATCGACAGCAGGAAGGAGAAGCGGGCGGCGGCCTGTCGGCTAAAGCCAAGCAATAGTGCGGCAGTCATGGTTACGCCGGAACGCGAGGTGCCCGGAATCAAAGCCAGCGCCTGTGCGAGCCCAATGAGTAAAATGTCCAGCCCGCGTATATCGTATTCACTGCGCAGGCGCTCACCGCTGCGGTCAGCGACCCAGAGCAGCAGGGCGAAAATGATGGTCGTGGTAGCGATGACTAGCGGGCTGCGCAGATAGATTTCAATCATATCCTTAAATAATAAACCCGCTAGCCCGACCGGAATCGTGCCCAATCCAATCGCCCAGGCGAGCTTAGCCTCTGCGGTCAGCCCGCCACCCCCCAACGACTTAAACCAAGCCGTGAGTAGGCGCACAATATCCCGGTAGAAGTACGCGACGACAGCGCTTAAGGTGCCGATATGTACCGCAACATCGAAAGCGAGTCCCTGATCCTGCCATTCGGTCAGCAGAGGCACCAGTATGAGGTGTGCCGAGCTGGAAATGGGTAGAAATTCGCTAATGCCCTGAATCAGAGCGAGGATTACAATTTGAATTAAATCCATTGGATACGCATGCCAAAGTTGAGTAAAAGAAGCCTAATCGGGAGCGCCTATGACGGTAGAAGTCGCAGCCTGCTAGGCCTGGGGGTGAATTTTCATGTTAGTGAGCGCCTATGACGCCGGTCGGCCTGTTCCAGGTTCACTAGTGTATTTGCCTGCTGGGTGGAGGTAAATCCTTTTGTGAGTGCCATGACCTTAAAACGTTCACCCATCTCGCTGGGAAGCGTCAGGGTGCGCACTTGCTGTGCGAGTCGATACTGCTGTTCCGGGTGAGTGTCGAGCGCCTGATTAAATAAAGCTTCCAGCCCGTTATTAAACAGGAAATCGGCTTGGGTCTGGTATGCCGCTATCGCTAATTCGGCCTGATCCGCCGCCGCAGCCACGGCGGTAAAATCTACGCTACAGGTAATATCCTGTAAGCCGGGCCACAGTAGAGGCTGGTCATGCACATGATGGCGATAATGGCAGAGCAGGGTGCCCTGGTCGCGTTCGGGTCGATAATAATCGCTGCGTTCATAGCCGTAGTCAATGAGTAGGATGGTTCCGGCGAGTAAGGTTTCGCTCAGGTGCTGAATCCAGCCGTCCAGAGCCGGATTGTATTCTGATTGATAAGGCTGGTGTGGGCGATAAGCGTTGTAGTGCGCATCCCAGGTCTGCAGGCAGCGTTGACTAATCTGTCGCTGCTGTTCCGGGCTGGTCGGGCCATGGGAGAACTGTAAGGTGCCGTTGTGATGTACAACCTGGACGCTGTTGATAGTGACTGCGGTATCGTTGGTATAGGCCTGAGTTGTGGCATCGTTTGCGCGGGTGGCAGCTGGGCTGGCTTTGGGTATGTGGGTGTGGTCAGTTCGGTCAGTATTGCCCCCGTTGAGATTAAACAGTGTGATCGGCATGGCGTCCATGACTTCATTGGCTAAGATAATGCCACGGATAGGCTGTGTGGGCAGTTGTTGCAGCCACTGCACGCGCGCTAGCAACTGCGGGCAGCGCTGGCGCAAGGTTTCGTGCTGGCGCTGGCGTAATTCCGTGCCGGGTTCCAGAATCAGATAGCGCTCAGGCAGCGCATCGAGCGTTGCTAGACGCTGTAGGATGTCCGCCGCCATGATGCCGCTGCCTGCGCCTAGCTCAAGAATTGTGCTGTGGTTAGGCGACTGCTGAGGGAGGCAGCGGGTGAGTACGCTGGCGCAGTGGTTAGCGATACAGTGCGAGAACAGCGCGGAGATTTCGGGTGCGGTGACAAAGTCGCCTTCTGCGCCGAATTTTTCCTGACCGGCCACATAGTAGCCAAAGCCGGGCTGGTACAGCGCCATCTGCATAAACTGCGCGAAGGGGATACTGCCGCCGTTCTGCGCTATGGCTTGGATGATGAGCTGGCGTAGCTGCTCGCTGTGTTGTAATGCCTGCGGTGGCGGTGCGGGTAAGGGCTGTCTGATCTGCATCTCAGTGTATTATGGGGCTGTGGACGTTTTTATCTGAAGTGTAATAATCATAAGTTGAGGTACACGATAATGCAGGAAAATCATGCAAAAGCATAGTTTGGCGGGAAAGGTGGCGCTGGTAACTGGCGGTGCTAAACGCATTGGGGCGGCCATCGTGCAGGCATTGCATGCCGATGGTGCGACCGTTGTGGTGCATTACCATACTTCACAGGCAGAGGCCTTGGCCTTGCAGGAAATGCTAAATCAGCAGCGGGCGCAGTCTTGCTTTTTGGTGCGGGGTGAGCTGTTGGCGATTGCGCAGCATGCGCAGATTATGGCTGATGTACTGGCGCAAACTGGGCGTCTGGATATTCTGGTGAATAATGCCTCACGTTTTTATCCGACCCCTCTGGGCGAAATGACTGAGCAGCAGTGGGATGAGCTAGTCGGCATCAATCTGAAAGTGCCCCTGTTTTTAGCGCAGGCGGCGCAACCAGAGCTGAGTGCGCGTAAAGGTTGCATCATTAATTTAGTGGATGTGCACGGCTTACGGCCTTTACTGATGCACCCCGTTTACTGCGCGGCCAAAGCGGGTTTGGCGATGCTCACACAGTCGCTGGCGCGTGAGCTAGGGCCAGCGGTGCGGGTTAATGGTATTGCACCTGGTGCTATTCTCTGGCCAGAGCAGGGTATGAGCGCCACAGCGCAGGCTGCTCTGCTCGATAAAACAGCGCTGCGTCGCCCCGGTGAGGTCGAGGATATTGCGCGCATGGCGGTGTTTTTGGCGAAGGATGCCGATTATATTACCGGCCAGGTTTTTCCGGTGGATGGGGGACGAATGGTGGATCATTGAGGGGGGGTGTTGATAGAGTGTTGTACTGCTAAACGGTAGCCGTTAAAATCCCACTCGTGTCGATTTCGCCCGAGTGTACTGTTGCTCAGTGTGGCAGGGTTACCGTGGTTTTCTGATAGAAGTTTTTAAGTGTATTAAGGCGTCTAATGTTTTTCCCCTGCACGAGTGTTCCTGCTGTTTTAGCCCTACCTACAGACCTTATTGCTAGAGGTGAAATGTGTGGCTGATGATCTAGAGCATAAAAATTGGTATCTACTGAGTAGTAAGCCGCATAAAGATGAGTTAGCCGAGCTACAGCTGGCTAACCAGGGGTATGAGGTATACCGGCCTTTGGCGCAGCGCCTGCGCAAACGACGCGGTAAGATGGTTAAGACAATTGAGTCCTTGTTCCCGCGCTATATGTTTATTTGCCTCGATAGATTAACGGATAATTGGGCCCCTATACGCTCGACCATTGGCGTCAGTAAGATTGTGGTATTTGGCAATAATCCTGCGGTTGTTGCGGATGAGCTCATTGTGGCGTTGCGCGCAGAGGAAAGTGCGCTAGGCTCAAAGGCTATTGACTTAGACCGCTTTAAGCGCGACGACGCGGTGCTCATAACGGAAGGCCCGTTCAAAGGTATTAGCGGTCGTTTTTTGAGCTATGATGGGGAAGAGCGTGCTATGGTCTTATTAGAGATCATGCGCTCCAAGACTCAGCTCGTCATTTCACCGGCAAATCTGATGGCCAGTTGAAGGTTCAGTCCGAATGCCCAAATTTATTTTGCACAGTTCTTTTCCTGCTAATTAATCTTTTATGTATAGGTCGGTTTTATGGTTTATGAGATAGCGACGGTAGGCAAAGGAACACTCTATGCCATGCCCTGCCCGGTGTCAGGACAGTTGGAAACGACGTTGAATGAACTGCGCTCAGATGGTGTGACTGGTGTGGTTTCATTGCTGGAACCCTTAGAGGCAGAGAAACTGGGTGCGGGTAACGAAGCCGAGTTGTGCCAGCGGTTAGGGCTGAGTTATCGAAACTATCCGATTAAGGATTTTGCAACGGCTCAAAACCATCGCAAATTTATCGGATTTATCGATGAGCTCTATCGTCTGTTATTAGGCGGTGAAAACATTGTTGTGCACTGCTATGCGGGCATTGGGCGGACGGGTCTGACGATTGGTTCTATTCTGATTCGGCATGGCATGCCTGCTAAAGTGGCGATTGATCTTATGTCTGATGTGCGAGGTAGAAATATGCCACAAACGCAGGGACAGTATGAATATTTGCTTGAGTTTGAGGAAAAGGTAAACGCAGGTGAACTGTGCGGTGTTAGTGATGAGGCTGAGGACGCAAGTGATTCGAGGAAGAGAGGGGGCTGGCTGAAGCGCTTATTGGGTGGCTGATACAAAAAAGGCCGTCAAGCAATCAGCTTAACGGCCTTAGTTAGCTATCTAACAATAGACGACTTATCTGCTTGCAGGGTCATCGTCATCATCGTTAAGCTCATTGATGCCTGCGAGCAGTGCCAAACCACCCAAGCCAAGTACTGGGATAGTGGCTGCACCCAAACCGGCTACGCCTGCTGCACCTGCACCTAATCCTAAGGAACCAGCGCCAGCACCCATGCCTTTCATGATAGGTGGAATTGCTGCTGATTTACCGGCGGCAATCGTTGTTGGAGGTACTGCAGCAGCACCCGCAGCACCGACTGCAATCGGCTGGCCAGCACTACACTGTTCAGCGGCTTGTACAGTTAACAGCGTGTTTTGCTGATGGACAACACGACAATCACTGCTCAGGTAACCCATTGTGATTTTGGATTTCTCCAGAACAACAATGTGAGCGCCTTCTTCGATTTTCATGCCTTTTTGAGCAAGTTGACGTTGACCGTCAACATTTTCGATGAAAGCCTTGCCACTGACTTGCAGTAATGTGGCAACAGGTTGTTGTGCAGCGGCAGCCATAGCCGTTGAACTTAAAGAAAAGCTGACTAGAGAGGCAAGGGCCAGCTTATGAATAGTTTTCATTGTTAACCTCCTAAAGGTTATAATTGAACAGTTTTAACTCTATTCTAGAATAATTTCTAGAATAATGAAAGGTACGATTGATCAATGGAATTTAAAACTCTGCCTGATATCGCAATTTCCTTCCGTCATTCATCTGCCTTCTGAGCCTTAGCAACAAAAATGGCGCAGAAAACAATGAATACCACCTGGTTGAACGGTGTATGCAGGTTAAAATCAACCAGTTCGTGTAGTAGGAGCAGTAGCAGGCTGATACCAGCCGCTACTCGAATAAATTTCATCTCCGTCCACTTTATTTTTCTAAGTGAAAACCAGCTTTTTAAATAGATAAGCAGTGCAAAAATTAGAATTATTGCGCCAATAATGCCGGTTTCAAACAGTAGCTCAAGATAATCGTTATGTACGTGATTAATAAATCTAGCCTGTTCTACAGGCTGTAGCGTCGCATACACTTCCTGAAAAGTGCCTACGCCTGACCCAATAGGCCAGAAGGTTTTGATGCCGGTGATAGCGTGCGTGAAGAACTCCCAACGCGCATCTTCGAATGGATTGATAGCAATGAAGCGGTTGAGTGCAGAGACGATGCCAACGCTCATGGCAGCGCCAACGCTAGTGACCAATACGATGCCCATGATGCCTGCGCTTTTCCAGCCGCCCACCGGCAAGGCAAAGGCCAGTAACGACAATAACATCGCTAATACCGTGAGCGCGATACCTGCGCGTGATGTGCTGAACAGCGCCGCACAAACAAACAGAATCACCAGCAGCGCGAGGCCCAGTACATTGACTAGGCTGTATTGATTATCAGTGGCCCTGCTGTTGAGTTGGCTGAAATAATTAGCCAATAAGCCCAGGCTAATAGGCAGCATCATGTACATCAAGGCAGAAAAATGGTCTCGATTCAGGTAAGTACCTGCGGCTGTTCCCGCTGGGTTGTCAAAGAAAGCCCATTGGTCTAGGCGGGTGGAAAACTGGATGACGCCTAAAATCCCTTGAACAGCAGCGACGATTAATAGCAGGATCAGCAGGTATTTTTTCAGCCGGTCGGTTTGCAGGGCAACGGAAACAAATAAGCTGATCAAAACCAGAAGTAGAATCAAGGATGAGACGGTTCTTTCGCGCACTAGGCTGGCGCTGAGAGCAGGAGACTCACCGTTAGCTTGCAGCCACTCGATCGCGGGCGCGAAGCGTTCTCGCCCTGACAGGCTTGACCACTGTTCAAACGACAGGGGGAGGAGGTAGGCCGCAGTGCCTAATACTAAGAACAGCAGAAATAACCAGACGAGCACACCCAGGCCATAGCGGCTAGACCGTGTATGCCCGCAGCATAAGATGAGTAGCTGTATCCCACCCAGCACTTCGAGGATGAGTAGGGAAATCGCACTTTTCCCACTGGCATACCAGGGAATGCATAAAATCATGAGTGCGGACAGGGCGAATAGCAGGTGGGGGCGCGTTAACCAACTCATTGTTCCTGCTCCGCTGCAATTTGTTGTTCTATAGGGGGTGTTGGGTCGCGGGTGATACGGATATCATCAAACCAAATGGATCCACTAAAGGTATGTTTGTGTGAGAAGCGGCTGCTGGCTTCCAGACGGATAAGTTGCACCGGACAATCTGTAGGCACCGTGAATTTATCGCTGACGTTTTCCCAGGATGAGCGTCCTTGCAGTGCGAGGGATTCGAGCAGCGGTTCTGGCCGCTGGGTGTCTCCCCCGATGCAGCGTATGCGCCATGATAAGCCTTCGGGATTTTTGAGTCGATTGAGTCGATAGCGGTAATCCAATAGGTAATGGCCCGGCATGAGGGTGAGGCGCTGGCTAACATGGCGAAAGTTGATTTTTTTGTTGTTGAACAGCACTCTGAGTGCTCTGCGACCACTGACGCCGGTTGTATTGGCGGTGTTAATGCGCATGCCCTTGCTGCGGCTGATGAGCCAGTCAAACCCGGTATTAAAACGATTACCTTCAAAACCACCGTCGAAGATAAGCCCGCTGAGTTGCAGTTCGCGTTTATCTAAACCGGATAGCCAGAGGAAATTAGCGGCGGCCCACTGCTGTTCCTGTAGCAGCCGATTAACGAATAAGCGCCTTTCTGTCTTAGAAAGAGTGACTTCGGACTCGGTTCTCGCTTGGTAAATCGTGTTAAGCAGGGCGGTGTCCACTTTTTCCCGAATCATATGGGCGTAAAAGCTGTCCCACCACTTCGGCGGGTTCTCAAAGATCGAACTGAATAACGTGAATCCATTGGGGTTCTGAATGAGTTGGAGTAAATTTGGATAAATGGCGCTGCGCAATTCTGCGGTGTTGAGGCGTATCAGTAACCGATTCCACTCCTCAATGACTTTATCCCAGCGCTCCTGTTGCAGCCAGTAGGCGGCGATATGCCTACGTGCTTCCGCTCTGGCAGGCGAATAGTCTGCTGCTAGCGCTAACACTTCCTGCGTTTTTTTGGGCTGCTTGTTGGCGGTGTAAATGCTAATCAACTGTGCGAAGGCTTCGCCATTAATGTTTTCCGAGCGTAAAGCCCGCAGCGTATAGGTTTCCGCGGTTTGCGGATCGTCGTCCGCCAGCGCTGCATGTGCCTTCGCCAGCCAAGTATCCGGGGGAGCAACCTGCCAGGGTGTTGGATTTTCATTCCAGCCGACGTCGTAGAAGTCCCCAGGAACACGTCCACCTAAGCGGTAGCTCAGGCTGCCCCAAATAACCAGAATGGCCAGGAAAATACCCAGTAAACGAATGGGCCATACCGTAATTATTGACACAAAAAGCCCCCCCCCGGGATTAATTTACCGTTAACATCCCGTGCGTTCGGGTGATAACCCATCACATTAACCTGCCCCTGTTGCTGGCATGTTGCCATACCCTGGGCTTTTTTATGGCTGGGTACCGGGCCAAAGGCGTTAGGATTGCGCCAGCTGATAATCTTCTGTTGCGTGCGTGCTAGGGATTTGCCGATAGTCATTTGTGGGGCTTTTTCAATAGAATAGTGAGTTCGTGCCGCGGTTTCTGCCCGCTTGGTGGTGGCCACAAGTTCGAGTGGTTGCGTTTTGTGCGGAGGTTTAGCCGCTGTTTCGGCGGGCTGCGGCGCTTGGCGCAGACTACCTGCTGCAGTAAACGGCTGTTCTGCAGGGGTTGAGGTTGTTTGGCGATAGTGATGATGCCCGGCGATAACCGTAAGGATGGCTAATCCTGCTATCAGCACAGGGTAGACTATTTTGTAGGTAAGTTCAGCGCTTACTTTAGGGGCTGGATCAACGAGATACAATAAACGTTCGGGAGATTCCGGGCGTTTAGCGCGCCTGAAAGCCAAGCCTAAATACAGGGCCTGCCAGTTTTCTTCCGGCAATTTGATCACTGGGTTGGGTATGCTTTCCTTAAATGCCGCTTGAATTGAGCTGTCTTCAATAAACGGTAGGTAGCCATTAAGCAGCTGGTACAGCAGTACCGCGATAGCGAAGGTGTCATCGCTGGCGACGGGGACCTCGCCCATCGCCGTTTCGGGACTCAACGCTGGGGCGTGTAAGGTCAGCCCATGGGGCTGTTTTGTTTGCTGGCCCGTAAGAAAAATATGATAGGCGATGACGACGGGTTCGTTGAGCAAATAAGCCTGTCTTGTGCTGGGCTCATAGCTTATCGCGCCTGCTTCAATAAAGGCGTAGCCTGAAGCCATCGGTGTTTTTTTTGTGGCTTTAATAACAGATTCCGCAATGCTGATCGCCTTAGCAGGCGGATAACCAAACCGTCCGATCTGATTAATGTCTGTTTGTAACAGGGCACCTTGGAAACCCGAGACAACAAACCAATACTGGTCGTTGTCTACCCCAAAATCATTGAGGTATAAATGGCTGCGGGCGGGGCCTTGATGATAGCGGCTAAACACCTTTTTCAGGACGGCCGCAAACTCAACATTTTGGGTGAGTGCCGTATTGACTATGCCTATCGTTAACTCGGCTGCTGCCTGATTGTGACGAATGGTTTTAACATCGCTGCCTCGGTAGAAGGTAACTAAAGCGGTAGACGCCAGTAAAGCATGCAGGAAATAACGGTCTTCACTCAGATAAAAACCGGTGAAGACGTGTTCGTTCTGGTAAACCGCAAGTGCCGTCATAGGGGGGTGCGTGACTAAGCGGCATCAAGATGCTTCTGCTCGTTGCCGTAGTTGTAATATTCGTAATTGTAGTTATAGCCGTAGCCGCTGCCTTGCCGGGTCTTAGTCGCCACAAAACCAATGATGTTCGTTCGGGACTGATACAGGCGTTTTAGTGAACCCAGCAGCACCTGCTTCTTGGTATCGCCCATAGAAACAGCAATCATAGTGGCATCTGAACGACTCGAAATGACCAGTGCATCCGCGAGCCCAATCACCGGCGGCATGTCCAGTACGATGACATCAAAGGTCTTATCGATACGCGCCATATCGTATAAAGCGTCCAGGCGATCACTGCTTAATAGCTCAACGGGATTAGGTGTCGTCGGTCCCGCAGTGACGACATAAACATTGGGAATCTGACAGCTTTGTGTCACTGACTTAATACTGTCTTGCCCGGTCAAATAATTAGCCAACCCTTTGCTGTTATCCAGACGCAGGCGTTTATGGACCGAGGGTTTGCGCAGGTCGGTGTCGACCAGTAAAACCGTATTGCCATCATTGGCAAAGGTGGCCGCAATATTAATGGCGCTGGTTGATTTACCTTCGGAAGGTGACGAGCTGGTGATGCCGACGACCGCAGGCGCACCGTCTCGGGTTGAGAATTTTAAATTAGTGCGTAATGATCGATAGGCCTCGGCAAAGGCGGAGCGCGGATCAGTTTGTGCCATTAACGCCAGGTTCTCAGCTTTTTCTTTAGCGCGGGGAATAATGCCGAGCAGCGGCAGGCCACTGCTGATTCTGCTAAGTTCATCCGTATTCTTAATGCGGTCATCAAGGAACTCCAGCAGGAAGGCCACCACAGTGCCCAAAAACAAACCCAGTACCGCACCCAGCATTAAATTCAGCTGCGTGTTTGGCTTGTGTTTGCTAAAGGGGATAATCGCTTCGTCAACGACTGCGATATTATTGTTACCAATACCGCCGGCGATACCAATCTGTTTCTGGCGATCCAGCAGGCCAGTATAAATATTGCGAATACTGTCCAGCTCGCGTTTTATTTCATTCAGGCCAACATTTTGTTCACGCAGCGTGACCGATTTGATTTTCTGTTCTTCCAGCTGTTGGCGTATCGCGTCTTCCTGCTCAATGGCGGCGATCATGCGGCCTTTTAGGCCATCTTGTACCGTGGCGCTAATAGTCGCCGTTTCTAGAATGATCTGATTTTTCAACTCAGCGATGCGTTGCTCTAAGGTGATTTTATTATTCGCATCTGAGGCCCGTGTTTCGCGCGCGATTTCAACTCTTAGCTGATCAATTTGTTGTTTCAGATAGGACTGGGTGCCGGTTTGCAGGGTGCGTGTTTCACGCGCAATGTCGATACGCAGCTGATCGATTTTCTTTTTAAGGTAGGTGCGATTGCTATTGGTAATACTGCTGGTTTCTCTAGCGATATCCGTTTTAATCTGGTTGATCTGTTCCAGCAAGTTGGCACGAGTATTTTGGGTGACTGCCCGGGTCTCCTGGGCAATATCCTGTTTTAATTGATTAATCTGTTGGGTTAAGCTGTTGCGCACCGAGGCGTTTTCTTGCACGATTTGCTGTTTTACTTCGTTTATTTTTTGGCGCAGCTGCACCATGAGCGGATATGCCGGTTTATATACTTGTGCTTTTTCTTGGTATTGACTTTCAAGTTGTGACAACTGATTTTTGAGGGTTCTTTGGATAGAATTTCCGTCATAACCACTATTGCTACTTTGTCCTCCTTGTAATAGAGCTTGTAGTTGCGCTACCCGCTGCTTCAATGTCTGAATAGTAGGGTTTTTGAAAGACTCAGAGGCGCTTATTTCAGCCTGATATTCACTTTGTAATTGCGCGAGGCGTCCCTTTAGCGTGCGAATCACGGGGTTCTCAATGGCTCTTGGTGAAGACAGTTCGCCCTGGTAGTCGCGCTGTAATCTTGCAAGCTCCTGTGTCATGGAGCGGATGACTGGGTTGTCGCCTGAACGGGATGCGGTGATTTCAGCCTGATATTGACTCTGCAGCTGTGCAAGCCGCTGGCGCAAAGTACGTAAATTGGAATTATCGAATGAGCTGGACGTGGTCACTGCTGCTTGATATTTGCTCTCTAATTCGGCGAGTTGTTTCTTTAGGGCTTGTACCGTGCTATTGCCCAAAACCTTATCGGCGCTGTCGGAGTCGCGAGTTTCCGTATAAGCGATTTCGGCCTTGACCCTTTCGGCTTCAGCTTTAGTGAGCGACGCACTGAGTTCACTTAGTTTTCTATTCACTAATGACTGGTTGTCTTCTGTGAGTACAATGCCTTTTTCTTTGGCATAGTCATTAAGTTTTTCTTCGGCCTCCAATAAGCGACTGCGTGTTTTGATGATTTCCTCTTGCACGCGGTTTTCTGCATAAGATGCCGCGTCAATACGTCGTTCTAGATTCACCTCAATATAGTTGCTGGCGAGGGTGTTCACGATGGTGGCGGCCCGTTCTGGGTTTGTATCATCATAATGCACGGTGACGATCTGTGAATTTTTAACCGGTGCAATGGCGAGCCTCTCCAGCAGCTGGTCTTCTATCGGGCGTTCGCCTAATAGTTTTTTCTCATCGGTCGCATCAGCCGCGAAGGCATCTTGCTGGATGTCTTCTACAGTGTCGTTATTGCCGTCCGCATTATTGTCGCGGCTACCTGAAAATAATGCGGTGAACTGTTGTTGGAGTTCGCCCAGCCAGGACGATTCGGTACTGGCCAGTTTTTGCTGCCGGAAAATGGATTCAATGCCGAGGTCTTCTATCGTCCGTTTTGCCAGCATGCGGCTTTTTAGTAATTCATACTGCGTTTGATAAAAGTCTCTGCGGTTAACATTGCCGCCTTTGGATTCAACGTCGTATTCCAGCACCTGCGCTTCTTCTTTGATTTGTATCGTGGTGCTCGCGCGATAAATCGGCTGCATCATCAGAGTGACGACTAATGAGGTGACAAAAACTAGGGCCGCAATCGCAATAATCAGCCCTTTGCGCCGAATCAGTACCTGCCACAGTTCGCGCAGGTCGATTTCATCGTCGTCGTCATCCCGCTCAGCCTCTTCCAACGGATGTCCATAAGGCCTGATTGCCCCCTGATGTTGCACGGCGGGTAGATGATTGCCCGGCAGTGCGGTGATGTTATCTTCATTGTTCATAGTTGAAATTATACGTGTCCGCAGTCGTTAATGCCATTAGTTCGCCAGTGAGCGCAGAATATTAACGGGTCCCAGCAGCGTGCCCACTTCGCGCAGCCAATAGCGGCTGCTAGAGCGGTGAGCAATAATGCGGTCATCGTTTCTGATGTAAGGATCCTTGTTTTTACCGGAGCGTATATCATCTAAGTTCAGGTTATAAGCCTTCATCTGATCGCCGTTTTTACGGAATAAAACAATTTTAGCGGGATCCGCCAGATTACTGGGCCCCCCAGCCAAGGCCAAGGCCTGAAGTAAAGTCATTTCACCCTGAATGGGAAACACGCCGGCTTTAGCCACTTCACCTTCAACAGTCACGCGCTGACTGGTAAATTCCTCAATAGTAATGCTGACCTTAGGATCCTGTAGGTACTCTTCTCCCAGGCGATTAGCGATTTGTTTCTCCAGCGCAGACTGCGTGAGGCCCTTGGCGCGTACATCACCAATGAGGGCGAGGGAGATATTGCCACGCGGATCGACGCGCACCTTTTGATCGAGCTCATCCGCCTGAAAGACCTTAATACTCAGCAGATCAGAAGTGCCGAGCGTGTATTCCACTTTGGGTGGGGTGTAGTCCAATTCTTTTAGATCAGAGAAGATTTTCTCGCCGTCTTCATCGGTGGCATCCGCTGAAAAGCCACCGCCTGCGGTACAGGCCGTCAAGGCTAAACAAAAAATTAACGCCAGTATGCCGCTATGGGGGATGTGTAACATGGTTTTATAAGCCTGTATTGGGGAAGCGGTTAAGAATAAAAAAAGACACTGCGTGTGGCCAAGGTGCCGCAATGTCGCATCCTAGCCTGCTTTTGGTGTCAAAATTAGGCGGCTAGCCGCATAAAAAACCGCCGCCTGGAATAGATTTGCCATTGATACCTTGGGCTTTGGGGTGGTAACCGCGTGCTCTTTGTCCGCCCACCGCCTGACAGATGGCAGTGCCTTCTTTCACCAGATTAGCGGGCACCGGGCCAAACCACTGGCTATTATCCCAGGCCAGTAATTGTGACGGTTTATTGGTCCCCCAGGATACTTTCTGTCGTAGCAGTCTGGGCGGTGTCTGCGCATACGTTTTGCCAATGGGGAGTCTGTTTGTGCTTGGGCCATTGATTGCTGCTTGGGCGTTCTTAGCGGAACCACCCATGAGATTGTTACAGCCCTGGAGGAGGAAAATAGTAAGCGATACGGCTAAAAGGAGGTTAAATTTTTTCATTATGTCACCTATGTACGTTAACGGTTTATAAACAAGCCCTACTAGGACTTGGGCCAAATAGTGTAAATGCCTTTAGTCAGGGCTTGGAGTGCAAGCGTTCATTGGGCATTAATAATCTTAGAAGAAATTTCAGCCTTCAATCGGGATTAAACCTTTGATCCGCAAATTCTTTAACGCCTAACGGCCAGCCCGACCTCTTGTTTGACCCGGCGATAGATTTGTAAGCCAGGTACTGTAATACTAAGCGATTCTCGGTGCCAGATTAATTAGCTGCTGCCGGATGCAAAGCGTATCTTGGTACTTTCCAGTGGGAGTGGGATAACTTTACGTTCCCGCAACGCCGCATGTTGATAGCCACTGACATAATTATTCAGCAGCTGATGAATGGCGGCCATATTATTGTGTCGACAGGCGTGATCTAGTCGATCCAGGGCGGTTTGGTACTGTGGATGGCTAATGCTTGCTTCATGTGCCTGAAAAATCCGGGGATGCTGCGTGCTAGCTGCACTGTCGCTGCTAATCAGCAGTTCTTCATACAATTTTTCACCGGGACGCAGGCCGCTAAACTGAATGTTAATATCACCTGTTGGGTGAGTTTCAGTCTTTTCGATCAGTCCGCTTAAGCGAATCATGCGTCGGGCCAGATCGATGATTTTGACCGGTGCTCCCATATCAAGCACAAAGACTTCGCCGCCCCTAGCCATTGAACCGGCCTGAATCACGAGCTGTGCCGCCTCGGGGATGGTCATGAAGTAGCGAATAATATCGGGGTGAGTGACGGTGATTGGCCCGCCCGCTTTGATCTGCTTACGAAATAGGGGCACCACTGAACCGGAAGAGCCGAGCACATTACCAAAGCGCACCATGCTGAAGGTGGTCGCAGCAGTGTGTTGGGCCAGAGCCTGTAGCCCCAGCTCGGCCATGCGCTTACTGGCGCCCATGACATTGGTAGGCCGTACCGCCTTGTCGGTGGAGATTAAGATGAAGTGCTCGATCCCGACGCTGTAGGCCGCATTGGCAGTATACCAAGTGCCAAAAACATTGTTGCGAATGCCTTCTACTGGGTTTTGCTCGACTAGCGGTACGTGTTTGTAAGCGGCGGCGTGGTAAAGGGTTTGCACGGCATGCTGATCTAACGCCCTTTCAATGAGTGCTTGATTTTGTACTGAGCCAATCACCGGAATGATGGCAATAGATGTTGTCAAGTCTTGTGCCAGAGTCAGTAATTCTTGTTCTATTTGGTATAGCGCAAATTCAGAAATTTCAAACAGTATGAGTTTGTTAGGTTTTAGGTTGATAATCTGGCGACATAGCTCAGCGCCGATTGAACCACCAGCACCGGTGACCATGACGTTTTTAGTGCTAATACAATGTTGGAGCAAGCCCTGCTCAGGTGCAACAGGGGGACGACCGAGTAGTTCATCAATACTTATTTCACGAATGGCGTCGATGGATTTTCCGGCTACTAGTTCCGCCATGCCGGGTATTGAGCGTACATGGACAGGTAGGGGTTCCAGGCTTTGCAGGATTTTCTGTCGTCTTTCTATTGAGGCGGAAGGTATGGCGAGCAAGATTTGTTTTATCTGGTGTTTGGCGATTAGGTTATCCAGCTCGTCTGGCGCGTGTACTTTTAGGCTGTGGACAAAGGCTTTTTGTAAGGTGTCGCGGTCATCCAGGAATAAGACCGGGCGGTATTCTGGGCTGTTGAATAAGGCTTGGGCGAGTTGTGCGCCGGATGTGCCTGCGCCGTAGATGGCAACGTTGATGCGTTGGCCGTTGTTGTTTTGGGTGAGATGGTAGTAGCGCCTTATTAGGTGTCGGGTGCCGCCTAGGAGTAGGAAGGCTGTGCCGAAATAGATGATGTAGATTGAGCGGGGGATGCCTTCTAGGTTGAACAGAGTCGTCGTTAGTACCAGGGCTAGCGCTGAGATTAGGGTGCCTTTGAAGACAGCGTTGATGGCTTGGTGGCCCAAGAAACGCAGGATGGCGCGGTATAGGCCTAGTTTGGTGAAGATGGGGATGCTGATTAAGGGAGCAATGATTAGTAAGTAGATGCCGTCGTTTAGATTGGGCGTCCAGGTGCTTAGGCGGAGGGCGAAAGATGACCAGAGGGCAAGGGGTATTAGGGTTAGATCCAGTAGGATCATCACGGTGCGTTTTTGCCAACGGGGGAGGGTGAAAAATGCGTTAAAAAATTGGGGGAAGTTCATTGGAGCAAAGTGTACTAGCGCTTATAGTTCTGTTGATTTTGCAGGAACCAGTTGTATGTTTGTTGTAAACCTTCTTTTAGGTCAAAATTAGATTGCCAGCCTAGCTTTCTTAGACGACTAACCTCCATGAGCTTACGCATAGTTCCATCAGGTTTATTGGTGTCAAAAACAACTTTCCCTTTAAAACCAGTGACGTTTTTCATTATTTCGGCTAGTTCAGCAATACTACAGTCGATGCCTGTGCCAACATTGATATGCGATAGCATAGGCTGGGTGTGCTGCTTGTAAATGGCTTGATCAAGATTCATCACATAGATACTGGCGGCGGCCATGTCATCGACGTGCAGAAATTCGCGCATAGGTTTACCGCTACCCCAGACAACAACTTCTTTATCGCCACGCTGTTTGGCTTCATGAAAGCGGCGCATCATGGCGGGGATAACGTGGCTGTTTTCCGGGTGGAAATTGTCATTTTCTCCATAGAGGTTAGTTGGCATAACGCTACGATAATCTACTCCATGCTGACGATTGTAAGATTCACACAGCTTAATACCGGCTATTTTAGCAATGGCGTAGGGCTCATTGGTGGCTTCTAGTGCGCCGGTTAATAGAGCGTCTTCAGCCATTGGCTGCGTGGCTAATTTAGGGTAAATGCAGCTGGAGCCGAGGAATAACAGTTTCCGTACGCCTGTTTTGAAGGCTTGATGAATTATATTGCACTCTAACATCAGATTGTCATAGATGAAGTCAGCGGGGTAGGTATTGTTAGCGTGAATGCCGCCTACTCTGGCAGCGGCTAAGTAAATTTCATCAATATGTTTGGTGCAAAAAAAGTCTTGCACCGCTTGTTGGCTGGTTAAATCAAGTTCTTTGCGAGTGCGAGTGATTATTTTAGTGTGCGGTTGTTGCTGCAATTGACGCATGAGCGCGGAGCCAACCATTCCGTTATGACCGGCTATATAGATGGCCTTATTCACGAGCTTGGCTCACCTCAAAACCATGCTCCGTCAACAAACGATCTCGCTTAGCTTGATCAAGGTCGTGCGCTACCATGTCCTTCACCATTTCCTGGAAGGTTATTTGGGGCGTCCAGCCAAGCTTTTGCTGGGCTTTTCTAGGGTCGCCAAGTAGGGTTTCGACTTCAGTAGGACGGAAGTAGCGAGGGTCAACCGAGACAATGGTTTGGCCAATTTTCAGGTTTTGCTCAGCACCGGAACCCTCACCCCCAGATTCTCTCCCTAAGGGCGAGGGGAGCAAAGCAGCCACTATCCCTTTTTCTTCAATGCCCGAACCTTCCCATCGTAGGGTGATGCCCAGTTCTGCGGCGGCAAATTCAACAAATTGGCGTACTGAGTATTGAATGCCGGTGGCTATCACGAAGTCTTCGGGATGATCTTGCTGGAGCATTAGCCACTGCATTTCGACATAGTCTTTGGCGTGTCCCCAATCACGCAGTGCATCCATGTTACCTAAGTAGAGGCATTGGTCTAGTCCTTGAGCAATATGGGCTAGGCTGCGGGTGATTTTTCGTGTGACGAAGGTTTCGCCACGGCGTTCGGATTCGTGGTTAAATAGGATGCCGTTACAGGCATACATGTTGTAAGCTTCTCGGTAGTTAACAGTGATCCAGTATGCATAAAGTTTGGCGGCAGCGTAAGGGGAGCGTGGGTAGAATGGGGTGGTTTCTTTCTGAGGTATCTCTTGTACTAGGCCATAGAGTTCGGAAGTAGAGGCTTGGTAGATGCGGGTTTTTTTTTCTAGACCGCAAATGCGTACGGCTTCTAGGATCCGTAGTGTACCGAGTGCGTCGCTGTTTGCGGTGTATTCGGGGCTTTCGAAAGAGACGGCTACATGGCTTTGCGCACCAAGGTTGTAAATTTCATCGGGTTGTACTTGTTGGACGATTCTGATGAGATTGGTGGAGTCTGTCAGGTCACCATAATGCAGGATTAGGTTGCGTTCATCGAGGTGTGGATCCTGGTAGACATGGTCGATGCGTTGAGTGTTGAATGATGAAGCGCGGCGTTTTAGGCCGTGGACTTCATAGTTTTTCATTAATAGGAATTCTACCAGATATGAACCGTCTTGGCCGGTTACTCCAGTGATTAGGGCTTTTTTCTTTTGCATGATATATTTTGAGTACTGGTTTTGATTTTATCACTACTACCCTTGCCTAATACAGTTTGAATAATGTAGTAGAAGTAGTTGCGAAGTGAAAGATTTGCGAGCATTTCCGCATCGGTTATAGCTAGTTTTTCTGGGGTAGACATATCGATATTTTGAATTTGAGCAGAGCCGGTAATTCCAGGACGTGTCTTAAAAACACCATATGAAGCACGTTTTTCGATTAGCTCTTTTTGGCTAGGGAGGCAAGGTCGTGGACCAACCAAGCTCATTTCTCCTTTGAGAACATTCCAGAGTTGTGGAAGCTCATCTATTTTTGTGCGACGAAGAAAATGACCAAATGGAGTTATTTTGTTGTCATTGACTAGGTGGGTAGCAACAGAAGGTGTTCCGTGTTGCATAGTGCGGAATTTTATAAGTGTGAATAAACGTTGTCTCTGGCCGACACGAGTTTGACAGAAAAAAGGAGATCCTGTATCGAAAAAAATTATCATCCAAACTAGTATGAGTATAGGAAAGGAAAGTATTATTCCGGCAAATGCAAAGAATATATCTAGTAATCTGATCATATACCTAAATCTATTTGCAGGTTCTAAATCTTTTTCTTTTGCAAGCCAGACACTGGCAGTTTCTTTGAGTGCTTCATCAACACTAATGGGGGGGCTCCAGTTAAGAGTCAATTTTGTATACTCAATGTCAATTTGCAAATCACTACACAAGCTTTGAGCAATTTCATTTTTACCGATCAATTTCAAGGTTTTTTCTAGTGCAAATTTCGGCAAGGGTATTAGATTGTTCTGTCGCCCTAAAAATTGCCTGAGTTTCCTCAGCAAGCGAGTCGTTGAAATGTGCTCATTGTCACTAGCTAGGAAAATTTGATTGGCTGCTAAAGGATTATCAATGCAATTGATGATTAAATCAGTAAGATTAAGTACATAAATAAAATTTCTTTTGTTTTGAATTTTCCCAAAAGGAAGAGGAAAATTGCTATTAGATATTTTAATTAGTTGGGAAAATTTTCCTAATGAGCCTCCACCATAAATCAATGGGGGGCGTATTATTACAATTTCCATTCCGGTCTGAGCAGAAATGTATTTTAATATGAGTTCAGCATTAAGCTTTGACTTCGAGTAAAGACTTTTTGGGTTCGGTGTATCTGCATTAGTAAAAGGTTTCTCAGTGGTTGTTGTTCCATTAACGCCTATTGAACTTATAAAGATTAAACGTTTTACGCCTTCTTTAGCGGCTTCTTTAGCAATTTTTTGAGTTAACAAAACATTAGATTCATAAAAAAAATTTTCTAAAGAAGTAACTTTAGTTGAGGGCGCGCTTGTACATGCTGCTAAATGAATGACAACGTTAGTCTTTTTCAAAGATGCTAAGTCTTCTTTAGAAAACTCACGTTTAAACTTGCCCTGACTTCTTATAATGTTAACACAATGGTACTTTTTTTTAAGTTCAGACGTTAGAGTGGCGCCTAAAAAACCTGTTGCTCCAGTAATACTTATCATCTTATTTTCTTTGATTTAGTTATTGCCAATAGTAAGCAAGAAAAAAAAAATACGATTTTTTCGGATGTTTTTCTTCTACACAACTTTGATTGAAAAGCTAAGTATAGTAGGCCTAATCGGTTAGCACTATGCCAATTTTTGACGAATGGGTTATTTTCCAAACCAAATAGTTTGACAAATAATGATGATTGCTCTATTGCCTTACCACTTAAAACAAAATTGATCCTGTAAAAAAATGCTTTCAAGCCTATATTAACGCCTATGCTGTTACTAGTATGTTGCCTGTAATACATTGTTGGTGTTTTATCTATATACCAGAAATAGCCATGGGAGCGAGCATAGCTATATATAAACCAATCGTGTAACCATACAAGTTTCATTTTTTGTTTATTTTTAAGGACAAAGTGTTGTATTTCTACAATTAATTTATTTGTTAAAACAAAAGTGCATCCAGGGCCTGGAGCCTCAAATAGATGATCCCATTTCACTTGAGGTTGAGATTTTATTACTGTTTTTTTTCTGCCATTTGGCCAAAAAGCGATAACATTGCTTGAATATCCGTCGTAACTACTAGTTTCAAGTATATTTAATGCTTTCGAAATTTTATTGGGGTGCCAGATATCATCTTGATCTGAAAGTGCAACATAGTCAAACTCAGAAAAGTTAATGTCACTAATTAATCTAAAAAAATTTGATGCGGCTCCATTAAATCTCATTCCATAAGGCAGTAAAGCCAGATTTTTTTTAGATGATACAAGTTTGCTTACATATGAAAAAACATCAGGTTCTGATTTGTCAAGACTAATGATGATTTTTGATATTTCAGTATCTTGTGTTTCAATTGACTCTATCTGCCTTCTAATATATTGTTTATCATTATAAGCAGCTATGATAACTAGTATTTTTTTCATGCTAATTTCTAATTATATTGATCATTTTAGATTAAGACATATTTGTATGTATGATTAAGAGTTTTTTTCGTGAATTGAAAATATAAGATTCCAATGTTTCTCACAGCGTGGGAAACATTTTTTATGAAAGCTAAAAGACTCAATGATTTTTAAATCGAAAGCGCATTTTTCTTTAATAATTTTAAAAAAGCTTTTGCTAATGAGACCAAAAACAGTAATGGGAACAAAAAAATAGTTTGTCTTATCGAATATTTATAATAAGTTTGCATTTCACCTAATCTCATTCCGATGCTATTAGAGCTAAGGCCACCTGCACTGTTGGGTTGTCTACCTAAGAACACCAGCTTCAGGTCCAAAAAATATATCTCATTTGATTCAGACAACCTAAGCCATAAATCAAAATCTTCACAATAAGAAATTTGCTCATCAAATTTTGGATTTAAAGATTTTTTTATTGTCATGCTAGGCGTTACTATTTGATTAGAAAACAATAACTTAAAGTGATTGATTTTCCGAATCTTTTTCTCAAATTTTAGATCTGACTTCTTTGTTTGCTTTTTATATGAAAGTGTTGAGTATGAATGAGCAATAATTGAGACTTTATATATATCAATAATCTCATAAATATATTTTAATTTGTTCTCGTGCCAAAAATCATCTGCATCAATAAAAGACAAATATTTTCCGTTTGCTATAGAAATTGCTAAATTTCTAGCAGAGGATACCCCTCTGTTTACAGTATTCTTGATCAATATTTTCCTAGAGTCGCTTCTGTAAGTTACATATTTATTTAAAATACACTGTGTATTATCAGTCGAGCCATCGTTGATTATGATAATTTCAATTGCGTTTTTATATCTTTGATGCAAAACTGATTCGATGCATCTAATTAATGTTTTTTCAGCGTTGAAAACAGGTATTATAACGCTAAAAAAAATATCTTTTTCTTTGTCTGTATAAATCAATTAGTATAATCCAAAAACCATTAAAAATTAATATGTAAAACGGGTATATTGCAAATTCTAAAAAACTATATCGATAAAATCCTTGCGTATACATCAGTGTGACTAAAAATATGGAATAACCAGATAAAGTTTTGGTTAATATAATTTTATTAATTATTTTTCCGTAAAAAGATATTGCTATTGGTGCGATAACAAGGATTAAGTTATTTTTAAATGAGAGGAATTCCGCTACGATTGACCCGGCAAGACCCCATCCTAAAGTATTTGAATTGGAAATAATGGATGTATATGAAATGTAGTTTCCATGAAATGTTTGATAAAAAAATGATGGGAATAATCTCATGAAGCTGTAATTAATTGCACTAGTAAAACTCTGTGCTTGATCTGTTTCGTAGATGATGTGTGTTGTTGACCAAGTGAATATAAATTCATATGCTATCTGGTCTAAATTTCCTAACGAAAATCCAACTCTGATTGTTGCTACTGAGATAATTAAGAAAACAATCATAACAACATACCTGGTTTTAATATTTTTCTGCGTTATCGCTCGATAAAAAAAGAACACTAAAAACGATAAGAAAAAATACTCTCTTCCACTGAGAAAGATATCAACAAAAATATAAGGAATCAATAGCAATATGTATGTATCTTTTCTTGTTGTTAGAAATAAATAAAATGTAAGTAATGAAGATATTATAAATAGCGGCTTAAATTTAAAAAAATCATTAAATGAAGTGTTCAAAAGACTTTGTTTATCTCTATATCCATAATAATTAATTATTTCTTCTTGATATAGATATGTCACGTAAAATATGTACAGAGAAATACATACTGCAATTGAAAGTGCAAAGTAATGAAATACTTTGTTTGATCTGAATATATTTATTTTAGTATTTATACTTGCATTTCTGCTTCCGGCAACATAAAAACAAAAAAATATACACATGAAATACAATCCAATAGATGCAGTGTAAATGATAGTGGCTTCATTTTTTGTTGTGTAAGACTCTAAGTTGTATGAAGAAACAATACTAGGGAATGAGATGTAAAATGCACCGAAAAAAAACAAATAAAATAGATAATTAGAAAATAATAAGTTTTTATCTCTTCTGTATCTAGTTATTGATATTATAAGAAATATAATTATTATCGCCAAATGAGCTATTGATAATATATAGTTCATCACTTTATTTTTTTGAAAATAGATATTATGCTGTATCTTGGGTTTGAAAAAACTAATGGCAACAAGTTTTTAACTTTAATAAAGTTTTTGCTTAGTGCAATGTCTAAAAAATATTCTTTTTCTCTGTTGTTAAGGGTAACTGTCTTTCTTTGAAGAATAAGATCAATGGTTTTATTTATTTGAGCTTTATTATTTTGAATAAAAATTTTTCTTATTTTCTTGACATCAGAGCTGATGCGCTTTTTGTTTCTGTATGATAAAGACTGTGCATATGTTCTATATTCAAAAAGAACTTCGTCAACATTAGTAAATTTACCTCCTGCCTCGTATATTTCACACCAAAATGCTTTGTCTTCAGCGTGATTTATGTCATTCATCCCATAGAGTATTTTGTTGTCGGTTAAAAAACTCTTTCTAATCATCGCTCCGCCATGAGGAACTGGTACTGAGGATATTAAATAAAAAATTAAGTTTTGATCTTTTAGAGGTGTTAGGACAAAATCAATTTTTTCATTAAATTCATCAATTATATAATAGTGGCAACCACAAACATCTGAATCTTTTGAAATCATTAAATTTAATTGTTTTTGGAATCTTGATGAATAACTAATGTCGTCTGAATCCATTCTTGCTAAATAATCGCCTTTGGATATTTTAATTGCTTGGTTTAAAGAATATATTAATCCCTTGTTTTTTTGGTTAATTACTTTAATTCTGTTGTCGATACTTTTATAGTGAGAGATTATGTCTAAACTATTATCAGTAGACCCATCATTTATAATGATGAACTCATAGTTTCTAAAAGTTTGATTCAATATGCTCTCTATAGAGGATTCTAGGTATTTGCCAGCATTATAAACAGGCATTATCACAGACACTAACGGGTACTTGGTCATAACTTCTCCCAAGTTGCTGGAATGATAGTTCTACTCTGAAGATTTAAATCTTTATTTATAAACCATTTTTTTGGCGCTATCACTATTTTTTCTTGATTTTTGTTTAACCAAGCAGCCCACCAGCTAAAAGAACTGTTCGCAATAATATTGTGTTTACACATGCTCATTAGCTGCATATCTATGTAAGAGATATGGCTTTTTTCTTTAATTATATATGTTGTTAATTGGTTGAATTTTATATTTTTCTTTGCCCACTCTACATCGTCAGAAAATATATAGAACTTAGGATTGTTTACTTTTCTTAAAATGTGGCTTATTGATTTTGAGTAATAGTCTTCGCCACATATACAATATATTTTTTTATTTTTTTCATTTAAATAGTCTCCTCTTCTAATGTGTATGCTTACTGAATTGGTTTCTAATATGTCAATACCATACTTATTTTTTTCTAGTTCCGGCAATGGTGGAAATTCAAATTTCTCCTTAATCATTTTCTCAATTGATTTAAAATATAACGCAGATTGCCAATAACCATCAATAAACAATATTTTTGAATCGCTGTGTACTTTATATTTTTGATAACTTAGTTTTTCTTCGATTAAAGAATTTTTTAGTAAAAAATTTTTAATAAATTGATTTTTTTTTGAACAAAACTTTATGATCTGATTTTTTTTAAAATTTGAAATTTTTAATTTTACGATCTCTGTCGCATCTGGTTTGCTAGGTTTAATGCCAAACGCTTTTCCTAGTTCAAAACCATTATGTTGATTGGAAAATCTGTCATCAAAAGTTATCTTTTTGTTAGTTTCTTCTGCAATGGATAAAGCGAAGGCGTATTGAAACATTTGATTGCCCAGTCCGCCTTTTAGATTTAAGTTAATCATTGTTTGTTACTTTTAAATAATTCGCTATTTACTTTTTTAAGAAGCATTTTCAATCCAAATTTTTTATAAAAATTAATTGTTTTGTTCAATATTAATACTGATTCATTTTTGATTTTAATTATTTTTTTTTCTGGCATGGTGATTGGCTTTGGTATTTCTATGTAGTAATGGAGTAACTCAAAAAAATTTTGCTTCTTGATGCTGTCTTTTTCTAGAAAATCAAGTATATATTCTATGTGTTTGATTTTATCTGGTCGTTCAGAAAACCACTCATGATATTCTAGATATCTAATCATGCAATCATGAGCTTTACAAGGTACTTTAATTGATGTTTTTTCGATCTCCAAATATACTGACTTTTCAATTACAGAAGAAAAAAAACATGGTTTTAGTAGAATATTTCGGTATTCAGGTAATGCATCGTATAAGTCAAATCTTAAATTTAATTCTTCGTCAATAAATAGGTCTATATACGTTTGATTATGCTTTTTTTCTACAATTATAAGTTTTTCCTCAATAATATTTTCATTTAAGAATTGCGTTATTTGATTTGTTAGTTCCTTTATATTAATGCAATAGATGTCTAGATCTGAACCAATATTGTACAATGGGAAAATTTTAGAAATCTTAACTAAGCAGTAGTTTTCCGTGGTTAGTGAATTGAAAAGCCTTTGTAAATTTACAGTTTGTTTTTTTGTTTTCGGTTTTGATGCTATTCTATTATTTCGCATGCTAGTACGTTTTTTTGTCCGTGAAATGAAGATATGCAGGTTCTGTGTAATCCATCTAGTATCAAAAAATATCCGTGCTGCTTTCTAACAGCTATTGGATACCTTTTGTTTGTATTGTCTCTGCAATTTAAAATCCTTGTTAGTTTTTCATATCGATCTATTGTATAATCTTCTTTGAGTCCATATCCCAGGTTTTTAGATATATATTCTTGGTATGTTTCAACATCACCATGTAAAAAGGCAAAATGTGGTGTGTTTTCGATCTTAACTATTTTTGTTTTTTCTTTTTTGACAAATATTTTGCATCTAATTAAGTCTAAGTCTAAGTCTAAATTAAATATTTTGAACTTGCTGTAACTAGCCAAATAATAAGGTAATTTGAGTATGTGCGTATTAATAAGAATATTTATATCGGGTGATCCCGTTAAATATTTGAATATGTTTCGTGTTTGTAGTTCTGTATCTGTGCAATGAATCACGTGATTTTCAGTGCGATTGCCTTTAAAGTAAGGATTGTAGTTATTTCTAATTTTTGTTTTTAATTTTTTCAATGACTTTGATTCTATATGTCTAAAGGGTTGTGTGCCAAAAAAATCTTCTTCTGGGTCATTATTTTTTATGAATACGAAGCAAACCTCTTTCCCACCATTTTTTAAGAACCTTGTTTTTTCTCTAAGATGATGTAAGGGTACATCATCAAGCTCATAGACTTTTGAAATAAGATTTTTTATTGATTTGGGCGAGTGCTTTTCTATCATTAAAATTTCAAATTTATTTTCTCTTATTTCTAATAATATATCTTCAAGTTTATTTAATCCATGATTCCATATGATAATGCAGTCTATTCTTCCTCTAAAGTGCATTTTATGTCTTCTATTTTATTTTAATAAAAAAAGCATTGATTTTCAGCATCAAAAAATGTCTGGAACTTGGTGCAAATAAATCAAAGACATATGTTGCTAAAAATAATGAAGCCATTGTTGAGAATATAGCGCCTTCTATTCCATGTGTCTGTATAAGGAAGAAGTTCAATGCTATATTGATTGTAATTCCACCTAGATTTCTAACTAACATGTTATAATATAGATTTTCTAAATTTAGATGTTTGGTTGTTAGTATTGATATGAAAAAAAATAAGCATAACCAGGTGCTTAACAATAATGCTTCTGCCCCGCTTTTAAAATTTTCTCCATATAATAAATTAATTATTTCGTCGTTGAGTGAAAAAATTATGATTGATATAAATAAAGCCATCCATGTGAATATGGTGTACGTTGTCTGTAATGCAGATAGGTATGAATTTTGGCTTTTTTTTCTTTTTTCAAATAATATTGGAAATAGAATCATGCTAATGGTTGCTGGTATGAAAATCCATATCTCGCTGATTCTTATTACAGATGCATAAATTCCACCCGAGTAGTTGCCAAGCATATTGTTGATCATTAACTGGTCGATTCTGGTATATGCTATAAATAAAAAATTCGACAGCATCAATGGTATAGAGTGCTTTATTAATATAATTTTTCCTGAAAATTTTTCTTTCTTTATGCTAGTTTTTTTTATTTCTTTTTTTGAAAAAAAATATAATATGATTGAAAAAACAAGCCAGTCTACTGAAATTAGCATTATAAAAAATATTAAGTCATGATTTTTAGTGATTAGGTAGATTTTTATTGTTGAAGATAATAATGTGTGTGTTATTCTACTTAAGGCTACTCTTTTTAATGTCGACTGGGCATAAAAATGTAATTCAAATATCTCTGTTGCTTGAAAGATAAGGCCTAGTGATGCTATAAATATATACTTGCTTTCTATGTTTTCTACAGACATATAAAAATAAAAAGATATTATTATAATAGCGATTCCGACTGTTAATCTTGTGCATATTGAAAATATAAGTATATTTTTGGTTGCAAATGGCTTTTGTATTAATGCCTTTATCACATTTGAATCAAGTCCTAATTTGCTTAAAATAGCAAAAAAAGAACTGAAAACTAATACATAACTATACAAGCCGAAATCGTTTGGGCCTAAATACCTGGCAATCCAAATACCTACAACTAATGAAGAGATTAATCTTATTATTTGATCGATAATCATCCATGATGAGTTTTTAGTTATTTTATTCATACTACTTTATATGGTCTTAATAAAACCTGCTATTAATCTGTCCTCCCATAAACATCCTTAAACCGCACAATATCATCCTCCCCCAAATAACTCCCAGACTGCACCTCAATCAACTCCAACGGCACCTTCCCCGGATTCGCCAACGAGTGCGTCTCCCCCAATGGAATATAAGTCGACTGATTCTCCGTCAACAACACCGTCTTATCCCCACAACGTACCTCCGCCGTACCACTCACCACAATCCAATGTTCCGCCCGATGATAATGCATCTGTAACGACAACTTCTCCCCCGGCTTCACCGTAATCCGCTTCACCTGATAACGCGCCGCACTATCAATGCAATCATAACTACCCCAGGGGCGGAACACCTCACGATGCAGCACTGCCTCCGGCCGTTCCGCTGCCTTCAATTGATCCACCAGCAACTTAACATCCTGCACTCGATCCCGATGCGCCACCAAAGTAGCATCCTGCGTATCAACAACGACAAGATCATCCACACCCAACAAAGCAACCAAACGCCGTTCACTATAAGCCAAATTATTCCGCGCGGACTGCAGCATCACATCGCCCCGCGTCACATTCCCCTGCGCATCCGTCTCACCCACTTCCCACACTGCCGACCACGCGCCGACATCACTCCAGCCCGCATCCAACGGCACCACCGCCACATTATCCGCCTGCTCCATTACGGCATAATCTACCGAAATTGATGGACAGGTCGCAAAAGCTTCAGTGTCCAATCGGATGAAATCACCGTCTGTTCGCTCACCGTCTAGTGCTGCTGTGCATGCCGTCAACACCTCTGGCGCATATTGCTCTAAGGCTGCAAGATAAATACTGGTGCTAAACAAAAACATTCCGCTGTTCCAGAAATACTCGCCGCTGGCAGCATAATGCTCCGCTGTCTCCTGATCCGGTTTCTCTACAAAACGCAGTACCTTATGTTTTCCGTCATGTTGAATATAACCGTATCCCGTTTCTGCCCGCTGCGGAACAATGCCAAAGGTTACTAGTAATCCCTCTATCGCTAAATCGGTGGCCTGTGCTATCGCGGCATGAAACGCCGCCATATCGTTAATAACATGATCTGCGGGTAACACCAGCAACAACGCATCATCATCGCTCTGTTGTTGTAATTGCAGCGCAGCCAAAGCAATCGCCGGTGCTGTATTTCGGCCTACCTGTTCCAGCAAAATTCCCTGGCTTGCCTGATCGAGTTCACGCAGCTGTTCTGCCACCATAAAGCGGTGCTCTTCATTACACACCACCAATGGAGCTTGTACGCCATCCAAACCCGCTAAACGCTGCAGGGTCATCTGAAATAGACTGTCCTCACCGACAATCGGCAAAAACTGTTTGGGACGCAGCTGGCGTGATAGTGGCCACAGGCGCGTGCCAGAGCCACCGGAGAGAATGACGGGGCTAATGCTCATGCTCATGATAACAATGCGTTCACTTCTTCAGTTTTCTGCGTAACTCGTTCCATGTTGCCCCGACTCTCCACATTTAATCGTAATACCGGTTCCGTATTAGAACCACGCAAGTTAAAGCGCCAGTCCGCAAACGTCATGCTCAAACCATCTGTTAAATCCACCAGTGGATTGCCATCCACTTCATGGGTCGAACTAAAGTGCTGCTGCACTCGTTCCAGACAGAGCGCAACATCACTCACTGTAAAATTAAGTTCGCCGCTGCAGGGGTACTTAGCGATTCGCTCCGCCACTAGCTGCGATAGCGGTTGCTGCTTAACACTCATTAATTCAGCGACTAATAACCAAGGAATCATGCCGCTGTCGCAATAAGCAAAATCACGGAAATAATGATGCGCACTCATCTCGCCGCCATAAACCGCATCCTCTGCGCGCATGGTTTCTTTGATAAACGCATGACCGGTTTTGGATTGAATGGCTTTGCCACCTGCTTGAGTCACAACATCAAGTGTATTCCAAGTCAGGCGTGGATCATGAACAATTGAAGCGCCGGGGTGGCGCTGCAAAAAGGCTTCGGCTAATAAACCAACAATATAATAACCTTCAATGAACTCGCCGTTTTCGTCAAACAAAAAACAGCGATCAAAATCACCATCCCAGGCTATTCCCATATCGGCCTGATAGTCTAAGACAGCTTTTGCTGTATCTGCTCGGCACTCGGGCAACAATGGGTTGGGGATGCCATGAGGGAACTGCCCATTAGCTTCATGATGCACTTTGATGAAGCCAACAGGCATATTTAAATTTGCAAATACCTGTTCAAGTGCATCAATCACATGTCCTGCCGCGCCATTACCAGCATTTACCACTAACTTGAGCGGCTGGATGCGCGCAGGTTGGATGTACGTTAATAAATGTGAGGTATAAGCGTCTAGCAGATCGCCTCGCGTCAAGCGGCCTTTAGTCATTGCGCCATAAAACATATTGGCTTCGGCTAATTGCCTCAATGCGGCAAAATCTTGGCTATCTAAGGGCTTAGCCCCGGCTTGCACCAGCTTCATGCCGTTATAATCTATAGGATTGTGACTAGCTGTCACCTCGATACCACCCGCAACACCTAAATGAAAGGTCGCAAAGTAAATCTCTTCGGTGCCTGTCATGCCTAAATCAATGACATTAACACCCATATCCATCAGTCCATTAGACAAAGACAATTTCAGTGCAGATGAGGTTAGCCGAACATCACCGCCGACGACGACAGTAAGTGCTGCGTCCGACTCACTGGTTTTTTTCAACCAGGCAGCAAACGCACGCCCAATACGATAAGCAATCGCATCGTTCAACTCCTCGCCAAGCTTGCCGCGAATGTCATAAGCCTTAAAGCAGGATAGAGCGTTCATTAATTGTTCTGTGGTATCGATGAAAAGGGTTCTAGCAAAAATGCCGCAACTATCTGGTATTGTCGTTCTTGAACTAGTCGGCTGACTAGTCTCACATCAATATTCATATAATCATGCACAATCTTATTACGCAGACCAACAATAGCCTGCCAGGCTTTTAGCTCCGTTTGGAGTAAATGCCCTTGCTCTACCAACAGCGCAAACACATCATAAGCCGAAACCGGCACGACCACGCCGTCCTGTTTCAAGCAATGCTTAGCCTTACCAATCGCATTCTCAATCAAGACCTGCAACGCATGCAGCATGCCACTTTCTTCTAATTTGGACAGTGTCTCACCCGCTAGTAGGCGCTGGCTGACTTCATCCAATAAAGCCTGATTATGCTGAGCAATAACTGCCGTCTCGCGCAGATAAATTTCAAGTTCCATAAATATCTGCCCAGTAGAAGGTTTCCAGCTCACGCCACGTCCGATTGAGAAAATGATTGAGTGCCAGCACCCCGTCACCCTTCAGGATAATGCCCTCATTGGCAACAGTGGCTCGCATCGCTAAACCCGCAGAAGCGATGTCTACAATATCCACTTTATGGTCAGCACAGTCTAACAGTTTCCCCAGTGCATAACGCACCCGTTCCGTTTCGGCGAGTTTTTCAAAGGCGGATAAATGTTTGTGCCAGCGCAGCGCAAAATCCCAATCGCTGTTCGCATGGAAGCTGTTATTGGCTCGGCTGCCAATCAAAAAAGCCAGCTCAAGGTCAGCGTCCTGCGAGAAAAAATGCTTTAATTTTTTGTGAGGCTGCGCGTTCATGAGTCGTTGTGAGCAACAGTGGGTACGCTACCGCCCTACCGCGTCAAAAGTGCAGTAAGTCAATAAGCAAAACCTCAACCACGAGCTAGCCCGTCGAAGCGTTCAAGAACCTTCTTGTCCGTCCACACTATTATGATATTTTTGTTAGCATTATTCACTGCTTCAAGCCATTTCACTTAAGCAGTTTGGGGGTGAGTAACAACACTTCAATTAGCCCATTTTGGGCTTTAGTCGTCCGGTCTCTTGCGGTGCCTTGCTCCGTTTCCCACTGAGTCGATTGGTTGAGGGGTTAAGTTCATGTTAAGCCATCGTGCCCATATTGCTAAGCCTAGCATAGCCCAAGCGAGTCGAAGCAGTTAGTTTGCCTTTCAAAGGCTAAAAGTGGTTGCCAAACCAGTTACCTGTGTAAATTTCACGCTTTAAATTAGGCTTTGCTAATTAAATCAGCAGCACGGATAATGCGCTGCGTGTAGACAATCTTGATTTAAATCGATTAGCCCTTATCGTAGGACGGGACTTTAACCAACAATGAACGAGGTCGCAAGTATTTATGGAGAATGACACTCTGGTTAAGGCCACCGGTCTATCCCGATTTTACAGTGATCACTGTGCGGTGGTGGACCTGAATTTGCAGCTGCGGCGGGGCGAGGTGTTGGGGCTGTTGGGGCCGAATGGGGCCGGTAAGTCGACCACGATGCAAATGCTAACCGGGAATCTTGCGCCGTCTACCGGTGAGATCCAAATTAACGCGGTCGATCTATTGGATGAGCCGTTGGCGGCCAAGTCGCATCTGGGCTATCTGCCGGAGCAGCCGCCGGTCTACCGGGACCTGACGGTGAACGAGTTTCTACGCTACTGCGCGCAGCTGCATGGTTTGAATCAGTCGGCGGTGCCTGAGGCAGTGGCGCGGGCGCGTTTGCGCTGTAGCCTCGATGATGTGCAGCACCGTTTGATCGCTAATTTATCGAAGGGGTTTCAGCAGCGGGTCGGTATCGCGCAGGCGATTCTGCATAATCCGGCGGTCATTATTCTGGATGAGCCAACCGTTGGTCTCGATCCGATTCAAATCCGTGAGATTCGAACCTTAATCCGTGAGTTGGGCGAGGAGCACGGCGTGATTTTATCAACGCATATCCTGCCGGAGGTGCAAGCCGTGTGCGACCGGGTGCAGATTTTGAATCGGGGCAGGACGGTGTTTAACGACAGTTTGACGGGCGTGGGCTCGTTGGAAAAAATATTTTTTGATCTGGTCTATCAGGATGACCCCGCGCTGGGTGATGTGGCAGCGGCTGAGGCTAACCAAATGCGTCTAGCGCCTGAGAGTGCCGAGGTCTTAGCTGAGGAAGTTGTGCCTTCGCAGGCAGGTGAGCAAGGCGCGCTTAAAACAGCGCATAAACAGGACGGTGCAATATGAGTATTACGTTAATGATTGCCCGCACTGAGTTCCGGCGTTTGTTTAATTCGCCGCTGGCTTGGAGTCTGCTGGCCTTGGTGCAGTTTATTCTCGCCTGGGTTTTTCTGCTTGGCCTGAATGAATACCTCACGCAGATTCAGCCAGCGATGGTGGGGCGTGAGAGTGCGCCGGGTATCAGTGATCTGGTGGTGTCGGCTTTGTACCTGTGGGCGGGCATGATTATGCTGGCGGTGATGCCGATTCTAACGATGCGTTTGTTAGCGGAGGAGCGCATGAACCAAACGCTATCCTTATTGCGCACCGCGCCGGTGTCGATTACGCAGATTGTGCTGGGGAAGTACCTGGGTCTGCTGCTGTTGATTGTGTTAATGGTGCTGATGCTGAGCTTGATGCCGCTGTCTTTGGCGCTGGGGACGTCTTTAGATTGGGGCAGGCTGGCGGCGGCGATGCTGGGCTTGTTTTTGCTGCTGGCCTCATTCGCGGCGGCGGGGCTGTTTTTATCGTCGCTGACCAAGCAGCCGATTATTGCGGCGGTGAGCACCTTTGGGCTGCTAGTGTTTCTGATGATTCTCTATATTTCTGGTAATTCTCAGGGTGCGGGCAGTGAGTTATTCATTTATCTGTCACACTTCGGCCACTTCCTGTCGTTTCTGGAAGGTATTTTCGATAGCAGTGATTTGGTGTACTACTTGTTGTTCATCGGGGGTTTCCTGCTGCTGACGATTCGTAAGCTCGATAATGATAGGCTGAGAGGGTGAGGGTTATGAAAAGCAAAGATAAATCCATCCCCAGCCCTTCCCTTATCAAGGAAGGGAGTTTGGCCGTATTTTGCTCAATGGCTGTAGGGCAGCATCTTGTCTCCTTCCTTGACAAGGGGAGGCTGGGAGGGGTTGCCTTTAAAGGTTTTATACGATGAAAATGACAAGAAATAAACACCGCTTCATCCATCTGCAAAACGCCATTTTTTATATTTTATTTGCGCTGGTGATTGGTCTGCTGGCATTTTTTAGCCGCCAGTTTTCCTATCAGGCGGACTGGACCTACGGAAATCGCAATAGCCTGAGTAGCACCACCCAAACGCTGGTCAGTAGCCTGGCAGAGCCGCTGAAGTTCGTGGCCTATGTGCCGGACAATCCAGCGTTACAGGAGCAGCTGCGGCGGCTGATCGCGAAGTATCAGCGTATTCGCGGCGATATTCGGCTGGAGTTTGTTAATCCCGACCTGGATCCGGTGCGGGCGCGGCAGGATGGTGTGCAGTATGCCGGGCAGATGGCGATTCATTTGGGCGCGCGCAGTGAGGTGATCGATTCGGCCAGCGAACAGGTGATTGCGAACGCCTTGCAACGCATGAGTCGCGGTGCGGAACGGCTGGTGGTGTTCTTGGAAGGTCATGACGAGCGTGATCCGCTGGCTGAGCATTCGGCGGGGTTGGCGCAGTTCGTCACGCTGCTGAGTCGCAATGGCTTTCAGGTGCAGCCCCATAATCTAGTGCGCAGTCAGTCGGTGCCGGATAATGCGCGCTTTCTGGTGATTGCGGCCCCCCGTAAGGACTTGCTGCCGGGTGAGGTGCAGGTGATCACAGACTATGTGGAGCAGGGCGGTAATCTGCTGTGGCTACATGACCCGGATAGCAGTGAGAGCCTGGGGCCGCTGGCAGATCTATTGGGGATCCAGCTCGGCGGCGGTACGGTGGTCGATGCCAATGAGCATTTGCATGCCTTATTGGGCATTGATCATCCTGCGCTGGTACCCGTGGTGGACTATGGGCGCTCGGTGCTGGCGGAGCAGCTGACCGGTTCGCAGAGCCTGTTTCCGTTTGCGACGCGGGTCGCGCGTTCACCGCAGCCGGGGGAGGGTGCGTTGGTGATGCAGGTTGATGAGTTTCTGAATACGCTGCCGAATAGCTGGCTCGAATCGGGGCCGGTGGAGGGCAGTATTGATTATGTCGAGGATGACGGTGATCAACTTGGGCCGATTTCGATTGGCCTGGCGCTGACGCGGCTGCTGGAGACGCCTGAGGGTGAAGTGCCTCCTGCTTCTCCTGAGGGGGCAAGTGGGCAGGGTGAGTCTAGCGCTCCCCAGCAGCAGCGCATCGTCGTGGTCGGCGATAGCGATTTCATGCTCAATGCCTCCATTGGGCGCGGTGTGAATGTTGATCTGGCGACCAATATTTTTAATTGGCTGAGTGATGACGATAATCTGCTGAATATTAAGGCGAGCGCCGCGCCGGATACGACATTGGAAATGAGCGAGACCCTGACTTTGGTGCTGGCGACGTTTTTCCTATTGGCGCTGCCGATCATTTTGCTAGCGGCAGGTATGATTATCTGGCTGCGGCGCAGGAGGCGATAGATGAGTAGGGGTTTACAAACGCGCCGCATGCTATTGAATGTCATGCTGCTGCTGTTAGTCGCGGGTCTGGGCGGCTTGGCGTGGTGGTTTGTGAATAAACCTCAGGCCGGGCCAGAGCGGATTTATTCGGGGGCGCTGGAGTCGATAACGCTGATCACGCTGGAGCGCGCCGCGCAGACGGCAGACGCCAAAACAATTCGCTTCGAACAAAGGGAGGGCTATTGGTGGATGGTACAGCCACGCACGATTATGGCGAACGGTGTGCGCCTGCGTCAGCTGTTTACCTTTCTGAATGAGAACGTGGTCGCCAGCTATGACGCGGCAGGCAAGGATTTAGCGCAGTATGGCCTGCAGCCCGCGCAGGTGACGCTGCGCTTTAATGACCAGCAGTACGTGCTGGGTACAGATAATGCGGTCTCGCAGAACCGCTATGTGTTACATGATAATAAAATTAAGCTGCTGCCGGAGACGATTTACGGTTCGGTCACTGGCGATTGGGTTAACTTTGTATCGCTGCGCCTGCTGCCGGAGGATAAGCAGGTGCAGTCGGTGATTTTGCCAGAGGGCTATCGGCAAACTGATGATCTCGCCAATAGCTGGCAGAATGCAGATGCGATTCGGCTGGAAGCGGGCGAGCGCGGAGCGGATGCCTATGCGCAGGCCAACAACGCTAAGGTCGTGCTTAACCTCAGTGACGGCGAATCGCTCACCTTCCTAGTCTTACAGCAGGCGGACGAGCTGGAAATTATCCAGCCGGAACGGGGTATTCGTTATTTTATCCCCGCCACCCAGGCCGAGTATTTGTTACCGCCTGCTGAGTAATCGTGCCCGCTGTGCGCTGCCCCCACTGGCAGTGCTAATTAATTGCGGTCGCCCCACGAGGGGTGTAAGATTGGCCCATTTTTTGGCTTGCCAAGTAGCATGACGCCTTGTTGCGCCTGCTACTTTGTGCTCATTACGCCAGCAATCGAATTTTAATTTTACAGGTGTTAACGCACTCATGAAAATCACGAAAGGTCTGAATATCCCCCTCTCTGGCGGGCCGGTTCAGCAGATTAGTGATCATCCCCCGGTGACGAAAGTTGCGGTGTTGGGGGTGAATTATCACGATCTGCGTCCGGCAATGAAGGTGCAGGAAGGCGATCACGTTAAGTTAGGGCAAGTGTTGTTTGTTGACCGCAAAAATGAAGCGGTTAATTTCACCGCGCCGGGGTCGGGAACGGTCACTGCGATTCATCGCGGCGCACGCCGTGCCTTAAACGCGGTGGTTATCGAGCTGGATGCACAGGAAGAAGCGCTCGATTTTGGAGTGCATGCGGCGGCTGAGTTGGATGAGCTGTCGGCTGATGCGATTCGCAGCACGCTACAGGCATCAGGCCAGTGGGTTGCGTTCCGCACGCGGCCTTATTCTAAGACGCCGCAGAGCGATGCGCAGCCCGCCTCTATCTTTATTAATGCAATGGATACCCGCCCGCTGGCGGCTGACCCGCTGGTGGTGTTAGCGCAAGACGCGGAAGCATTCCAGCAGGGCGTACAGCTCATCGCCAAACTAGCCCCCAAGGTATTCGTTTGTCACCGCACTGGGGCTGATATCCCACAGTTTAAGTCGCGGCAGGTGAGCTATCATGGCTTTGAGGGCGTGCACCCCGCTGGTTTATCGGGCACGCATATCCATACCTTAGATCCGGCGGGTGAACATAAAACCGTCTGGTCGATTGACTATCAGGACGTGATTGCCATCGCTAAATTATTCACCACGGGCCGCCTGGCGGTTGAGCGGGTGATTGCACTGGCCGGGCCGATGGTTAAACAGCCGCGTCTGCTGCGCACTCGTTTGGGCGCTTGCACGGATGACATCGTTGCCAATGAGTTAAGTGCTGATGCCGCGCAGGTGCGGGTGATTTCGGGTTCGGTGCTGGATGGGCATGCGGCGAATGAGGACTGGAGTTGTTACCTCGGTCGTTTCAATACGCAAATTTCCGCGATTGCGGAAGGCCAGGAGCGCCGTTTTCTGCACTGGCTCAATCCGATGCTGAAACACTTCTCGGTGATGAATGTGTTCTTTAAGCCCGGCATCAAAACAGAAACCTTTGACCTGAGCAGTACCCGCAACGGCAGTGCGCGTGCCATGGTGCCGCTGGGGAATTTTGAGCAGGTCGTCCCGCTGGACGTGTTGCCGACACAGCTACTGCGGGCGCTACTGACGCGCGATACCGTGCTGGCGCAGGAGCTGGGCGCGCTGGAGCTGGATGAGGAAGATTTGGCGCTGTGTACCTTTGTATGCCACGGCAAGTACGAATACGGCGACGCGCTGCGTGAGTCTTTACGCATGATCGAGAAGGGAGAGTAAGCCATGATTAAACGTTTACGTCAGCTGTTGGATCAGCTTGAGCCTTCATTCTCAGCAGGAGGTAAGTACGAAAAGTATTACGGCCTGTACGAAATGATCGACACCTTGTTTTTCAGCCCACCTAACAAAACGCCGGGTTCGCCCCATGTGCGTGATGCGCTCGATCTCAAGCGGGTTATGGGTTATGTGTGGATGGCCACCTTTCCGATTATGTTTATGGCCTGTTGGAATACGGGCTATCAGGCCAACACCGCCATGGCGGCCATGGGCATCACTGAGCTAGACACTTGGCGCGGTGCGGTGCTGAATCTGGTGGGGTATAACCCCGAAAGCTTCTTCGCAAACTTTATCCATGGCTTTATGTATTTCATTCCGATGTACATGACCACGTTTATTGCGGGTGCGGTTGCTGAGGTGACGTTTTCACTGATACGTGGCCATGAGGTGAACGAAGGTTTCTTTGTAACCTCTATTCTGTATACGCTGACTTTGCCGCCCACGACCCCGCTGTGGATGGTCGTGCTGGGTATTTGGTTCGGTATTATCTTAGGTAAAGAGGTCTTCGGCGGTACCGGGAAGAACTTTGTTAATCCGGCGTTGACCGGGCGGGCTTTTCTGTACTTTGCGTATCCGGCCTATATGTCCGGCGATGCGGTGTGGGTGGCGGTTGATGGTTACACCGGTGCAACGGCGCTCTCCAGCGCGGCAACTAATGGCCTGGAAGCCGTTGCGGCGACGGGGATTAGCTGGTGGGATTCCTTCATTGGTTTTGTGCCGGGTTCGATTGGTGAGACCTCGACGCTGGCTATCTTGATTGGCGGTAGTTTTCTCTTATTCACCAAAATTGCCAGCTGGCGTATTGTTGCCGGTGTCTTTATCGGCATGATGGTGACGTCGCTGTTCTTTAATATCATCGGCATGTTTGGTGATGTGAATCCAATGTTTAATCTGCCGTGGTACTGGCATTTAACGGTGGGTGGTTTTGCCTTCGGCATGATGTTTATGGCGACTGATCCGGTGACGGCGTCGCACACTAATCGCGGACGCTGGTACTACGGCATCCTGATTGGGGTGATGGCCGTGCTGATTCGCGTGATTAATCCGGCTTTCCCAGAGGGCATTATGCTGGCGATTTTATTCGCTAATATTTTTGCGCCGCTGATTGATCACTTCGTGGTACAGGCGAATATTAAGCGCCGCAAAGCTCGTCAGCCCGCAGTGGCTGGAGGTGCCTCATGAGTCTGATCCGTGATTTCTTGGATATGCCAAATGACAGCACGCAAAAGACGGTGATCGTCGCTACGCTGTTATGTCTGGTGTGTTCGGTGCTGGTGTCGGGTGCGGCGGTGGCACTGAAGCCGATTCAGGCGCAAAACAAGGCGCTGGATAAAAAGAAAAATATCTTGCAGATCGCCGGTCTGATGCAAGCTGATAAAACGGTGGACGAGCTGTTTAGCCAGGTCGAAGCACGGGTGGTTGAGCTGGAAAGCGGTGACTACGCCAAAGATATTGATCCTAATACCTTTGATGCGCGCGCGGCGGCGGTTGATCCGACACAAAACGTTGTGCTGACCCGTGCGCAGGACATTGCCTCGATTAAGCGGCGCGCCAAGTACGCGACGGTTTATCTGGTGCGTAATGCGCAGCAGCAAGTGGAAAAGATCATTCTGCCGGTCAGCGGCTATGGCCTGTGGTCAACGCTCCACGGCTTTATGTCGCTGAGCAGTGATGCTAATACAGTGACCGGATTTGGCTTTTATGAGCACGCCGAAACGCCCGGTCTAGGGGGTGAGGTTGATAATCCGCAGTGGAAGGCCTTGTGGTCTGGCAAGCAGGTGTTCGATGAGCAGGGTAATATCGCGTTGGATGTGGTGAAAAGTGCGAACCCAGACAGTCCGTACGAGGTGGATGCGCTATCCGGTGCCACTCTGACCAGTAATGGCGTGAAGAATCTGGTGCATTATTGGGCAGGCGCGCATGGCTTTGGCCCCTACCTAGAGAAAGCCCGCAGCGGAGGTGAATTATGATTAACAAAGCACAGCGTGAAGTCTTAGTCGATCCGTTGGTCGACAATAATCCAATCACCCTGCAAATTTTGGGTATCTGTTCGGCGCTGGCGGTGACCAGTTCGCTGAAAACGGCGCTGCTCATGGCGATAGCCTTAACCACGGTGCTGGCTTTCTCCAACGCCTCGATTTCCTCTATCCGTAACCATGTGCCGAGTAATATTCGGATCATTGTACAGATGACAATTATTGCCTCACTGGTGATTGTGGTAGATCAGGTGCTGCGTGCTTATGCCTATGATACGGCGAAGCAGCTATCGGTGTTTGTCGGGCTGATTATCACCAACTGCATTGTGATGGGGCGGGCGGAAGCTTACGCGATGAAAAACGGCGTTGGCATGAGCTTTTTGGATGGTATCGGTAACGGCCTGGGTTACAGCCTGCTGCTGATTGTGGTGGCGTTTTTCCGTGAGCTGTTTGGGTCTGGCACCTTGTATGGCTATGAAGTGATGAAGCTGGTGAAGAATGGTGGTTGGTATGAGCCGAATGGCTTGATGCTGTTACCGCCGAGTGCGTTCTTCATTATCGGTCTGTTGATTTGGGGTATCCGCGTTTGGAAACCGGCACAGGTCGAACAGCCTGACTTCAAAATTCATGAACAGCACGGCCACTAGGGGATCATTAACATGGAAGCAGCATTAAGTTTATTTTTTAAGGCGGTGTTCGTTGAGAACATGGCGCTTACCTTCTTCCTCGGGATGTGTACCTTTATTGCTATCTCGAAGAAGATCAGTACGGCAATCGGCCTAGGCATTGCGGTATTGGTGGTGCAGGTGATTACGGTGCCCGCGAATAACCTGATTTTGAATGTGTTTCTGAAGGAAAATGCCCTGTTGGAAGGGGTGGATCTGCGTTTTCTCGGCCTGATCAGTTACATTGGGGTGATTGCGGCGATGGTGCAGATCTTGGAAATGTTCCTCGATAAATTTGTACCGGCGCTATATAACGCCCTCGGTGTGTTTCTGCCGTTGATTACAGTGAACTGTGCCATCCTGGGGGGGTCGCTGTTTATGGTGGAGCGCGATTATACCTTTGGCGAAAGTGTGGTGTACGGCTTTGGTAGCGGTTTTGGCTGGGCGCTGGCGATTGTCGCGCTGGCCGGGGTGCGTGAGAAGCTTAAATACAGCGATGTGCCGCAAGGCCTACAGGGACTGGGTATTATCTTCATCACTGTGGGTCTGATGTCATTAGGCTTCATGGCGTTTTCCGGTATTCAGCTGTAAGGGTAATACCCTCACCCCAAGCTCGCGCCTGCGGCAGTTGTCGTTGAAACGCTGTCGCCAAAGGGCGCGGGGCTAAAAGAAAAGGAACATAAATATGTCAACTGTATTATTGGGCGTAATGTTATTTACGCTGATTGTATTAGGGCTGGTGGCCGTGATTTTATTCGCCCGCTCGCGGCTAGTCGCCAGCGGAAATGTTAGTATTCTCATTAATGGTGAGGAGACGATTGAAGTTGCGCCCGGCGGTAAGCTATTAGGAGCGCTGGCGGATAAAGGCTTGTTTGTTTCCTCTGCCTGTGGTGGCGGTGGCACCTGCGCGCAGTGTAAGGTGAAAGTGCTCGATGGCGGCGGTTCATTGCTACCGACGGAAGAGGGTCACATTAACCGGCGGGCAGCGGCAGAAGGCGAGCGTTTGGCCTGTCAGGTCGCGGTGAAACAGGATATGAAGGTCGAAGTCTCGGAAGATGTCTTCGGCGTAAAGAAATGGGAATGCGTGGTGCGCTCCAATGATAATGTCGCCACCTTTATTAAAGAGCTGGTGTTGGAATTGCCCGAGGGCGAGACCATTGATTTTAAGGCCGGTGGTTATATCCAGATTGAATGTCCGGCCTATGACCTGAAATATGCTGAGTTTGAGGTTGAGGAGCAATATCGAGGCGATTGGGACCGTTTTAATATGTGGGATATTCGCGCGCAGGTGAAAGAGCCGGTGATCCGCGCTTATTCGATGGCGAGCTATCCTGAGGAAAATAATATCGTCATGCTCAATGTGCGTATCGCTTCGCCGCCGCCGGGCACTGATCATCCGCCAGGCGAGATGTCATCGTATATCTTTAACCTGAAAGCAGGCGATAAGGTCACGATCTCTGGGCCATTCGGTGAGTTTTTTGCGCGTGATACTGAGAAGGAAATGGTCTTTGTTGGCGGTGGTGCGGGCATGGCACCGATGCGCTCGCATATCTATGATCAGTTGGTGCGTCTGAAAAACCAGCAGCGTAAAATGACGTTTTGGTACGGCGCACGCAGCCTGCGTGAAGCGTTCTACGTCGATGAGTTTGATAAGCTGGCGGCGGAAAATCCGAACTTTGAGTGGCATATGGGCCTCTCTGATCCTCAACCAGAGGATGCGTGGGATAAGCCAGAACTAACCGGCTTTATTCACAATATCTTGCTGGAAAATTACCTGAAGGATCATCCGGCGCCAGAGGAATGTGAATATTACCTCTGTGGGCCACCCATGATGAACGTTTCGGTGATTAAGATGCTGATCGAGTTGGGCGTTGAGGAAGAGAATATTATGCTGGATGATTTTGGAGGCTAATGATTATGCAAGTCTTTATCCTTACCTTCATTATTTTCGGCCTCGCTATGTTAGGCCTTGCTTTCGGTTGGTTGTTTAATAACCGCGTGCTTAAGGGGAGCTGCGGCGGCATTTCTAATTTGCCCGGCATGGAAAACCACGCTTGTTCTTGCGCCAATCCGTGTGAGAAAAAACGTAAGCAGATGGCCGCGGCCCAGCAAGGTGAGCAAATCATCGAGTTCAAGGTGTAGTGCCAGAGCTACCTGAGGTCGAAACTACCCGGCGTGGGATTGAACCCCATATCGCTGGGCAGGTGATCAGCGCAATTAAAGTACGCCAGCCGCAGTTGCGCTGGCCCGTACCCAAGCAGATTCAGCAGCTTTGTGGCGCGACTATAGACGCGGTGAAGCGGCGGGGGAAATATATCCTGCTGGAAACCCAGCAGGGCACCGCGCTCATTCATCTTGGTATGTCCGGCAGTCTGCGTATTACCCATCCTGATATTCCCCCGGAGAAGCATGATCATGTCGATCTGCTGGTCGGCGACGATATTGCGTTGCGCCTGCGTGATCCACGGCGTTTTGGTGCCGTGTTGTGGTCGGTTGGTGGTGAGCTGCACCCCTTATTAAGTAAGCTCGGGCCAGAGCCGCTGGGTGAGGCGTTTGATGCGGTGTATCTGCATGAAAAATCGCGTAAGCGGGTGCCTGCGGTTAAAACCTTTATTATGAATGCGCAGGTGGTCGTCGGGGTGGGTAATATCTACGCCAATGAGGCGCTGTTTGCGGCTGGGATTGATCCACGGCGGGCGGCTGGGGCGATAACGCTAGCGGAATACCAGGAATTGGTGACGCACATCAAAGCGGTGTTAGCGCGCGCGATTAAACAGGGCGGCACTACGCTGCGGGATTTTGTGCGTGAGGATGGGCAGAGCGGTTATTTTCAGATTGAGCTACAGGTGTATGGCCGCAGCGGTGAAACGTGTCACCAGTGCGGCTTGATGCTGACGCACATCAGGCAGACACAGCGTTCTACCTGGTTTTGTGCGCACTGCCAGCGTTGATGGTGCAGTTGCTTGATGCCTTAGCGCCGTGATAACAGACGATGTAACAAGGTGAATGACTGATTACCGCTGTGCGCTTTATTTTCAACGATACCATGTAGCATCAGGTCTTTTAACACTTGGCGCTTCTCGCCGCGTTCGATTCCACTGTCCATACCCAACTTGTAAAATATGTAGCTAGGGATGCCGACAATGGTGAGTCCGATGGCAAAGTTGATAATAAGTTCTAACATAGTTGGCCCTTTTTCGTTTTCAATTTGTTATTAGTTTTTATTGATGAAAGTAAAGTACTGTGAATGAGCTTAACCGGGCATTTACTGTCGCCCCAATGTTGAATTGGACCGATAAACACTGCCGTTTTTTCCACAGGCTGTTGACGCAGCATGCCGTGCTGTATACCGAAATGGTGACGACTGGGGCGATTCTGCACGGTGAGGCGGCGCGGCATTTGGCGTTTAATGAGGCCGAGCATCCCGTCGCCTTGCAGCTGGGGGGAAGCGAGCCAGATGATATGGCGCGTTGTGCGGTGCTGGGCCAGCAGTATGGTTACGATGAAATTAATATTAATGTGGGCTGCCCGAGTGAGCGGGTGCAGCGCGGGGCGTTTGGGGCTTGTTTAATGGCGGAGCCTGAGTTGATTGCGCGCTGTGTGCAGGCGATGCAGCGTGCCGTCGATATTCCGGTTACGGTGAAAAATCGGATTGGGATTGATGAGCAGGCGGAGTATCCGGGGTTACGGCATTTTGTCGAAACGGTTGCGGCCAGTGGCTGCCGAACATTCATAGTGCATGCGCGTAAAGCCTGGTTAAAGGGCTTGAGTCCCAAGCAAAATCGTGAAATTCCCCCGCTGCGCTATGAGTTGGTGTACCAGTTGAAACAGGAATTTCCTGAGCTGGAAATTATTATCAACGGCGGGATTAAAACGCTGGCGGAAGCTCAGCAGCATCGGGCGCAGGTCGATGGCGTGATGCTGGGGCGGGAAGCCTATCAGAATCCATGGATACTGGCTGAGGTTGATCGCTTGTTCTATGGCAGCGAGCGGCCCTGTCCGGGGCGTGAGGCGCTTATTGAGGCTCTGGTTGCGTATATCGATCAGCAGCAGGCACAGGGCGTTTGGCTGAATCATATGAGTCGCCATATCCTCGGTGTGTTTCAAGGGGTGTCGGGTGCACGTAAGTGGCGGCGTCACATCAGCGAGCATGCGCATCTACCGGGTGCCGATTCTGCGGTGATTCGGGAGGCGTACAATTTTGTTTCAGCGGTCACTAACTGATAGAATGTTCAACACTAATAATTTAAAGGACAGGAGAATTAAATATGGGCGTTTCAATCGCTAAGCTGAGAGGCATAGATGCGGCATTAGCCGCAAAATTGCAGGCTGAAGGGCTGACTAATAGCGACAAGTTCCTGGCCGCTGCCAGCAAACCTGCGGGGCGTAAAGCGCTTGCTGCGAAGTGCGCAGTGGATGTAAAGGCGATCCTCGAACTGGCGAACCGTGCTGATTTGGCTCGTATTAAAGGTGTCGCAGGGGTCTTTGGCGACTTGCTAGAAATCGCAGGGGTGGATACGGTGAAAGAGCTGGCAACTCGCCGTGTGGACAACCTGCATAAAAAAATGGTCGAGACGAATGCGACGCAGAAGGTTGCGGGCCGTAACCCCACGATGACAGATGTTGAGAGTTGGGTTGAGCAGGCGAAGGAATTGCCGAAGACACTTGAGTACTAAAATTTTGCTGAAAGGGTGTTGACGACGGGGCGCTGAAATATTAGTATTTGCGCCTCTCGATTGTTCCCCAATAGCTCAGTCGGTAGAGCAGTTGACTGTTAATCAATTGGTCGGAGGTTCAAGTCCTTCTTGGGGAGCCACTATTCTGAATAAAAGCAGTAAGTTACGACACATAGTAGCTTGCTGCTTTTTTCGTTTTAAGTGTAAATTTTTCCTTTTAAGTGTATTTTTCTGGTGGTAGTGCTCTATCCAAAATAAGTGGCAGACTGCTATAGTTGAGTCATAGAGGCTTTTTCGTCTATTTTTAAAGATTTGGATATAGTGGTCTTTGAGTAAATTTTGACATGGCGGGGTAACTTATGATCAACTTGAACGCAGTTAATCCAACACCAAGTAAGAAAAAAAATTCTGAAGTAAAGCGCAAAATAAATCAGCCAAAGCAAATGGCTGTTTTAGACGGTTCTTTTGTTTATCCTGCTACCAAAGATAACTTTTTTAATGTCAGAAAAAAGTCAGAGAATAAGCCCGCATCTAACACAGTTTCCCAGAACAACAGATCTGCCATCACAATCTTCTAAGTATTGGGCTAAAGAGAAAGATCGTTATATTCGACAATTGCTCCTTTCTGATCTGAGAAAGGTGACGGGTCGGGAGACTCTAGTCTATTTTGCTCAGTCCACCGAAGGCATAAATCACACGGATGCTGATGATTTATCTGAAGTGATAGAAGGTTTGCAAACGAAAGACATAGATATAATTATTCAAACACTCGGTGGTTCGGTCGATGCCGTTGAAAAGTTGATTACTTTACTTAAATGCAGATTGAACTCATATAGGGTGATCGTTCCAAGCTGGGCCAAGAGTGGTGGAACGACTATTGCTATTTCTTCAGAAGAAATATTGTTAGGTGTGAATTCTGAGTTAGGCCCAATCGACCCTCAAATGAACTTGCCTGAATATGGTCTTGTTCCCTGTGAGTTTGTTGCTGAAGATGATTCCCAGCCTTATCTCATTCAACAAATGGCTAGGACGTCTGTTGATAGAATGAAAGCTCTGGCTAAAAAAATATTGAGTGATGGGATGTTGTACAACCCTAATTCTGATCAGAGAGAGGATTATATTGATAGAACAATCCAGAAACTTTCTTCATCTGATAGCTACAAATCACATGGGGCAGTGATTGATTTTACTGAAGCTAAAAGTCTAGGACTAAAAGTTTCATGGTTAGACCCAGATTCTGATGAGTGGAAACTCGTCTGGTTGCTGTATTGCTGTTATGACTATGATATGAACCTTAAAGGTTTAGGTAAGATTATTGAGGGTGAAAAATACAGTATTTCGAGGCATTTGAGCCTGGAAGCTTGAGCTTCCAGGCTCGCCAAGTAGGTTACCACTTAAAAGATAGCTGACCTGGATAACTGCGGCAATGTTGTTGTACACATTCCCATCGACCAAAACGGAATCGACGATAATTGCGTACAAAAACAGCCTTGGGGTAATGACAACACATGTCAATATCCTCGCTGAGGAGAGTGCATTGGACAGGCCTTGTCATATAGAACTATACTAGTACTTCTCACAATGCTAGTTGGCTCTGTATGACTGACAAATGGAACCACTCTCGGCGTCCCTTGTTTTGTCTTAGACCAATGAAACTAAATTCTACAGAGCATTGCTCTGTAGAATTTACTTAATTATTTTCTCCGTTCTTAAATCTGTGTAGGCTATCTCTGCCATTCTGAACGTTACACCAAACTGCTTTTCGATTGCTCTTGGTGAAACATGAAGTTCTAGTTGTCTAGTATCAATAAAAAATTCCTGCGCCCATTTGTCTGCCTGCCACTCAGCGTTTTCTTCAATATTCACTGTGCGTGTAAACTCATTTTTAGGGAAGTATGTGTCGTGTGCTAGACACCAATGGCCAAGTTCATGCGCCATAGTTTCTCTGCTGGTTTGTTCACCGCTTCGTGCCTTATCATAAATATCTTCGCGAATGTGGATCGCTTTATAGCTTGGTATGTATAACCCATAATCGCTAGGCATTTCATCTTTGGGAATGATTTCGAGAGTGAAAAAATCATGATAGTCGAGCAGTTCCATGATAGGTACGATTTCTAAATGTGTCTGATCCTTGAGATTCAGTGCATCTCGAAGTCCTTGGGCTGATTCCCTAATCTTTTCGGTGCTTAGTGGCATAACTCTTTTTCTCCTGCGCATTCGCGATGTCCTTATTCTTGAGGTTGTTTAGAGAATCTAAAAATTGATCTTGTTGACTGGGTGATAGGCTGTGCACTCTTTGGGCAAAAGCGCTCACCAGCATTCGTTCGCGATCTGTTGAGTTCTGCAGGTTTATTTTGACGGAAACTGGGGATTTGTCAGCTGCTTCCCTTAAGCTGCCTGCATCATGTGAATTTAAGTTGAAATGTTTTATTACACCATCAATAAACTGTGGTGTGATGTTTCTTTTGCCATTTTCGACAGCTGAAAGATATGCACTTGATACCTTCATTGCATCGGCCATTTGACCAAGGATTTCCCCTTTGTCTATTCTTAGCTTTCGAATGAATTTTCCAAATAAAGTAGCCATCTTTCGGTTCCTCCTGATTGTTTGTGACTTGAGTCTACTAATTAATCTGCTGAATATCAACTGATTTTTGTAAATATTGAATACAGTTTTTCTGTCTCAATTAGATTGTGAAACTCGTACTGTGTTAGTGGTAGTGATGAAAAATATACCCATAACATAGTCACGACACGGTGTGTTTTGATATTGAGGTTTTGTTCAAGATGAAGATTTGGATTAGGTGTAAGGCCCATAAGTCATTGATTTACGAGGGTTGGCTTTTTGATTATTAAGTGCCGAATTTTATCTTTAGTATTTGATTTTGTTGATTTTTATTGCTGACTGTTAATCAATTGGTCGGAGGTTCAAGTCCTTCTTGGGGAGCCACTATTCTAAAGGTCTGTAGCGATTTTCGTTACAGGCCTTTTTTAATTTTTGCGGTTTACGGCAGCCTTCCGGTATACTTTTTGAGATTCGACACCCTGTAGCACGGATATTTTCTTCCCCAATGAAAAACCGTTGCGTTTGCTTTGCGTTTTGGTTGGTTGGCTTTGTTGCATAAGGATTTCAGGCCTTTTGGGTGTTGCGTTGTAATGTCTTTAGCTCATCATAAAGGTGCTGTTGGTTAACCTCAGGATTTGAGGGCGCTTTTTCGTGGTGGTATTTACCCATCCAGGTATGTAAAGTGTTTTCGTTAACACCTAAATCACGGGCAGTTTGGGGTGTATGTTGATTTATCCATGTGCAACGTCGTTTAAAGCATGATTAATTACATCATCAGTTACACCATGTTTTTTCAGACTAGACACCAAGGCAGTCACCTTGTCATCATCCAGTCGTTCAAGGTCATGACGTAAGCCCTGACCAACATAAGTTTTCAACAATGCCTGATAGCCACTAAAGCCCAAAATAGGCGCAACGCGCTTTAAATCATCCACCACATCAACAGGCATCCTGATTGTAATGGCAGTCATAGGCCGGTCTTTCTGTAATCGTGTTTTCAGTTGTTCAATCTTCATAATATTTTCGCTCTGTTCGAGTAGCTTCCCGCGCTGAGATTAGCCTGATTTTGTCATCTTCAAACTGGATATGAACGACAAATAGTAGTTGCCAGTTGTTATCCATGCCGATGATTGCGTCCCGCTCTTCATCATTCCTGCTGGCATCCGTTATCCTGATAAACGGGTCAAAAAACGCCTGTGCAGCCTGTTCAAAAGTAATCCCGTTATGCTTATGAATATTCCGTATCGCCTTGCTATCATCCCAGACAAAACGAATGCCATTCAGGGTGTAGTTTACATCCATAGTTATAGACTTATGTATTTAATTTGTAAATACGTTTCATGCTGAACGTAGTTGAACAACGTTGCTATCAGGCTGTCTGGTAAGAACTTCAGGCAGTTTCCGGCTCCATGCGTCGAGTGCCTGCCGCTTTTCCTTCATGTAGTCGTGGTGGTCATAGATTGCGCTAATCCCCCTGTCTTTTTGCTTTTCAGTGCTGGTTCGCTTTAGCTCTGAATCTGGCAGTGTGTAAACCCGTTGCTTACCCTTAATTTTGTATCTGTGGATAAATACGGCTTGCCCGGTACTGTAAACGCGAAAATATAACCCCGGCACGGTGCTATCCTTGAACTTCATGTGGCTGTCAAATCCCGACAGATCACAACCTTACCGCCGTCACCTATTCTTAGTCAGTAGCCATCGGTTTCATCAACGGCACGCGCCTACCTCTTTCCCCCGCATCCGCTCCAGCCGCTGCGCTGATACAGCGCTAGCATTCAGTTGCGCATGATCCAGCAGCTCAATCACGCCCGCGCGATTATTACACGCCAGCACCATGTCACAGCCCGCTGCCAAGGCAGCGTCGGCGCGTTCGGCATAGCCTCCGGCAACGCTTGCGCCTTCCATACTGAGGTCATCACTAAAAATCACACCCTCAAACCCCAGCTGCCTGCGTAAAATATCCTGTAGCCAGATGCTGGAAAACCCAGCGGGCTGCGTGTCGACCTGTTCATAAATCACATGTGCGGGCATCACCGCGTCCAGCCCACACTGAAACAGCGCGCGAAACGGCTGCACGTCCTGCTGCATAATCTGCTCCGCACTGCGCTCATCACACGGAATCGCATGATGCGAGTCAGCGGTTACCCAACCGTGCCCCGGAAAATGCTTGCCGGTCGCGGCCATACCTGCCTGCCGCATACCTTTGATATACGCCTCTGCCAATACGGCCACACAGTGGGCATCAGCATGGAACGCGCGGTCGCCGATCACGGCGCTCAGGCCATAATCCAGATCCAGCACTGGCGCGAAGCTAAAATCAATATCCACTGCCCGCAGCTCCGCCGCCATCAGCTGGCCTGCCTGCTGTGCGGCCTGGAGCGCCGCTGCTGGGTCGCGGTCATAGTGCATGCCCAACTCGGCCAGCGGTGCTAAGCGGGTGAACTGCTCACGAAAGCGCTGCACCCGGCCCCCTTCCTGATCCACTGCGATTAACAGTGAACGCGGTGCGGCAGCGCGTACGGCTTGCGTTAAGGCGCTGATCTGTGCCACCGACTCATAATTGCGGCTGAAATAAATCAAGCCACCCACTTTAGGGTGTGCTAATAATTCGCGCTCCTGCGCGCTGAGCTCCGTGCCCTGTATGTCCAACATCACACAGCCAATCGCCATGGTCTTTCTCCCTTGTTCCGGTGTACTTAAAGCATACCGCAATAAGGGTTTATGTATAATGCGCGCTTTCATTGGCGGGGTGACTATTAGCGATGTTGCTGTTTTTACTTGCGGTATTGGGCGGGCTGTTTGTGCTGGCGTGGAGTGCGGATAAATTTGTCGACGGCGCGTCCAGTTTGGCGCGGATTACGGGCATTCCGCCACTCGTCATTGGCATGGTGATTATTGGCTTCGGCACCTCTGCCCCGGAAATGCTGGTGTCTGTTTCTGCTGCCCTGAACGGTACGCCGGGAATGGCCTTAGGCAATGCTGTCGGCTCTAATATCGCCAATATCGCGCTGATTCTGGGGGTTACCGCGCTGATTGTCGCGCTGCCGGTGCAATCTTCCGTCGTCAGGCGGGAAATTCCGCTGATCTTACTGGCAGGCGTGTTTTCCTGGCTGCTGCTAAGCGATGGCACCATCACCCGTACCGATGGCATTCTGCTGATTGGCCTATTGTTTCTGCTGCTGGGTTGGATGACCTATGCGGCCAGCCGGCAGTATGACGCACAGTTTATCGATGAGGTGAAACAAGAGACTGACCAGAAGGGGCGGAGCAAGCGGCAGTCACTGTTCCACACCCTACTTGGCCTGATATTATTAGTCGCTAGTTCGCAGCTTTTAGTGTGGGGGGCCACCGGTATTGCGGTGCGCTTTGGGGTCAGTGATCTGCTCATTGGTCTCACCATTGTTGCGATTGGCACTAGCCTGCCGGAGCTGGCTGCTTCGGTCACCAGCGCCCGTAAAGGCGAGGTCAGTCTGGCCGTGGGTAATATTATCGGCTCAAACTTATTTAACAATTTGGGGGTGATGGGGTTGGTGGCGCTGATCGCACCGTTTACGACGCCTGCGGCAGTGATGGCCCGCGACCTGCCGATTATGCTGGCATTGACGCTGTTGATTGTCGTTTTTGCCTTTACCCCGCCGGGCCGCAATATTTTATCGCGCTGGGAAGCGATTGTGCTGTTGATTATTTTTGTGGCGTATCAGCTGCTGCTCTACTATCAGGCGGCCTATCCGGCTGGCCTTTAACGTGTCGAGCTGCCGCCGCTATTAAGCGCCTGCCATCCCTATGGAATAAACAAAACACACATGACATCACACACCCGAAAAGACCTGAAAGCGCTGGCGAGAGCCGTGATTAAGACCGAAATCAGTGCGCTCCAAGATTTGCCCGAGCGCGTCGACGAACAGTTTGTTGCGGCCTGCGAAGCGATTTTGGCCTGTAAAGGTCGGGTCATTGTTTCCGGCATGGGTAAATCAGGCCACATCGGTCATAAAATCGCAGCTACGCTGGCGAGTACCGGTACTCCAGCCTTTTTTGTCCATCCCGGCGAAGCGAGCCACGGTGATCTCGGCATGATTGCTAGCGGCGATATTATGATTGTGCTGTCTAATTCCGGCAGCACCAGTGAATTATTATCGATCACCCCGGTGATTAACCGGCTGGACGTGCAGCTGATTGCGATGACCGGCGACCCTTATTCGGAATTGGCGCAGCTGGCGGACTATCATATTTATACTGGCGTTGAGCAGGAAGCCTGTCCGCTGGGATTGGCCCCCACCTCTAGCACCACGGCTGCCTTAGTCATGGGTGATGCCCTGGCGATTTCCCTGTTAGAGGCGCGCGGCTTTACCGCCGAGGATTTTGCGCGCTCGCACCCCGGCGGTCGCTTAGGTAAGCGCCTACTGGTGCATGTGCGCGATATTATGCACACTGGCGCAGAGATTCCATGCGTCACCCCGGATGCGGATATACGGCTCAGCATCCTGGAAATGACGCGACGTGGTTTGGGCATGACTGCCGTTGTTGATGCGGACAAGCATTTGCTTGGTATTTTTACTGACGGTGATTTACGCCGCTCGTTTGAAGATAGTCGTGATCTGCGGCATACGCTGATTGCCGACTTGATGACACGCGACTCGCTCACTACAACGCCGGATGAACTCGCGGTGACTGCGCTTAATCTGATGCAGGAAAAAGCCATTACCGCGCTTCCCGTAGTGCAGGAGCGGCGAATTGTCGGTATCATCCATATGCACGATTTATTACGCGCAGGAATTGTTTAATGCCGCTCAATGACACCGCACTGATGGACAAAGCCAGCCAAATCAAGCTGTTGATTCTGGATGTGGATGGCGTACTTACGGATGGGCGCTTGATTTACGATAATGCGGGCCAGGAGTATAAGGCCTTCCATTCCCGCGATGGTCATGGTATTCGCATGCTGCTGCAGGCCGGTATCCAACCGGCCTTACTTACGGGGCGTCAGTCGACGCTCGTTTTGCACCGCGCGGAAAATCTGGGTATTTCGCCTGAGCTGATTTATCAGGGTTATCGCGATAAACGTCCGGCCTTTGCTGAACTCTGCGCCAAAACCGGTATCAAACCGGATGAAATCGCCTATGTCGGTGATGACGTCATTGATCTGCCGGTGATGTGTAAAGTTGGTTTAGCCATTGCAGTGCAGGACGCCCACGGGTTTGTCAAACAGCATGCGCATTGGATAACAGCGACAGCCGGTGGCAAAGGCGCGGTGCGTGAAGTCTGTGAACGGCTGCTGGCAGCGCAGGGTAAGCTAGAGGGCATGTTGGCGACCTATTTGGAGTGATAGACACATGAAAAAGCGCCATTTCGTGCTTATCGCTGGACTGTTGGCGGTGATAATGATTAGCAATATTGAGGAATACATCGGCAGCCCAACGTTTAGCCTAGGTGAACAGGATTATGAGACCGTTGATTATTACCTGACCGATTTCAGCCTGAGTGCGATGCAGGCCGATGGTAAAGTCAGTCATACTATGGACGGTCAGTATATGGCCTACTGGCAGAGCAAGGACGTGAGTTCTATTATTAATCCACGCCTCGTGAGTCGGGATGACAGCAGCACGACAAACGCCAACGAGCAGGGTACTAATGGTATTGTGCTAACGGCGGAAGAGGCGCAGCTGAATCATGAGACGGACGAGGCGCAACTCAGCGGTGCAGTTAGGCTGCGAGTCAGTCAGCACAATAACCTTCAGCTCAGTTTGGATACTTCACAGCTCAAATATGGCCTGCGGGATAAACAGATCAGCACTGAGGAAGCGGTCAGTATTATTACGCCAGATATACAACTCACTGGAACAGGTCTCGACAGCAATTTAAACGAGACCACATTAAGGTTAAATGCCAATGTTAAGTCAATTTATAAACCCACTCAATCTGACGATTAACCCACAAAGGCTCAGCAAAAGCCCGCACCGTCTGCACAGACGACCGCCACTGCTTGGCCTCGTTATGCTGCTATGTTTATTGGGCCTGAGCAGTGCGGCCCAGGCGCTGAGCAGTGATGTCGAGAAGCCCGTCAGTATTGAGGCTGATGCCGTCGTCTTCAACAAAAATGCAGGCACCGCGCTGTATACCGGGCGCGTCGAAATCGTACAGGGCACGCTGCGCATTACCGCCGATCGCATTGAAATCAGCGCGCCTAAAAACGAAATCCAGATGATTAAAGCGACCGGTAAACCTGTGATGTTCCGCCAAAAAATGGATACTGGTAAAAATGCGGAAGGGCAGGCGAATAGTATGATGTACTTCGTCAAGCAGAAGCGCCTACAGCTGAGCGGTAATGCTAGCCTGAAGCAGGACAAGGACAACTTCGCCAGCAATGTTATCGAGTACTCCACTGCATCCGGTGAGCTGAAAGCAGGCGGCGGTAAGGCGGCGAACGGTAAGCGTGGCCGGGTCAAGGCCATCTTCTACCCAACCAATAAAGCCAAGCCGTAATAATGGCCGTACTCAGCGCCCGTAATTTGCAAAAAAGCTATAAGAAGCGCCAGATTCTGCGTGATGTCAGCCTGGATGTGCACAGTGCTGAGGTGGTCGGCCTATTAGGGCCAAACGGGGCCGGTAAAACCACCAGCTTCTATATGATTGTTGGGCTGGTTGGCCCGGATGCAGGCCACATCCTAATTGACGACTTGGACATCACCCAGGCACCGATGCATGAACGCGCTCGTGCTGGTCTCGGTTATCTGGCCCAGGAAGCCAGCGTCTTTCGTCAGCTCAGCGTAACCCAAAATATACTGGCGATCCTCGAATTGCGGAAAGACCTCAGCCGGCAAGAACGCCGCGAAAAGTTGGAGCAGCTGCTGGAAGAGTTTCAGATTACCCATTTGCGCGATACACAGGGCATAAGCCTGTCTGGGGGCGAGCGCCGCAGGTTAGAAATTGCGCGGGCGTTGGCAACTGAGCCTAAGTTTATCCTACTGGATGAGCCTTTTGCGGGGGTGGACCCAGTATCCGTATTGGAAATTCAGAAGATTATCCGCCATTTGGTGCAGCGCAATATCGGCGTACTGATTACCGACCATAATGTGCGTGAAACCTTGGGCATCTGTGATTCTGCTTATGTGCTGAGTGAAGGTAGCATTCTGACCGCTGGCACGCCAGAAGATATATTAAATAATGAACAGGCCCGCAAAGTTTATCTCGGTGAAAATTTTCAGCTTTAGTTCGCCGCAGTGGATGCTTTAGCCTCACTAAGATTGAATAATATTTGATCATTTTTAATAAAAAGACGCTTTTAACTGTACCTCAAATTAACAATTAACTGTTTGTTTCCCGCCTGATTCTCTATTGCTTGTTAGCAGAACTTCGTCGATATAGTATTGTCATATGGCGAGATAACAATTAATTGAGGGCTTTAACTATGAAACCAGTAATTCGTCTGTCTTTAATGCTGTCAGCAACGGTTCTATTTGCGACAGCTTGTACTCCGGTACCTTTTGACGGCCAGAACAACTACACCTACGGCAGCGGTTATACCGCACCGTCTCCTTTCACTGCGTCTGCCCCGGTGATGGGCAACCCAGCAGCGCCAACGGCACAGACACCCGTTCCGGCCGCTGCGCCGCTGTCAACAGCGCCCCGCACGGCGGCGGCACCTCAGACCAACACAGCAGCAACACATGCGCATCACGCGGGTAACAACAATCACAATCATGCAGGCACCGCGCAGCATGGCGCTAATGTTCCAGTCGCCTCCGCTAACCCTATGCCCGTTGCCACGGTGCCCCAGGTGCCGGTAGCCAGCGGACAGGTCGCCTATGCCGCGACGAACGCGACTAATAGCTATGCCACGCCGCCTGCTGCTACCGGCGGCAATGCTTACGACACGTATGCCGCAAATGCCAATACGGCAAACCCAGGCGGCGCGTATAACAGCTATGCTGCCAGCAGCACGAACAGTCCCGCAGCTAATGCGAATAATAGCTATGCGTCATACGCCGCAGCGGCGAACACCGCCACCCCAAATAGCAATTACACACCGGCGAGCAGCGCCAGTAATAACAATTATTATGTCGGTGCAAATACTAGCTATGACAGTTACACCAATAACACCGCGCCAAGCAACAATAGCTATCCCACCGTCAACAACACGCCCACCGGCGGCGGCGCAGCAGTACAAATTTTTGCAACGGTCAGTCCCGATAAAGCGGAACGTATTCGACAGGACGTGATTAGCCAGGGTCTGCCTGCGATCGTCGATCAGGTCGATGGCCTGTATAAAGTGCGGGTGCCCTATCCTTCAGAAGGGCAGGCGCGGGCTAACCTGATTCGGGTACGCAGTGTTTCCGGTACGCCGGGGGCTTTTGTTACGGCGCGTTAATACGGTTTTCTGACCTGGCTTCTCTGGGGGCTAGGCGGCGCTGCTGAATCGATAAAAACCGGCTGCTACAGCCGGTTTTTAGCCTTTAAAGCAGGCTGGTTTTACCCGGTGCTAGTTTGATACGGCGCTGTTTATACAAGGCTCCCAGGGCGCGTTTAAACTGGCCCTTGCTCACCTGGAATTCCTGATAAATTTTATCCGCTGCCGTTTTATCGGTGAATGTCGAGCTGCCGCCCTGCGCCTGTAAGTGTGCGATAATGCGCTGTGCCAACTCATCGCTGATCACATGCGCCGCACCGGGCTCCTGTAGGCTTAGATCAATCTTCATGTCCTGGCGCACCTGTTTGATATAACCTGTGAGCTGCTGACCCAACTGGAGCGTTTGAAACACTTCATTTTCATACAGCTGGCCCAGATGGGTCTGTCCAATGACAGCCTTATAGCCCAGCTCAGAGCGCCCATAAATCATCAGTTCGACTGCCTGTCCGGTTTTAAAATAATGACCGAGTTCACTCAGGTATTTGTGCAGGCGTGAGCTGGCAATAATGCTTTGCGTGCGCTCATCCAAATGCGCATACACCACATAAGACTTTCCGACCTGCATGGGGTGTTCCTGTTCGCGGAAGGGCACCAACAAATCTTTTGGCAGTCCCCAGTCGAGAAAGGCGCCGACCCGATTGGTATCGACCACTTTGAGCAGTGCGCACTGTCCGACTTGAAGATGGGGTGTTTCCGTCGTTGCCAGCAGGCGGTCTTCAGAATCGAGGTAGATAAACACCGTTAACGCATCATCCACCGCACAGTCTGCTGGCATATAGCGCTTTGGTAATAAGATTTCGCCGTATTGACCGCCATCAAGGTACAGGCCAAAATCGACCCGCTTACTAACCCGCAGCGTGTTATAGCGTCCGATGTTGATCATGGTTTAGGCTTCCCCACTCAATTCAGCCGCCACATCCGCCGGTTCAAGCTCCAGCCCATCCAGTTCTGGCGTCCAGTCTGGCCCAACCAGCGCATCATCTTCATGCATTCCAGGGAGCCAGTCGTTGATAAATTCCTCCAGTGGAATTAGCGCGGGCTGATAAATGGTCCACTCTGCGGTGCACAGCATTTGCGCCTGGGCGGCAGATGACCAAAAGGGCAGCACGTCGGTTTCTTCATAGGACGCTGATGGACAGACTGCCCAGCCGCCCTCTTGTTCACTGTGCAAACCCCAGACCTCGCCGGACTGTTGGATAGCGGCGATGAAGGCGTCATAAACGGCCTCAAAGTCAGTGTCATTGTCAGTGCTGGATTGGGTCATAGCTGCGTGTGTTTACCTGAAGGGAAGTCGGAGTAGTATCCCTGAGTTGCTGCGATTTCTCAATCAGCAGTGGCACCGTTTAGCGCGGCGCTGCAACCTTCATCCCGGTGGCAAGGTCAGAATTTGATAATGCGACGGCAAGGCAAGGCGATAACGGTGGGATGAGCGCTGTGCTTGCCAGCACTTTCCATCATCTGCCTGTAAATTGGTAGTAGACTGCATATACTTTAATCAACCTCGATGCTTATGGGGTGAAGCTTTTTTCATGCGCATCATAACATTATATCAATACCTACAAACGGGGACATCATCATGAAACACGCTCAACCCAGCGGCGCGCTGGCCCTTTTAACCCTCAGTCTAGCTGCGCCCATTGGGGCAGAACAAACCACGACGCTGGCCATTCCGACGCTGGCACCGGTAGCATACCAAGCCCCTGCGGGTGTATCGCATGATTTTCTCATGGGGCGTTTCTCGCCTGCCACGCACCCAAATTTTGTGCGCCTGAGTGAGCAGCACAGCAGCCGCAGCAATATGTACCTGCAAAAGCCAGCCTACGCTGCCTTTAAGGCGATGTATGCGGCGGCGCAAAAGGAGGGCATCCGCCTCGTGATTCGCTCAGCCGCGCGCGGCTTTAGTGCGCAGCGCAGCATCTGGGAAGGTAAGTGGACGGGTAAGCGTAAGGTCGGCGGTGCGTTGAATATTCATAAGAAAATTCCCGACCCGGTGCGGCGCGCGCGTAAAATCCTGGAATACAGTTCGATGCCCGGCAGTTCGCGCCATCACTGGGGCACGGAAGTGGATTTGAATGCTTTTAATAATGACTGGTTCGCCAGCGGTAAAGGCCGCCAGCTGTATCGCTGGCTTCAGCAAAACGCCGCGCGCTTTGGCTTTTGTCAGCCTTATACCGCCAAAGGCGGAGACGGACGCAGCAGTGGTTATAATGAAGAAAAGTGGCACTGGTCATACCTGCCATTGGCGGGCCCCTATACCGAACAGGCTGCTCAGCAGCTGCACAATTCGATGATCCGTGGCTTTAAGGGTGCAGAAACGGCCGAAGCTGTTAATATTGTGGGCGAATATGTGTTGGGTATTGATCCACGGTGCCGTCTGCACCCGTGATACCGCTAGCGCCCTGCGTCCGCAGTCTCCAGTTATTGCGGACGGAGTACACCGGCTTAATGCTGCCCGTGCCCGCACTTTAACCAGGAGCCACCATTATGCCCATTCATACGGCCTTGACCGACCGGTTTGGCCTGCGTTATCCGCTAATCCAAGCGCCTATGGCGGGGGTGCAGGATGACCAGCTGGCTGCTGCTGTTTGTAATGCTGGCGGCTTGGGTTCTCTGCCCTGTGCGCTGCTGTCCAGTGAGCAGATGGAACAGCAGCTTGCGGCGCTTACCCAGGCGACAGATCAGGCGTTTAACGTGAATTTTTTTACGCACACGCCGCCGCCCGCAGACGCCGCCGCTGAGCAAAACTGGCGGCAGCTGCTGGCGCCTTACTGCGCCGAATTTGGCTTCGATGTTCATGCGCTGCCACCCGGGCCAGCGCGTATGCCGTATAACGCCGACGCCGCTGCGCTGTTGGCGCAGTTTCGCCCCGCCGTTGTCAGCTTTCATTTTGGCCTGCCGCCTGCGGCCCTGGTCGATGAGCTGAAAAGCTGGGGGATTCAGATTATGGCCTCAGCGACCACGCTGGCCGAGGCCGAATGGTTGGCGCAGCATGGCGCTGATCTGATTATTGCACAGGGCCTGGAAGCCGGCGGCCATCGCGGTCATTTCCTCAGTTCTGAACTGGAGCAGCAGTCTGGCACCATGGCGTTGCTGCCGCAGATTGTGGCGGCGGTTAAGTGCCCGGTGGTCGCTGCCGGTGGGATTGCTTCCACGGCGGCGATTCAGGCGGCGCTTAAGCTGGGGGCGGCGGGGGTGCAGCTCGGCACAACTTATCTGCTGTGTGATGAGGCGCGCACCAGCGACCTGCATCGCGCCGCGCTTAAAAGCCCAGCGGCGGCGCAGACGGCACTGACTAATTTATTTTCTGGGCGTCCGGCGCGTGGCATTGTGAACCGGATTATCCGTGAGCTGGGGCCGCTGCGCACCGATATTCCGGCCTTTCCGCTGGCGGGGAATACGCTGGGCGCGCTGAAGCAGGTGGCGGAGCAACAGGGCAACAGTGACTTCTCATCGCTGTGGTGCGGCCAGGATGCCAGTGGCTGCCGAGAAATCTCAGCGGCAGCGTTGACGCAAGCCTTGGGGCAGGGCTTAGAGGCGCTGGAGGGCTCGGCATGAACGTACATAGCCGGATCACGCGCACCGCTGAGAAAGCTGAGCTGATGGCGGATAGAAAATAGATTCCACTCGCTATGTGCAGCAATGCGCCCAGTCCTATCTGTCCGCTCCGGCGCGGGGGAAAAACCGTTCTTCGCCTTCGTCTCTTTCCCCGATCCGCATCACCCCGCTGTGGTCGATGAACTGTGCTCACCCCTGGATTTTGCGCCAACGATTATGGCGCAGGCCAATGAGCTGCCTCAGGTCTTCCACGATGGGTCTAGCCGGTCAATCAGCCGGAGTAGGGCGGGCCATTCTGGGTGCCGTACCTGCGCACCGGCCTGCGCTGCGCCACCCTCGAACTGATCGCGGGTGTGGGCCATCACCGCCTCATCAATCCGATTCAGCGGCCCGCTCGCCATCGCCTGGAGCTGCACCTGAGCATTGCGAATAAAGGCATAGTGCCGCACAAAGGCCCAGGTCGGGGTAGTGCCCGCCGTGAGCAGGCCGTGATTCTTGAGCACCAGCGTATGATTTTGCTGCCCCAGCGCTTGGCGCAGTCGTTCTTGCTCATCCGCGTGGAGTACAATGCCCGCGAAGTCATGATAGCCAACGCGCTGGTAGAACTGACAGCCCTCCTGCGTCACCGGAATAAGCTCGCTTTGGGTGGCACAGAGCGCCTGTGACACCGCTTCGTGGGTGTGAATAATACAGTGCAGGTCGTCTGGGCGCGCCTGATGAATCGCACAGTGGATGAGATAGCCCGCTTTATTGACCGGCCAATCATTGGCGCAGCTGCTGTCATTAATCTTATTGCCGTTAATATCAATCTTAATCAAGTCGCTGGCGCGGATTTCATCGTAGCGCAGGCCAAACGGATTAATCAGCAGGGCGTCGCTCTGTGGGATACGGCAGGTGATATGGTTGTACACCACGCTCGTCCAGCCAAAATAATCCACTATGCGATAGCAGGCCGCAAGCTGGAGGCGGGTGTCCCATTCGCTTGGGCTGACGCCCTCTGGTGCGGCTGGGTAATCTAGGGCGAAGCGCTTATTCATGCCACCGCTTCCTGCAATAAACCCCAGAGCCGTTCGACATGCTCCCGCTCGGTACTCTCCACGCCGATGGAGACGCGCACCATCCAGCGCCCGTCCAGCATCGATGGACTCATAAAGGCTGCGCCTGATTGGTTGATTTGATTGACCCAGTCCAGGGTGTGTTTGTCCAGTGCGTCCCCAGCGAGCGCATTACCCGCGTCATCCTTTGGCGTATGGCGAATGCACACGGTTTGTAGCTCAACCGGGGCCAATACGTCCCAGTCAGCGGCGGCCTCGACCTGCGCGCTAAACCAGCGCGCATTGGCCAGATCCTGCCTTAAGCGCTGGCGAATCGCATCCGGCCCGTCGAGGCGTAAATGAAACCATAATTTCAGCGCCCGAAAGCGCCGTCCCAGCGGAATGCCCCAGTCGCGGTACTGCGTGACCTGCCCATCAGCGGTCGAGCGCAGATAGGCGGGATTGGTCGACATCACCCGTTCCAGGTGGGCGACATCGCGCACATAAAACAGCGCGGTATCGAGGATAGTGCCCAGCCATTTATGTGGGTTCCAAGACAGCGAATCCGCCTGTTCCACGCCCTCCCATAGGTGGCGACACTCCGGCAGCAACATGGCGGAGCCTGCCATGGCGGCGTCAACGTGCAGCCAAATATCCTCGGCCTGCGCAATGTCGGCAATGGCGGCAACCGGGTCCATCGCCGTGGTGCCGGTGGCACCGACAGAACAGACGATGCCCGCTGGGATAAGACCGGCGGCACGATCCGCTTTAATGGCGGCGGCTAACGCTTCAGGGATCAGGGCGCGGGTATAAGGGTCTTCGTCGATAAAGCGCAGATTATCGTTACCGAATCCGGCGAGCTGCACCGCTTTGGCAATGGAGGAGTGCGCTTGTCTGGTGCTGTACACAATGAGCGGGGCGCTGAGTGCCTGGAGGCCGCTATTGTTTTTACTGAAGTGGCTGGCTTTCTCGCGCGCCAGAATCAGCGCGGTGACGCAGGCGGTGGAGGCGGTGTCGTGGATAGTGCCGTGCCAGCGGTCGCTCAGGCCGGTGAGCTGGCGCAGCCAGTCGCAGGTGACTTCCTCGACTTCGGTCAGCGCCGGGCAGCTCTCCCAGGAGATACCCAGCGTGCCCATACCCGAACTGGCGATGTCGCCGAGCACGGAGGCCAGCGCGGCATTGGAGGGGAACCAGCCGTAGTGCATGGGGTGCTGTACCTGAGTCACACCGGGGACGACGATCGTGTCGAGATCAGCCAGCACGCGGCTGAAGGCTTCGGCCTGTTGCGGCGGCTGGGTGGGGAGGGCATGGCGAATGGCCCCCGGTTCAACCTGGGCGCGCACCGGTAGCGCGGGGATGCGTGCGCGGTAATCGGCGATCCAATCGATGAGTTCGTGCCCGGCCTGGCGGAATGCTTCGGGTGTCATGATGCTCCCCTGGTTGCTGGTTTTGAGGGTTTTTGCTGTTTGCTTATGATAGGGCAGGTGGGGGGCGGTGGGAACTCGCGGCACGGTTTCTTTTACGATTTGCCTGTTTAGGTGTAAGGTTTGCGTCTAACCCACATTAAGCCAAAGAGCCTGAAACCACATGTCTAAATACCTTTTGTCCTGTTTGCTTTTGTTGTCCGCCCCGCTGTTTGCGGATGATGCCGCTAAACCCGCCGTTGACCCGCAGCAGCTGTTCTATGATGTGGTGTTCGAGCGCTTGTCTGCCGATGGCGAGCAGCTGTTATGTGAGCAGGACGCCTACGCCGCCTGTTTTGATGGTGGTACAGCGGCTTGTGTGACCTCTCAAGCTGAGCATAAGGCGGATTGTCTCGCAGTCTATCAGGCCAGCGTGCAGGAAAACGGTGGGGGTAATCACACCTTTGCGTTTATGCAGTGCATGAAGCAGAAGCAAGTCACTGCGGCGGGTGGCGCAGAATCTGAGTTGGGTTTGTGTACGGCTCAGGCGCTGAAAACCTTCACCTCGTCACCGTATTCACAGCGCATTGAAACCGTATTCTCTTTGGTGCTCTCCAATACGCATATCGCCGATGACTTATGTGATCGTAAAACCTTGTTCGCCTGTCCGATGGATGAGCCGGAGTCGTGTAAGGCGCGGATTAATGGCAATAAGGACGAGTGCATGGCACAGGTGAAGCAGGAAGTTTTGGACACCGAACCGCAGCTCAATCAGAGTCAGGCCGCGCAGAAGTATATGTCCTGCCTGCTGATCCAGAATAAGTGTGCGGATGGTTAGGCTGAACGTTTGTAAGCGAAGACAGGGCAGGTTTGAGTCTCTGCCCTGTCTACGGCGCGGCGGGTAAATTTCAGCTGATCTGCGCTAAAAAGTGATCAATACCGGCCTGGGCGCATTCCATATCCTGTGGCGGTGTGCCGGAGCTGAGGCCAATGCCGCCGACGACTTCGCCATTCACGGTGACCGGCAGTCCGCCGCCAACAATTGACAGCGTGGTGTGGATGCCGAAAACTAAGTGTCCGGGCTGGCAGATTTGGTTATATTCGTGCGTGGCTTTGCGCGCCGCAGCGGCGGTATAGGCCTTTTCCTGCGCGATAATCACGCTGCTGGTTTTACCGCCGTCCATGCGCTCGAAGGCAATTAAATTACCGGATTCATCGACGATTGCGATACACATGGGGACGCCGATTTCAGTCGCTTTGGCGCGTGCGCCCGCAATCAGGTGCTGGGCATCTTGTTGATCTAGTCGTTGCATTGTAAGCATAGCGTTTCTCTGTGTTAGATTATGTCAGGGGCAGCTGTTTAGCCGGGCGCGATGTAGTGGTTAGGGGTTGAGCAGTAAGGTATAGCGCTTAGGTCGTGTCGTAAATGATACGCCACGATGATAGAGCAACCAGCGGCGCTGCGAAAGGCGTCTGCGGCAAAGTTGAATTTTTTTGGCATACGTTTAACAATATGCGCCAGCAATAATAAGGAAAATGCCTACAGCCTTTGCGGTTTGTATCATAAATTTCCGCTTCGACGACCCCATGCCTGTCCGGCAGCAGTGAGTTAATAATCGGGCGCTACCATGCCTGAGTCCGCGCATCGCTGTTTGATCCTGAACGCAGTGTAAGCTTTTCCCTGGGAAAAGTCTGGGGCGCTGTCGGCTGATAAGAAAAGTAATGAATGGGAGTGGTATATAATTATGAGAGCGATTGCTGCCATACAAATGGCCTCCGGGCCACAGGTACAGGCAAATTTAATGGAGGCTAAGCGGCTTATTCGCGAAGCAGTTGAGGCGGGCGCGGGTATGGTCGTGCTGCCGGAAGTATTCGGTATTATGGGGCAGCATGATACGGACACTGTCGCAGTAGCGGAGACGTTTGGGCGTGGCCCGATGCAGGATTTTATCCGGCGTACTGCGCGGGAATTTAAGGTGTGGATTGTGGCCGGTACGATACCGCTGCTGACGGATAATCCGCATAAATATGCCGCTAGCTCGCTGTTATATTCGGCTGAGGGTGAGGTGGTCACGCGCTACGATAAGATTCACCTGTTCGATGTTAAAGTCGAGGAGGAAGATCAGGTCTATACTGAAAGTCGCACGGTGCAGCCCGGCGAAGCCGCCGTAGTGGTTGATACGCCGTTTGGCCGTTTGGGGATGAGCGTGTGTTATGACTTGCGCTTCCCTGAGTTATACCGCTATCTTTCCGAGCAGGGAGCCGAAATAATAACTATTCCCTCGGCGTTTACTGAAGTGACTGGCCGGGCGCACTGGGAATCTTTACTCCGCGCCCGTGCCATAGAAAATCTGTGTTACGTCATCGCGCCCGCGCAGGGTGGCTATCATGTGAATGGGCGGACAACCTGGGGTCATAGTATGGTTATTGACTATTGGGGCCGGGTTCGTGGTCAACTGGACAAAGGCGCTGGCGTGGTGATGCTTGAGCCTGACCTGGAAACATTAGCGGCGACACGCCATAGTTTTCCGGTCTTGGATCATCGTTGTCCGGTCGGTATAAAATAAGCGCTCAGGAGGCTGGCGTGTGTGCCTGACGTTCTGAGGGTTTCGGGTGCTGCGCTTGTCCGTAGCGCTACTTTAATAGGATAAAATAATGCAACAAGCAATGGATCTCGCCCGCGCCGCATTTTTTGCGCCCGGCGTGCTGGATGAACATCATCTGGATAAGGTGTTTGCGCAGCTCATGACCCGCGATACCACGCTGGCCGATTTATATTTCCAGTCCGCACGTTATGAAGCATGGGGCTTGGAAGAGGGCATCGTTAAAAGCGGCAGCTACAGCATCGAGCGCGGCGTTGGCGTGCGCTCCGTCTGTGGTGAGCAAACTGGTTTTGCCTACAGCGATGAAATCTCTATGCCCGCCCTATTGGACTCTGCCAAAGCGGCGCGCGCCATTAGCCGTGCCGGGCAGTCGGCTAAGGTACAAAGCTGGCAGGCGCGCCAGCCGTCGAAAGCGCTTTATGGCATGGATGATCCGCTGCTTTCGCTGTCCGAACAGGACAAAATCGACTTACTGCACCGCATCGATGTCAAAGCCCGCGCTGCCAGCCCGTATGTGCAGCAGGTGATGGCGAATATGGTGGCGGTGCATGAGATTATCCTGATTGTGGATGAAGAAGGGCGTATGACGGCCGATGTGCGGCCTTTGGTGCGGACGAATGTCTCGGTGATTGTGGAGAAAGACGGCCAGACCGAAAGCGCGATGTCTGGCGGCGGTGGGCGGTTTGATTTGGATTATTTCCTGCATGATGAGCGGGCGGATGCTTATGCTGAAGAAGCGGTGCGCATGGCTTTAGTCAATCTGGAGGCGGAAGCGGCTCCGGCGGGTAATATGACGGTGGTGTTGGGTAACGGCTGGCCCGGTGTGCTGCTGCATGAGGCGATTGGACACGGTTTGGAAGGTGATTTTAATCGCAAGGGCACGTCGGCTTTCTCGGGCCGTATCGGCGAACAGGTCGCGGCCAAGGGTATTACCGTGGTGGACGATGGCACGCTGGAAAAACGGCGCGGCTCGCTCAGTGTGGATGATGAAGGCACGCAGACCCAATGCACCACGCTCATCGAAGACGGCATCCTGAAAGGCTATATGATGGATCGCCAGAATGCGGCGCTGATGGATACGGTGTCTACCGGCAACGGGCGGCGTCAATCGTATTCACACCTGCCGATGCCGCGCATGACGAATACCTATATGCGTTCCGGCGAGTATGCAGCGGACGAAATCATCGAATCGGTGGAGAATGGGGTGTATGCGGTGAATTTCTCCGGTGGGCAGGTCGACATTACTTCCGGTAAGTTTGTGTTTTCCGCCTCTGAGGCGTATCTGATTGAGAACGGTAAGAAGACGAAGCCGATTAAGAATGCCACGCTAATTGGGAATGGCCCGGACGTACTGACGCGCGTCAGTATGGTGGGTAATGATTTGGCGCTGGACGCTGGGATTGGCGTGTGCGGCAAAGAAGGCCAGAGCGTACCGGTCGGCGTCGGACAGCCTACCTTAAAGGTGGATGGATTAACCGTTGGCGGCACGGCGACAGCCTGAGGAAAGCATCATGATTGAACTGGAAAACCGGGAAGCACTGGCGGCAGAATTTCAGGCGCTGGCGGAGACTGTCTTAACATCGGCAGCGGCGAAGGGCGCTACGGCGGCGGAAGTAGGCTTTAATAAAGGCACCGGCCTATCGGTGCAGGTGCGTATGGATGAGGTCGAGAAGCTGCAATACCATCGCGACCAGGGCGCGAGCCTGACGGTGTATTTTGGACACAAAAAAGGCTTTGCCTCGACCGGCGATTTATCGCAGCAGGCGCTAGAAGATACGCTGGATGCGGCCTGTCGGATCGCGCGTTTTACCGCTGAGGATGAGTTTAATGGTTTGGCGGATGCTGAGCTGATGGCGACCGACATCCCTGAGCTGGATTTGTATCATCCGTGGGCGCTGAGCGCGGATGAGGCGATTGAGCTGGCGTTAACGTCTGAGGCGACGGCGCGGGGGCATGATGCGCGTATTGTGAACAGTGACGGTGCGGGCGTAGACAGCTATGCCGGGCTGGGACTGTATGCCAATTCACACGGCTTCAGTGGCACTAGCACCAGCACCAGTCACTCACTTAGCTGTTCGGTGGTGGCGCAGGATGGCGAGTCGATGCAGCGTGATTATTGGTATGACAGTTCCTGTCAGCCGGGGGCGCTGGCCTCGGCGGAGTCCATTGGTTTACAGGCTGCCCAGCGCACGGTGCGACGTTTGAATGGCCGGGGTCTATCGACCCGCGAAGTGCCGGTGATTTATGTGCCGGAGCTGGCGCGCGGTCTGGTAGGGAGCCTCGTCAGTGCGTTGAGCGGTGGCTCACAGTACCGTAAGGCGACTTTCCTACTGGATGCGCAGGGGCAGCAGGTCTTTCCTGACTTTGTGCAGCTGCATGAGCGGCCACACCTGCCGCAGCAGGCCGGAAGCCGTGCCTATGACTCAGAAGGCGTCGCGACACGAGATCGCGAAATCGTCCTTGACGGTAAGATTCAGGATTATTTCCTCAGCAGTTATTCGGCGCGTAAGCTGGGACGGCAAACGACGGGCAGTGCAGGTGGCTCCGGTAATTTGTTGCTGGATCATACCGGGGTTTCATATACGGATATGCTTAAGCAAATGGGCACGGGTCTATTGGTGACCGAGTTGATTGGTCATGGTGGCAACCCGATTACCGGTGATTATTCGCGCGGTGCGGCGGGTTTCTGGGTTGAGAACGGTGAGATTCAGTATCCGGTGGAAGAAATCACCATCGCGGGCAACTTGAAGACGATGTTCCGTGGGATTCAAGCGATAGGGACGGATATTGATACCCGTGGCCGAGTGCAGTGCGGTTCGATCCTGCTGGATAAGATGACGGTCGCCGGGCAGTAATCCCTGAGCATAAAGCGGTTGCGCCGATGAGTGGAGTTCGGTATATTTCACGGCTTCAACATTAGGCGCGTAGCTCAGTTGGTTAGAGCACCACCTTGACATGGTGGGGGTCGGTGATTCGAGTTCACTCGTGCCTACCAAATTTGAAAGGCTGATCAATAACTTATAGCGTTGGTCAGCCTTTTTAAATTTGGCTTGTTCCTTATTTGTTCCCTTTCTGTTCCATATACCTTTCATTATTCACCCCGTTTGCCGGTGAATTTCAGGTCTGCTGATACGGTCACAGGCAGCGCTTTTTCATGGCCTTCTATGTAGTGGTTTAGCATCGCCTCTGATGCGTGGCCGGTTAGCGCCATGATGTAATTCTTATCAAAACCAGCCTTTTCATACAGGTACGAACCCAGCCCGCGCAAGTCGTGAAAACTCGGCCTTTTACCTGTTGGGATGTGATCATATACGCCGCTCATATCGCGGTACTTGCTGAATTTTTTGGTTAGGTTGTCATCAGTCACAGAGAATGGGTGGTCTTTGGAATAAATGCGCTCTTGTGTCATTCTGGTTGGTCGGTAGTGAAGCAAGTACGGACAAGGTACGCCACTGCTTAAACTGGCCTGTACTGCGCTACGCAGTTCCTCACCCATTACGATTTCAATGTATACCGGCTTTTTATAGTTCCGGCTCTTACGCTGCAATATACGAATGGTGCCTTTTTGCATGTCGATGTGGTCACGATGCAAACGGGTTAAATCTCCCCTTCTCTGTAGGCTTCGCAGTGCTATATCCATAGCCCGCTGTAGCCAGTCCGGTGCTATATCATGAATTGCCTGATAGCCTTCTATGGTGTGTTTGTGTCGGGTGCGCTTGGGTGCGGTTTTCACCATTGTTGCCGTTACCGGGTTTGTGTCCCTGTAACCCTGATGTATGGCGAACTGAAAGAGCTGGTTTAATAGCGCCCGGTGCTTAATGTATGCGTTGGGTGTCAGTGGGTTTAGGTATTCGGCAATAGTCCGGGTGGTCATTGTGCTGGTGGAGTGGTTGCCCCACTCTTTCAGGTACTGTTCCAGTTTCAACAGCTTACCTTCCAACGTTTTCCGGGTGTGGTTTTTCTCAGGCAGATAAAATTCTTTAAATTCATTAATCAACTTGTCCAGGCTATCCAGTGGCTTGCTACTGGTCTGCTTTGGTTTGTTGATAATTCGGTTTGCAATATCGCCTGATGGTCTAAGGTGCTGATTAAGGGTTATTGCCGCCTCAATCGCCGCCGCCCTATCCTTTCCTAATGATTCATAGCTGTTGTCTGGCATTCGGTAGTAGTAATCAGTGCAGTCTTTGCGCTTCACTGTCTTGATGTTCGTGCCGGTCAGATCGCTATTACTCAGGCTGCGTTTTTTCGGTGCCATGATTAACCCGCTGCGCTCATTCGTTGCAAGATACCGTCAGCAATCGAATTACCTGTTTTTGGTGGCTGGTTGCGTTCCCACTCTGGAATCTGTGGGTTGTAGTTTGCATCACAGTACACAACATAATCGCCGGTTTCATTTGTACCGGGAATTTTGCCGGAGCGAATCCGCCGCTTTAGCGTTTGCAGCGCTGGTGCTTTGCCGCTGTAGTAATTCTTGCGCCAGTCTTTGAGCGGTACACGATAGGTTTTCATGGTGCTGGTTCCTCTCGGTGTTTCTTGTCTGTTGCCTGATGTGAAGTAGAGGCATTGCCCCTACTCCACGTTTCATGGTTAGTTCAAATATGGCTGATTCGGTGTAATGTCTATCACCTTATCCGGGTGGATAATTTCGATTTCCACCAGATCGGCATGCAGTCGGGACACGTTGACCAGTCGGCCCGCTTTCCTTTCCTGCATTCTGATTGCCATTACCTCAGACGGTGTTAAGTTTTCGCGGATCGTTTCCACCACAGGCTTATTAAACAAGTTGCGCCTCCTTTGGAATTAAATCCATCTGCTTTTCTCTTGTGCCTAATATTTGCTTTTTGTATTTCTCAGCTAGTAAATATTTTGGCTTGCCTACTCCGCCCTCTTTATTGCGTACTACAATATTTTCTTGCTCCAAATGCTCTAATATCATTTGCGCTATTTGCTGGCGTTGTGGCTTTGTAATTAAAGCAGGCTTTACCCCTAATATATGCCCCTTGTGTTTAATAACGGTGGTCACTGCATCCGTTACCGGCCTGACTGTGGGTTTTACATGGCCCTCAGTCACAAGCTGTCTGACTTCGGTGTAAATCCGCTTATAAAAGCGTTTGCGTGTGATTGGCTGGCTGTCTGTTTGCTCTGTTTCGGGTGTACCCTCATCAGTGCCGTTAGAATCGCCGGAAAGTGTACTCCGTACGGTTTCGGCCTCTTGGGGTACACCTTCAGAGGGTACGCTTTGGCCACGCTCAATAATGCGCTGTACCTGTTCAGGGTCAGCCGCTTGGTTGAGGGCAGCATCAGCAGGAGAGGCAAGGCTAGATTTATCCAGCTCATCATTCCATGTGGTTTCTGTGTTGGATTCATCCGGGGCAGGGTGGTTATTGTTACTAGCCACTTTATATTGATTAGGAACTTTTCTATTTTTACGGGTTACATCAAAACCATGCTTTAATAGTTCGGCACGTTTTGCCGCTAATTGTCGGCCTAGATAATGGAAAGCATATTCAAAAAAGCCAATTAATATCAGTGACAGAATAAAACTAGCAACTACGCCGGTAGAGCTGATTGTATTTTTAATCAGGTTGACCAGTGGGTGATAATTGGATTCATCTTTTTCAAGTGTTTTGGCTTTGTCGGTTAAGGTGAGGGCGTTTTGCTGATTCTGCTGGTAAAACTGCTCAATCATTCTATTCACGCCATTCAATCGAGCGGTGCTTTCGATACAGTCTTCCCATTCACCTGCACTGACTTTTTGCTGACAGCGTGCCATCTTCATTTCAGCGCGTTCAAGCTGGCGGGAGTAGGGGTGTGCTACTGGCCCGGAAGCCGCCGCGCTGATCTTGCCGACAATGGCTTTATAGGTTGGGGATTCAATGCTTTTGGTTTCCATGCGTACATGGTCGCGTTCCATGCCTTGCCCGACTTCGGAGAGGAGAGAGAAACCGACAGCGACGCATACCGCAACGATGGTTGCTTTTTTGCCGCCTTCTACGTCGCCCTGGCTGTATAGAATGAACTGGTAAGCGGTCATCACCAGACAGATGCCGACACCTACAGCGCCGTTCATGCCTTGCGCAATGTCCCACGTCCAGAATAGGAGGTCTCCAGCGAGATAGCCGACTACAAAGTATGACGACATGGTAAACGCCACGATTGCAGCGATGATATAAGCGGCTTTGCGCTGGTTGTACTCAGCATAAGCAAGGCCGGGGTTAAATGTGTTATTGATTGCAATTGTTGTCATGATTACCACCTCAGAACCAGAAAGAGAGCAGGGATATACCCAACAGAAACACTATGGCGCGTGCGCCGTGTCCAGAACGGACAGCAACACTCAGCGCGATACACAGCACAAAGCCCATGAGAGTGAACACGATATTATTTGCCGTGCTGAATAGTGGGGCGTTGTGCAGGCCGAACACAGACGGGATAAGCAGAAACAAAGCCCATAGCAGCCACGCCAGCGCAGCGACCAGAAATGGGATTATTTCGGCTATTTCTTCCCAATCTACGCCCGGTGTTGGCTGTGTGGCCTGTGGGGTAGGGTGGTAGTGCATGAGGTAGTCATATTCAGAGTGGTGGTTTTTCATGCGAAAGCCTCCACAACATTTGCTACAGGCGTAGTGTGGCCTGCGTTAGTGGGTAAACTCTGCTTTAAATCGCTATCAGCAGCCCGTTGTGGTGCATTTTCTGGTTGTATGGGGATTTTCTCAGTATTACCCCCTGGTCCATCGTCCGGTGGTGATTTCGTGCGATTATTTATAATCTCCCAAGTTACGACCGGCTGCGCTCGGTCTTCAAAAGATTCACCCACACGCGGCGATATAGGCCAGTTATAGGCAGCTCGTCCGAACTGGTGGAGTGTTTTTTCCTTTCTGGCTGTTTCCAGTAGGCTAGACCATAAAGCGCGCAGTTCGTCGGTGGTATCTGGGTTGAATTGGCCCGGTTCCATTGGTGGCGCTTCGTGCTTTACCATGTCATCTAACAGGGTAGGGATGTTAACCGCACGCCAGCGAATAAGCCGGGTTTTCACGGTTAAGCCTTCGCTTTTACTTTCAACGCCGGTTACGCGTTCCAGCGTATCGCCAAAGCTACCTAGTGCCAGCGTTTCACCATCACTTTCATACTCATTTTCGGTAGTGAGGTTGACGGGTTCGCAGTCGTCTAACGGATCTCTGCGCAGTTCCATAAATTTACAAAAATCAGGGTGTTGTCTGGTGTCCGGGTTGTCGTGTGCTTCAGTGCCAAACGTACCGCAACAGGCTAAGCGCTCGGCCTCTAGTTGGGTTGAGCCTTCTACTGTTTCATGAATACGCCGGAGTTCGTCCCAGATGCCAATAGAGGCATTAACCCGGATGAGTGAAAACTGGTTGATACCATGGAGAGATGCCCACGCCGCGCCGCGTTCCTGCTTTTCGCGTTTGGCTTTCTGTTCTTTGGTTTCTGGTGTGGCGGTGTCGTCTTCGTCGCGCACATCTTTCACCACATAGCCCAACACATCCTTGATTATGTAGGTTGTAAGCGTTGCATCGCCTTTGGGGTCAAATACTTTGTAGTTTACGCGACGGGTGAGGGCACCGGGTTGGGTGTCTTTCAGGTGTTGGCGTAGGATTAAGCCTTGTTCAAAGGTGATTTTATTACGCTGTTTATGGTCACCTTTTTGATGAAAGTCCTTAACAATCTGGTCATATTCTCGGTAGTACCAGTTGAATATGTCCTTTATTTGTTTCAGCGTTGCGCCTTTGTAGAAAAAGCCATAGTGATGGTGTGGCGTGCCGTCTTTATGGGCTTCAACGCCTTTCAACGCGAAGAAGTCCACGCCCTCTCGGTCTAGCGCAGAGGCTACTCGTTTAAATATTCCATTGAGGTGGTTATGGGTGTGTTTAACCTGCCATTTGGTGTTGAATTTTGGGTTTAATACCCATTCACCATTGTCATTCTTACGCGGTGCCGGGTGATGCTCACTGGAAGCAGTTGGGGTAATCATTACGAACTGATAGCCGTTGTTTTCAGCGTATCTCACCAGCCCGGTTAATAGGGTAATTACCTTGAATTTGCGGTTTTTGGGATTGGCATTACTGCTGTTGTAGACCGTCATCATGTCCACCTCGTCATCTTCGGTGGATATGAAAACCGTGTCTTTCATGTACTGGACGCTATCTTGTTGTGTTTGTCGCCATGCCTTCACGGCTTCTTCTGTAATCGCTTGGTCAGCGTGCTTACCGATACGACAGGCACACCGCGCCCGGTGTTGTTCGCCTTTTTTGGTGCGTTTTTTAAATTGCTTGCTAATCCAGTCACGACTCACCAATTTGTTAAATTTGGTTCCGTTGCCGGTGGAACTGTCTTGTGTGCCGTTAGAAGGGAAGGTGATAGCTTGCTTTTCACAGAAGATGCGTACGGCTTTCCAGCGTTCACGCCGTTGGCGTTTTAGGGCTTTGGCTGTGTCGCTATCCAGTTCGCCGCGTTGTTCAGCTTCCAATAGCTCAGTGTCCGGGGTGTTCTGTTCCCATAACATGAGGAATTCAAGGCGTAAACGGTCTTTGCTGTCCATGAAATCGCCGGTACTGGCACAGCCTTTTACCATCTTCACCACATTGGTTAGATAGGCGTTAGCGTGCTGTCTCGCGTGATCTATTGCCAGTTTGTTTATTACTGGGTTGTCTGGGTGTGTGCCGTTGTCGCTGGCTTGATGCCTATAGTTTTTTGCAGCCTCCTGATAGAGAGCTGAATACTGATTGCATACCTGGCTACGCATGGCTTGCGGTATGCCGTTTAGTTTGTAGTTGATGGTGCTATGGTCGCTTTTGTGGCAAGCGATGTTATAGCTGCTCAATAGAGTAGGGGATTTGCTCACACTTCACCCCCAGCATCACCTTCCAATGAGTCCAGCAGTACTTTTATTTTTTCTTTCAACTCAAATGCCTGATTGCCGGTCATTTCAGTCACTACTGGCTCATTAGCGACTAGGCGATCATGGTGTAGCGAACCTGTAACGGTGAATATCAGCGCCTCAATTTGCCCCAGTTCACGAATAACACTTTTAAGCACGCTGTTAATACCGCGCCTTTGGTATTCATTTTTGAGGTCGTTTTCTTCGTTGAAGATCATGCCGCCACCTCACTACCAAACGTCCGCTCAACAAACGACACCGCATCAGCCATTGAATCAAAGCTAGCAGAGTCCAGCATCAGACCTGTGACGCGGTTTTGTTGACCGAAAGAGAAGGAAGGGAACGCAACATCGAAGAAGGTGCAGCGCTTTGGGTTGTTGCGACTGCCTGCAATACCCTGATATATCCATGCCACCATTAAGCCCGCGTGTGTAACCAGCGTACCGGCTTTGGTGGTGAGGTAGTCGAGATCGGATTCAGGGAATTGAAATTCTGTTTCAGCAGGAACGCTGAATTTTGGTAGGCGTAGTTGTCCAGGGTGTGGACGCACTAAGCCTGTAAGCGTAGCGGTTTGCATCGGTATAGCCTCGTAAGTTTTCAAGAATTGGCACAAATGGCCGGGTGTTCTTGTCGTCCTTACGGAAACGATGCACGTATTCGGCTTTCGCCTATTGTATTCAATGCACACCCGGCTAAACCGTTTGTGAGCATGATACAGGCATAAAGAAACCGCCTTGCTGTGGCGGTGTTGCCGCCGTAAGTGGGAACAAGAATCCCAAATCAATTTGTTACTATCAGGATACGCCCACGCTGCTATGGCTGACAATTCGTAAAAAACTGATGGTTTAGTGTAAGACTGAAAGTTAAACCTGATATTATGGCGGTCTGTAAATTTGTGATGTGATTGGCCAGGTTCGCTTTTTTGGTGGATCGGGCTTATTTTTTGGGATGTGTCAGGCGGGTTTTTGAGGGTGGTATAGTGGGTTGCACTACAGGTTCCTAGCCCTTCCTGTAGACTTATTTGGCTGGCTTCGCTGTTGCGGGGCTGGCCTTTTTTTTGGGCGACAGTTTTTGAATCATCGAATAATATTGATGATTTCTTGCCTTTAAGTTGAAAAATGTTGATGAAAGCCATAATATTCTATCTATCAATCAAAATAATTCCTAAACGCCTCTAACCTATGCCGGTTTGGGGCGTTTTTATTTGTCTACCCGCTGTTGTATTCCCTCACTCACTTTTCACCAGACAAAAGAAGCCCGAGCCGCTGGTTTGCGGCTTGAAAAATGTTGTGAAAATTGCCGGATAACAAACCATGCCCGTTGTTATCCGGCTTGCTGGCTGTGCTAATCAGCCAAACAGGGAAACATCAGAATCTTGGTTTTTCTTTGTTACCAGTCGCCCGCGTTTTAAATCGCTGGCCTCGCGCTGGAACTTGCGACCTCAGACTATTGTTTTCTGTTTCAAGCTGAACAATTCGTGCTTGTGCGGCTTTGAGGTCTGCTGTTGACTCACCAGTGGGTAATTCAATATCAGCGGCGATAGGCTGCGAGAATGTATGGTCAGCCCGCTTTTGTGCTGAAAATTCCATGATGCCAGTCCCTAAACTGGCTGGCTGATCGGTAACACCCACGCCCATTAAGTAAGCTGTGCCGGTATCAGCAAAATTTTGCATCATTTCAATGCTAAGGTGTGTTTTCTGGCCGTCCCTGATCATATTAATCAGGTCTTGGTGTGGCTCTAATTTGACGTATAAAGCCTTACGGCCTTTCAATGCGCCAGACTTCACCGCGCCCGCTGTGACCTCAACAACGCGGCCTAGCGTTTTAAATAGGCTATCTGGTAACAGTCCATAGAGGTGTTCGAGAGAAATTTTTGCTTCATAGGTAGCAGGATCATAGCTTGCTGCCATCTGGTCTATCTGCTCCGCTGTGATCTTGCGACCGTCAGCGGTAGCACCTTCAACAGCCGCACAGATAGGCGGTGTGATTAACTTCATTTGATTTTCCTTGCTGTCTCACGACAGTATAAGAGCAGGGTTTAACAGTCCTTTATCAAGCCCTGCTGAACACAACAACAAAACTTAATGCGTTGGGTATTCAAACTCCAGAACGCGGCCTGTGACCTCTTTATCTCTGGGTAACAGGTCATGTTCAATCAGAATATCTTGCACCTTATCTACCATATAAGCCCGTAACTTTGCGCCGTTATCATCTGGGAAAAACGCTGCAAATGATTGACTGTATGCCTCTGTCAAAACCTTGTTATTCATTGGCTCTGCTGTGTTTAGCGCCAACAATAGCGGTTCAATTTCTGCAACGCTGTCCAGGCTACCAAAATCAATATCACCAAAGCCGCTGGTTTGTTCGTTGATCCATGAAAGAATAAAACCTTCACGGGCTTGCTCGTCATACTGGCAACCTTCCGGCATTGCAAAGCGCCTTACTGCGCGGCCTGCATCAAATTCCAGTTCACCAACAATTCTTTCGTAAAGCGCCTTTCTGCGCTCGCTATCTGCATTCATGGTTAAATCCTTGTTTACGATTGTTTTACCAACATACTTTTTGATTTCCGTTGACTTGTAGCGCTTGGCTATTTTGTCTTTACCATAGGGTAGCGGGAAATATTCAAAGCCTTCGGTTTCAGCAACCTTGTTAAATTTTTGCGGGCAAACGCCGAGCAGTGCAGCGGCCTTCCTTGCGGACAGGTCGAAGAACTTTGCATCACCTCTTGAGGGTGTCGGTTTGCGCTTGCTGCGTTTTGGGTTGGCGGCTAACTCCATGCGCTTTTCAATGCGCTTGATATGGGCTTTCACGCCGCCTTTAGGGTTGTAGGTTTGCGATTGTTTAAGCCACTCCAGCGCCTTTGCTGAATCCTGCTGAATGAACGACATACCCAACGCTTTCAGCAGTTTCGCCCGGATATAATCGGGCATACTGCGTTGACGGGTTTTTTCCTCCAGCTCCAGCAATACGCCTGAATGCTGTTGTGGTTCGTCCAGTGGAATAATGGCGTTTGCCATGTCTTCAACCACGATTTCAGGCAGCCTGCGTGCAGTGAATAAACGGGGTGGTTTCAGATCGTTAGCCAGCGCTACGGTGAGGAGCTGCAACGCCTGTTCATATTGCGCGGTATCTACATTCCAGATCAACAGCCACGCGAACACGTCGTTATTTTTGCCGGTGTTACCCGACTGCAACAAGGGTTCAAGAAAATCGGCATACTCTGGCAATAATTCGCGCTTTAACTTGTTACGGTCTAAGCCCGACGGTACGCGGTTTATGCGTTCCAGATCGGCATTCATTTTGTAATGAAACGCCCGGTAGTACTGCTGATTCACTGGCGGTTCTTCGCCTGTGGTCGCTTTGGCGGCTTCAACATTCGCCCGGTGGCGTTGAGCAGGTGAGATAGTCATGATTTACGCCCAGCCGCCTTCACCGTCTGGCAACAAGACCGCACCGTCACGAATACCCGCCGCCTTGCCGTAATCCTCGACCACGAACGCATCATTACTGCTTAGGTACTCTTCGATTCTGTCCCTTTTTGCGTTGTCGATTATCGTACGCCGCAAGCTGTCAGCCAGTGTGTAAACGCTGAGATTATCAAATGATGTGACCAGCACGCCGCGCTTAGGGAAGTAAGGAACGGTGATGGCTGGCATACCGGCTACCGCCTTATCAGCAAACCACGTTTTTAAGGCGTTGCGTTCAGTTGGTAGGTTGCTGTTATTCATCAAGCCCATACCGTGAGCGCTCCAAATCTCTTTACCCACGATTACCAACAAGTCGTCACTGTCCTGATACCACGCATCCAACAAGTTCAACGTAATATCAAAGACAGCCGCGTCCAGCGTGCCATATTTGCCGCCTTCACCAATCTTGTAAGCGTCGCCTGTTTCTTGTCCGTCGGAGTCGTAGCCCATAAGATTCTGAGGGCGGTTGTTGCGGATTTTCTTTAGCCAACCAATATTCACATCCTGCAATTTTGGGTTTGAATCACGGTCTGTTTCAGCAGCGACAGATTCACCATTCCAGCCAATCATGAGCGTGTCGCGTGCCACTTGCCGTACTACCTGATTTCCGTAGCGTTCGGCTAAGTCACCCTGATACGCCCAGCTATCAACCTGTGAATACTTTATATGGGAATCAAAATTGGTTTTCTGGGTTTCGTACTGGTCAGCGTTCATCGTGCCGACGTAACGGGTTTTACGTTCGTTTTCGTCGGTGTTGGTGCGACTGGCTAAAGGACTACCAATACCAAAGCCGATTTTCTGGCCTTTCGGGGCTTCTACCAGCGGGGTATTAATTTCATTCAGAAAGTCTGCGCTTTCGCCTTTCATGTCCTGAAAGACCTGTTGCACCTCTGGCTCTACGGTGAATTGCTCACCTAGCGCATTATTTACACGGTTAAGACGTGCAACATCATCCATATAACCGTTAAACTGTTCACGTGTTTCTTTTCTCATTGTCAATTCCTGTTTATGGAAAACAACGTCTTCACGACGTGCTGATATGCTTACAATCAAGCATCTCTATATCAAACTATCAGCAACTATAAGGCAGCGTCAACCCCATGTTATTGAAAAATAAAGTGATAGTTTTGAAAAGTCGCTGAATCTTAGCTGAATATATTTGTTCTGCTGGAATCCTAACGCCAGCCTACCTAACCGTTTCCGTGTACAGGGCGGGGGGGAATGTCGAAATGCAAATGCACGAAATTCATTGCACGAAATACCGCTGTATAGGGGGTTCAGGCGTAACTTGTGCGCGTCGTTGTGCAAAGTTGTGCAAATTCGCGCAACACCTATTTTCACCCTACTACAGCCAGACAGTACAAACTGATAGTTTCGCTGTGAGTCGTTACGATTCGCCGGTTTTTAATCCCTTCGGGGACGTTCGCCACGTGGCAAGGGTTGCAGCTTCTACGGCACTGCAACCCGCTTACAAGGGTATAAAAGCGGATTGATAGCCGTATGGGGATTGTGCAGCCGCGCCCGTTGGTTGCGGTTCAATACCGGGGACACAAGGCTAAACCCTACGGGTGTCTATGCTGCTTTGGTGTGGGTTTTGGTGGGATGCTGGATATTTTTATATCCAGTGGTGCAGGGTTTCAGGCTGGCGGACAGCATAGCCAGCCTTGACGGTGTTACTGTTTAAAGTATTCGCTTATTTCTTTATGAGTAAGACTTATAACACCTTTAGGGGGGAACATACATTCATTATTAATTCTTTTTATGGTTGACATGTATTCTTTCACTGATATTTTTCTTGATCTATCTGCGCTTCCATTAGAAAACCTAAAATAATCAGTTTTGGTTTTTGTGTTTGGGCTAAAGTAAGATATGGTTAAGTACGTGACGATATTCACATTGTCATAGATCGTTTTTTCTATAATGCTTTCCGGGTCTAATTTCCAAACATCCTCAAAGTTTCCTCTTTTTTCTCTATATATTTCTGCTATGACTCCCTTGTTTTCTTTTGTGTATTTAACTGAGTCATAATAATCATGTAGTCCAAAACAAATGCTTTTGTCTAGTTTGAATGAATAAAAAGATACAAACGTTCTATCCGTGATCGACGGGTCGAAAAGCTCCTTACCTGCATTGTAAAAGCTTATCCGATCAGACCGACCTGCCTCATCATCAAAATCTGGTTCTGAACCTATATGTATTGCTGGAAAATCTGTTTTAATTTGATAATCAAAACTGTCCTTGCTTACTTTATAAGTCATGTAAGCAATAATTGACACTGAAATGCCGATTATTATCATTGAAAATATTTCAAAGAATATTTTGTTTATTTCTAGCCATTTTCTTACGTCTGCAATAGTAATTGTTTTCATTGCTCCACCCTTTCCTGCGATTTTATTGCAATTTGTTCTTCTGCTGTTTTTTGATGGAGCTGTGTAATAGAGCTTTCTTGTTTTCCGTCCAAATTATAACGCTTTCCACCTTTAGCTAATTTAGATAAATATACTTTTTTTCGGGTATGGCGGCTTAATACTTTTTGCACTACTCTTTTAGATGTGCCGGGTATTTGCTCATCATTGCACAGCTTAAAAATAGCTTTCTCGATACCTAGCGTAAGCGGTTTATAGCTTCGCCAGACTTCAAAATCATTCAGACGTTGATACAGTTCACGCGCCCGGAGTTCAGAGGGTGAAAATTCGGGCTTCTTCTTTGCTGGTGGCTTTGGTTTCTGCTGTTTTGGTTTTGCTGGTCTGGCTGGTGCTTTGCCCGGTTTGGTCAGTTTACCGGCTGGAATGTCAGCACGCTTGATAACGCGCTTTTTTTTCAGGCTTAGGGTTTTGCGTGGCTGGTCTGTCATGGCGTTGGTCTACTCTTACAGTATGGTGATTATATGTGAAATTGGGCCGGGGTGTTTGGGCGTTTTGCCCTGTTCTTTTTGCTTTGTAAGTAATTGATTTATATAGGCTGGAATGGTTAAATATAACCTATAGCCTGATTGGTGTTTTTTATTATTTATCAGTGGGTTAAGCGCGTCGGGGTTGGCGCTTGACATGGTGGGGGTCGGTGATTCGAGTTCACTCGTGCCTACCAAATTTAAGAGGCTGATCAATAACTTAGACGATTGATCGGCCTTTTTTATGCCTGCCTCTTTTAGAAAAGTTTTATGGCTATGCTAAGTCGCAGAACAAGCGAACCCCTTAGGGAGCGTTGGCCACGGGGCAAGGTATACAAGCGGGATTTATAAGCGTGTGTGAGTGGGGTGCAGCCGCACCCGCTGGTTGCGGATCACTGCCGGGGACACAAGGCTAATTCCTGTGGGTGTCTATGCTGCTTTGGATGGGTGTTGGCTGGGATGATGGATGTTTTAATATCCGATGGTGCGGAGTTTCAGGCTGGTGGACAGCATAGCCAGCCTTGACGGGGAAAGGCTGTGAATCATGCGGCTATGGGCTTCACTTCCGCTAGTTCTTCGCCGGTTTCGCGTTAAATGGTTTCAATATCAAAGTCTGTAGGTTTAGCCAGTACCGGGGCGACTGTTGCAGCGCACGGCCTAAACGTAAGGCCATGTCAGCGCCTACCGGCCTGCTGCCGTTAATGATGTGAGAGATGCGCATGGCGATACGTGCAGCGCCTTGGCAAACTGCGCTGGGCTAATGTTGAGGTCTTTGATAATTTCCTCAAGGAATACGCCGGGGTGAATGGCGGGTAAACCGTTGTCACTGCTCAAAGATTTACCCCAAAATGCTGACCATCCGGCATTTCTACGTTAAGGCTAATTTTTCCACCCATTGCCTCAATGTAGCGCTTTAAGCTGGATAGTCTTATATCCTGCCCCTGCTTTTCCATCCCCGCTATCGTCGGCTGCTTTACGCCTAAGCGCCCGGCAATTTCATTTTGTGTGATTTCTGCTTTCTTGCGCAGTTCAGCAAGGTGGATGCTTAACAGCATGTCGGCTGCTTGCTCTTTTGCTGCTGCAACAACTTCTGGCTTTTCTTGTTCCAGAATTTCATCCAGTGTTCTACCCATGATCATTCTCCAGTGTTTGCAGATGCTTCTGGTACTCTGCTTCTGCAATAGGGATTTAAACCAATCATCGAAAGCATCAGTGGTGATAACGTTCCACATAGTTTTACCTTTGTTTGATAGGTTATATGCTATATAGGTTTTTGCCGATATTCAAGCTATTGGGGATTTCAACTCCTTTGCAGCATGTGCTATCTGGTTGCTAGTCACTTCGCCGCCCTCTTTCGCGTCCAGCGGGTAACGCTTACCGCCTCTGGAAACATTGGCCCGGTACACATCGCGCGCGGTGTGCATGCGCAGCACTTTCTGTACTACCTTTTTTGAACCACCGGGGAACTGTTCATCATTACAGATTTTGAAAATCGCTTTCTCGATACCCAATGCCAGCGGCTTATAGCTTCTCCAGACTTCAAAGTCGTTGAGACGTTGATACAGTTCACGCGCCCGGATTTCAGAGGGTGAAAACTCTGGCTTTTGCTTTGCTGGTGCCTTTGGCCGTTGCTGCTTTTGTTTCGCCGGTCTGGCGGGTGCTTTGCCCGGTTTGGTCAGCTTACCCGCTGGAATATCAGCACGCTTGATAACGCGCTTTTTCTTCGGGCTTAGGGTTTTGCGTGGTGTGTCGGTCATGGCCGTGGCCTGAAGGGTGTTTTTTATTATTTATCAGTAATTTATGCACGTTGAGGCGTGCGTTTGACATGGTGGGGGATGGCTATGCTAAATCGCAGAACAAGCGAACCCCTTAGGGAGCATTGGCCACGGGGCAGGGTATACAAGCGGGATTTATAAGCGTGTGAGGGATGGTGCAGCCGCGGCCGCTGGTTGCGGATCACTACTGGGGACACAAGGCTAAACTCTGCGGGTGTCTATGCTGATTTAGATGGGGGTTGGCTGGGATGATGGATGTTTTAATATCCGATGGTGAGGGGTTTCAGGCTGGTGGGCAGCATAGCCAGCCTTGACGGGGATAGGCTGGGAAGCGTTACGGGATAGTGAGGTTGCTATTTCGCAACGGTTTATGCGGCTTCTGCATGTAATTTGATACCTAAGGCCCGCACTACCTTTGCCACTGTCTCATAACGGGGTTTTGAACCAGATGATAATGCTTTGTATAGGCTTTCGCGCCCTAAGCCGGAGTCGTTAGCAATTTGGGACATGCCACGCGCCCGCGCAACCGTACTGATTGCCATTAGAAAAACATCAGGGTCGCTATCTTCCAGCGCTTCATTCAAATAGGCTGCAATGCTGGCTTCATCAGTTAGATAATCAGCTGCATCAAATTTTGAAAAATTATTCATTGTCATCACCCTCACTTGGGAGTTCATCCGCCATTTGCATGGCTTTCTTAATGTTACGCTGCTGGCTGGATTTATCACCACCCACCAATAGTAAATAGAGCATATCGCCACGTTGCGTGTAGTAAACACGGTATCCGGGGCCTTTGTGTATCCGCATTTCGGAAATATTGCCCCCGACTGACTTATGGTCGCCAAAGTTGCCATGCTCTGCGCGTTCTATACGCAGAGCAATGTTGGCTTTAGCGCTAAGGTCTTTTAGCTTGATCAGCCATTCATCAAAGATTTCTGATTTGAGAATCGTGTTCATAATTTATTGTATCCAAACGGATACTTTTGTGCAATTTAGTTTATTGATGCGGGCTTTAAGGCTTTGGCAGCATGTGCTATCTGGTCGCTAGTCACTTCGCCGCCCTCTTTCACGTCCAGCTGGTAACTTTTGCCACCTCTGGAAACGTTGACTCGGTATACATCGCGCCCGGTGTGCATATGTAGCACCTTCTATAACACTTTTTTTTGAACCACCGGGGAATTTCTCATCGTTACATAGTTTGAAAATAGCTTTCTCGATACCCAGCGCCAACGGCTTATAGCTTGGCCAGACTTCGAACTCATTCAGACGCTGGTACAGTTAACGCATCAGGATTTCTGAGGGTAAAAATTCAGGCTTTTGCTTTGGGAGTGCTTTTCTTACTTCCAGTACGATAACAGTGGCCGTCTGCTGGTAGAGCAAGAAACAGAAGGCAACCCCCTCCGTGAGTATATTTATCTTGGCACGACACCTGTTGGCCTGCTAAGTGCCGGAACATCGGGCAACGCTTTCCATTTAACCGGAAAAAATACCACAAACAGATCAGAAAACGGCCGTGCCAGTATCACCTTAGGCACTCAGCCCGGTTTGCGTTTCAACACCAACAAAGGTCGTGGTTTTACGGCCAGTGCCAAACAACTCACGATTACCCCTAAAGGCAACAATCAGATCATCACCTTCAAACGAAAAATTGGCGATACCCTGTTCAACGCAAAACTGACTGTCAATCCTACCCAACCGAAGCGCAGCAGGGGCACCATCACTTTCAAGGAGAAGATCAACTACAGCGGCTTTTTTGACTATCCCGTACGGTTTAGCGGCAAGACACTCACCATTGGCGCGACAGATGGGAGTGAAGCCAAAGCGACCTTCCATGCAAACAATACGATGACCCTTGAGTACGATGGACGCAGTATTACGCTCACTCCTAATCTACGCTATCACGTTGATCTCAATTCAGGAATTACGGTATTTTCGCACAAGGTAAAAGGCTTAAGTATTCAGGGCTTCACTGGCAGCAGTTTCGGTTCAATCACCATCACGGAGAACCGAAAGCTCAGCGGCGAATTTAAAGTCAAAGGCATCGCAGGTGCAGATATTGCCCTTTCCCTCTATGCCTTACATACCGATCATCTGGCGACAATTCACGCCATTACCGATATGGCGCAGAATACCGTCTGGCAGGGTGAGCATGATGCCTTTGGGCAGACTTATCCGACTACTGAGACGATAGATAACCCGCTGCACTTTCCCGGTCAGTATTTTGATGCGGAGACCGGACTGCATTATAATTGGCACCGGTATTACAATCCGGCGACCGGTCGGTATATTTCCAGTGATCCGATTGGGTTGGCTGGGGGGTTGAATACGTTTGGGTATGTTTCCAGTAATCCTCTAAGTTTTATAGATCCAAAAGGATTGATGGGCGAATTGAGCAGCTCTAATATATCCCCTGAACAGGCAGGTGAAATTTTTCAATTCTTTTACCCGAGTGGAACTAAAAAAGAGACTGACTCAAAAGAAGCGCGCAATGTTGCTGCTGATTTGTTATCTGACGCAGGGGAGGTTTCGAACGTCACCGACGTAGTCCAGTTACTTTCACCTGGCAGTGTTGTGAAGCAAGCACCCAGCTCAATCCTCAAAAAGATTCTTAGGCTAATCTGGAAGAAATCCAACGGTGGTGACACTCTTACGGAAAGAATGAAACAATCATTCGGAGCGGCAGCTAGATACTCGTCCGCACTCACAAATAGAACAAGATATGAGGAACTAAACTCATGCCAATAGAAAAAAATACAATCTCAATTATCGATAGACTGTCAGCATCAATAATTACTTCCTGTATAACCATACCAGTCATTTTTTTAACATGGTTTGGAATAGCAAAAGACTTTTATATGAGTTACCAAATACCGGTAGTGGTAACTGGATTTTTTGCAGCCCTAGCCTTCATGTGGCCAATAGGATTCCTAGGTTTTTGGAGCAAGGTACTTAATTTTATTTTCAGGTTTCGCTTTTTTGAATAAATAAAGATGGGTTAGCTCGGCGTGGAGGCAACCCTCACGTCAGAGGACGGACTGGTAACCCTCATGGCATTCCAAGCTTGGGAATGCGTAAGCGTCAATTTATCCCCATCTTTTTTTGATCACTCCCCCGGCTTATCGTATTGCTTTTTAGGGCAGGAGCGATACGATGACGCGCGCTGAGAAACAGGCCTTTTGGCAGCAACACATGACGGGCTGGGAAAACTGTTCTGGTCAAGTCCAACCTGACACTTTAATTTGAGACATTTCAAACTCTACGGGTGATAAATCATCATTCGCAGAATGCAACCTCTCGTGATTGTAATAACGAATATACTGCTCAACGTCCTCCTTCATTGTTTGCCGTGTCAGGTGA
>CALAMO010000013.1 GCA_937925855.1 uncultured Thiotrichaceae bacterium
CTGCTCGGCAGTAAAGATTTACTTCATGTAGAAGTCATCACATGACAATTTCTAAGCTGCCTGCTCGGCAGTAAAGATGGTGGCGCTTCTCTGATCACTGGTTTTATTTTTCTAAGCTGCCTGCTCGGCAGTAAAGCGATAGCTGGATTGATAATCAATTCTCTGAATTTTCTAAGCTGCCTGCTCGGCAGTAAAGGTGTTTACGTTGATGCTCCAATACATCCCTATTTTCTAAGCTGCCTGCTCGGCAGTAAAGATTTACTTCATGTAGAAGTCATCACATGACAATTTCTAAGCTGCCTGCTCGGCAGTAAAGAACAACAACTGGAAAGCAATGAATCGCTACTATTTCTAAGCTGCCTGCTCGGCAGTAAAGTTTATCCTGATGAGCAGTGTATTCAAATCAGTTTTCTAAGCTGCCTGCTCGGCAGTAAAGTGCTGGCTTGGTGCGGCGCTTAGTGCTCGAATTTTCTAAGCTGCCTGCTCGGCAGTAAAGGCCTCGCTTTGCCCAAAAAGCTCATCTTTATATTTCTAAGCTGCCTGCTCGGCAGTAAAGGTATTCTGTGCGGCTATCCAGTTGTGCCAGCTTTTCTAAGCTGCCTGCTCGGCAGTAAAGAACCATTGGCTAGAAACCGCATTACTCACGAATTTCTAAGCTGCCTGCTCGGCAGTAAAGTTCACTACTGCCGGGGCAGTGCCACACCTATTTTTCTAAGCTGCCTGCTCGGCAGTAAAGTCTATATATTGGTTTAACCATACGATTGAGTGTTTCTAAGCTGCCTGCTCGGCAGTAAAGAAAACCAACAGAAGCTCGCTGATGAGCTTGAATTTCTAAGCTGCCTGCTCGGCAGTAAAGGACTGGAGAGCTGACAAGCTTTCATTAACAGATTTCTAAGCTGCCTGCTCGGCAGTAAAGGCGCATTGCTGATGCTGGGGCGGGACGCGCAGTTTCTAAGCTGCCTGCTCGGCAGTAAAGACTTGATGTTTTTAAGTTTGCGGATCAGCTGCTTTCTAAGCTGCCTGCTCGGCAGTAAAGTAATGCATTTAATTTCGCGAGATTCTGGTATATTTCTAAGCTGCCTGCTCGGCAGTAAAGTGTCCGCCTACTTTGTAGTCGGCTACTTCGCATTTCTAAGCTGCCTGCTCGGCAGTAAAGGCTTGGCGCAGATCTGAAAGGATTTCGCGTAGTTTCTAAGCTGCCTGCTCGGCAGTAAAGAATACGTCAAGCTTCAGCATAATTTTTCCTATTTTCTAAGCTGCCTGCTCGGCAGTAAAGGTAGCAGTTGTCGCAGCCGGGTGCTATTTTCTTTTCTAAGCTGCCTGCTCGGCAGTAAAGAGTAATTATGTCAGAAAAACCCTAAAAATAACAAAACAGTAGGCCACTTTTTCACGTTTACACCAATGAAAAAATGGCCCTCTGTAAGTACTTGATTGTTAAAGAACTTAGTTTTACGCTAAAAACTTTGGTTAAAAGAGGGGTACCGCACCCACCCGTTCCTCAGAACTCAATCCATAGGTACTAAAACGCAGCGGGTGAGCGCTATCCTCCGGCGCCATCAGCTGGCGAGTAACCATCAGCCGAAAGCTATGACCCGAGCTGAGGCTGCCTAACCTAATGAATGGAGCCTGACTCATGCGTTCTTTCTTATCGCCAAACGACTCCAGCGCGGTAGACACTGCAATCCCGAGGCGCCGCGCTTTCCGTTTCGCCAGACGCTCAAGATTACTCTTGATCTGTACTCGTTTAAAGCAAGCGAACCCATCCACCTTATCCGGTACCGGGCGTATGCTGGTGAGATGCACATAGTCACTGAGCCGCGCCAACCATTCTGCTAACTTCAGCTCAGCCAAATCCGCTTCAGTCTCAGCACAGAGCCGCAGACGCTGGCCCAACGTTTTATGCGTCTCCTCAAAACGGTACCCCGGAAAAGCCACACCCACCCGCACACTGCCCGTCGCATCCTGTTGTTCCACCAAAGCCAGATGCAGCTGCTGGTAAACTTTACTCCAGAGAAAGTACAGATGAATATCAACATCCGGCAGTAGCGTTATATCGACATAATATTTCATGTCCTATTCCTTACCGCTTTCACCAAACACACCGCCGCGCACTAACACCGCCATCACGTAATGCTCATCGTCTATGGTGTCTAACTTTTCACCCAGCGCAAATTTATCAAACAGGGTATAGAAGTCTTTTTTGTTTTTTGGATTACGGTAAGCCACACCCAGATTCGTCACGGCACCATAAGGCTCAACCGCAATAGGCCCGGTCGGTACCTCAGCATAATCCGGGTACCAGGTATCAACCGTCCGCAACGCATTACCAATCTTTTGCGAATGCATCGCAGCGGCCTCTTTAACCGCATATAGAATCTTACTTTTACCGCCTTTACTGTTACTTTTATCCAGCACCAGCTCTTCGCTCGGATAGACATCCTGCGCTTTACCGACTAAGGCATAAGTATCAATTTCCAGCAGTAGAAAATCGGTCTTACCGGATAATGCAGAAGCGATTTTCTCAGCCAGCGCCAACACCTCAGTATCTTCAGTCGCCATCGCCTTAGTACTGAATTGAGTCGCATCAAATGTCCAGCATTCGCCGGAGTTACTGACGCGAACCACCACCTCCAGCTTTTCAACCCCAACCCGGTTACGCCACAGAAAGCGTGCATTCGCCAGATTCAGCGCATAGCGCTTCGCCAGCTCGCTAAAGCCTTTTTCAGAAATATAAGTCTCGGCGGCGGTTTTATATTTTTCCTGAAACGTGTTGTTATTACAGGCCGAAGGCTGCTGTACGCCGCTGAGTACTTTGAGGGTGAAACTCAGTTTTAGCGTATCCTGCTCCATCCCTAACGCACAGCTATCAACGCGTTGTAAATTCGGCTTCTCGACCTCAGCATTCAGCTTCAGCGGATCGTTTTTAGTCGCCGCTTTCAAACGATTAGAAATCGTACCCCGTACCGACTTTTCCTGTAATTTAAGCGGTTTCGGAAACACCAGCTTCTCGCGTTCCTCCGGTTTGAGATTCTGCCATTTTTCTTTATCACGCCGTAATGCATCGGCAGCACGACCCGCTTTCCACTCGGTGCCGTACATAAAACCATCTGAAGGTACCAGCTTCTTTTCAAACGCCAATACCTCTGCAATATCGCCTTTACCCTTAGCCATGTGTTATCTCCTTACTTTCTGAATACGGTTTATTTGTTCGACACGAATACAATTGATGCTCCGGGTCGTAGTGGTAATGCCATAAAATCTGATCCGGGTCGTTAATGCGGTAGGGCATGATGAATTCACCCAGTGTCACGACACTTTCAACAAAGCGATGGGGTGTATCCTGATCACGCTGCTGTTCGGCGTGCCCTAATGCACTGATGCCATGAAAACCGGTCGCGATCGGTACAATCCAGCCTTTCTCACGCCGAAACCCCTTACTCCATGCCACTTCGTCATCGGCAACAGTGCACGAATAATTTACCTTGAGGTATTCCAACAGCGCATCAATCGCATCCATGCCTTCCTGCATCGCGGTTTGCATCAGGTCATTACGTTCAACCAGGCAATGCCCTGGCATAACCCGCCCCATGAGCGTTTTAAGCTCGCTCTCATTAGTGACTTTTATCCTGTCTGGCTGACGAAATCGGATGACATCGCCCCCTGCCATTTTTATCCCCCTGTGCAACAGATAGGCCACTGCCTTAGCAAGATTACTGCTATCGTCCATGTCATATTCAATCAGCAGAGACACCGTTAGTTCACAGCGTGCCTCTTCAATGAAAGAAGAGCGATTACCGGATTTATCCAGTGGATTTCCGGTGCCTACAATCGACGAGATAAAGTCATTTTCCCCGCGATAGGTATGCAACCGAATGTCATGGCACACCACCGCCACGGTGTTAAAGCGGACATCATCCAGCTCATCTTCATACTCATGTTCTTCAAAGTACCTATAAGCCGCTTTATCCGGGTTTCTGAGCTTACGCTCCAGCGCATGCATAACGCCCAGCCACGCGGTCATCGCCGGAAAACCGATGGTATAAGGACTGGATAGTGCGTTAGCGTTATGGATTTCCACTCGGGGAATCAGCAGTATATTTTTGTTCATAACAGACTCTCCTCACAGTCATCCAGCCACTTTATCAATTCCCTGAACTCATAATCTTTGATCTTAAAACGGTCTGCGGTATGTACGGGGGAATCCGCTGAATCTAATAATGCGTTGTAAGCCTGGACGAACCAGCGCGCCATATTGCGTTTGATCGTGTCCAGCCACTCCCTGTCTTCGGTGTCACTGCGCTTTTGCAGGTGCTGTCGATCCAGCCAGATTTTCTGCGCCATTGGTAAGCCATCATAATGATCTGAATCTGACCAGCCTTCAGGCAAACGCCGCACCTCCCAGGCATGAGCAATCATCTGATAGAAAATGGTCTTACACTGCCATTGGATTTGGTTGCGGACGTGCTGGTTATTCACTTCACGCAGCACCTCAACGAATAGCTTATTAAACGCATCCTGATAAAATTTAGGGTTCAGGTAAGCGCCAAAAAAAGAATCACGCGGTGGATTAACCCGACGCTGCTCTAACTGCGGCGGCATGGATTCCAGTAACAAACTCACCCCGCCGTGGCGGCTGTTTAAAACACTGATATTTTGTGGCTTGGTACCCCCAAAACCGATAGCACTCAGGTTATAGATTTCAGCATATCCCGTCTCATGAGCTTTCCCGGCTTTGCGCGCCTCACGGGCTGCCTTGGTTTCATCGGAATAACGCAGCGTATTAATACGTGATTTGAGGGTAAACATCATGCTGGATGGGGTTAACACCGATAACAGATGATATTCATCTCGCGCATTATTCACCGGGAAGTACACCTGTTTAATACTGCCGCTGGTTTTAGTGCTTGCTGTGCCGCTGCCTTTGATTGCCAGCAAACCGGCGGACAATTCATCAAAACTAGCGGTATCCATCTTGAATTGTTGCCGGATGGTGTCAGTATCGTCTTCGAGATGCGCCAGAATAGTTTGACCATCCTGCATTTCCAGCATCAGGAATTTATACACATCCATTGCAGCTGCATTACCCAGCACATCCAGTTCAGTATCGACATTACCACTGCGCAACAAACCGTCTGGCCGGTATGGGGCATTCGCAATAATGGGCGATGCCTTTGCGCCGGGATGTGAAAACTTAGCGGGGTGGCTCACTAGCGATAACTGTCCGGCCCGCTTAGCCGCATCAGGTAACCAAACCGGTAGAGAAAACAGCTGATCAGCGTCGGTTTCGAGCTGCTTGACCACCTCTGTTTCCATGGAGGGGTTTATTTTCTTTTTGAGCCACATCGCTTTGCGCTCGGCTAGAAAATCTTTGATAGCGGGGTCTGACATTTAAACACCTTTTATCCTGTTAACGGTTTGCTAAAACAGCTAACCATTGTTACATTCAAGCGCTAACCGTATGAACGGAGCTGCTTTCTTCAAAGCAGGGCGGTTAGGTCGCCCTCAACGGGTTTCCAGCAGACTGGGAATAACCAAGAACACCGTGAAGCCCGCCACGAGCGGGCTTTCTACTTCCTCACCAACCCAAACTGGCTCGAATACACATACTCATCAATAGAATTGTCATACAGCATTAAATTCAACTCACCATAAACCAAAGCAGCGGCCTCCAGCGTCGGTTTATCCTGCGCCTCCAGTAATTCCACATAATCACGCCATAGCCACAAACGTTGCTGCTCTCGTTCGGTTAGTCTCTCGTCATGTTCAATTCCATACTCACCCTCTATCGAACCGGTAACTTCACCCCATTGATTACGCTCTACAAAGCGCCAGCTATCATCTAGCGGATACAGATGTAACAATTGCGAGGGCGCAGAGCGCCGGAATCTAACTGCACGCTGCGGCATAGCCGTTAGCCACCAATAACTATCAAGCCAGTTTTGCATTTGGCCGGGAGCAGTTTTGTCTGGCTGGTAATCAGTCAATAAGCGGTGAATAGCCTCATGCTCAAGGTCAACTAATTGACCGTGGGGATGCAATTCAGCCGGTCGGCTAATTCTGGGGCTGGCATCAAGTCTTTGCCGAATCGCCTGCTCATCCAGTAACTGCCTCAAGTCTTTATTGTCGAGTTTAAGCTCTTTCGATTCATAACCGGGCCGATTAAAAGCAATATCTTTGCCCTTCAGGCCTTTCAGGTTGTATTGCAACAGCGCAATATTTGGCTCAGCAATATCTTCATTGAGTTCATCGTGACGCCGTACCCGCCCGGCCAGCTGGATAATGGAACGATAAGAGGATGGTTCGACCACCGCCCAATCAGCAGAATGATCCCGGCCCACTTCTTCAACCGGGGTGGCAACCAGAATAAAAATCAGCTGTTTCCCTGTACACTGGTTTAAATGCTGACGAACCAGCGGATGTTCTAGCGTGGCCTGCCGACCCCGCTTGCGCTTCAACACTTCATCCAGGTGTCTTTCCTGTGCATTACGCATAATCAGTAATTGCTGGCTGTGATACGCCATAATCCGCACATCTATGCCATCGTCCCAATCGGCATTGAGCAGGTAACGAGTCAGTTTGATACAGGGTTGGATATTCGCGGTGCGCACAATGCCGAAACTTACCGTTTTGCCGGTGTTCTCATCGACAATGGCATGCCGTTGATGCTGCGTGAGAATGCTGTTCTGAACAGCGATAAAACACTGCTCTTCCAGACTGTTATCGTCTGCATTCTCTGCCTGACTAAGCGGAATGATTTCAGCTTTGCGTTTAACCACGGCTTTAGCCAGTGCCGCATTGCGTTGCTTAATGAAACGCTGATGTGCAATCTGGTATTGATCAATCGCCTCATCGCTATGGCAATGGGTGCTATTAACCGCCGTTTTAAATTCATCGACCCAGGCACAACCAATAAGGGGGCTTTTCTTATGCATGCTGGCGTAAATACGCCATCCGGCCTGATAAGTATTGAAATAGCCTTCGGCTATATCCGGCGGAATTGTCGCTGACGAAATCATGACCTTTCGTCCCAACATGCCTGCTAAATGAATCAGACGGCCAATGGCGACCAAGTCTTCACCGGTAAAATCATCAATTTCATCAATGACCAGATCAGAGTACATGAGTCGCAGCGTTGGTAGAATATAGCGCCCACCACGCCGAGTCTCAGTTGCCCCCATGAGATGGTCTATCGTGCAGCTCAGTACCGGCGCGTACAAAAACTGTCGTTCTTTATCCGTGCGCAGTACCGTTTTTAATGACTCTTCCAACAGCGGCTCCACGCCATCAAAATCCAGTTCATTGTCTAATAAGGTCTCTTCCGAATAGGAGCCACTCGAACCTTCATTCGTGGGCGATTGTGGATCACTATGAGTTATCTGAGCTTTTCGGTTTTTCTGGTGTAGCTCCAGCACTGCCCGTGAACCAATGAGTACCGCCAAATCTTCTTTGCCCAAGCCCACACGTTCGCGGTATTCGTCCCCGGTCTGTAGCGTCAATGTCCGCAAACCTAACGCCAATACAAAACGCAGGCTTTCCTCATCGGGTGATAGCGCCTGCATGATTTTGGCATTGGCAAAGGTTTTTCCTTTACCGGTGCTCGCCATATTGACCGCAAAAAAGCCAAAGTACTGCTTATCTAAAGAGCCGCTTTCCTGCTTGCGCCATGCTTTAATGGTGCTGACGGAGACATCCTGCCACTGGTAGTTTTTATCACGGCTTTTGCGTTTCAGATAACGTATATCGCGGGCCGAGCGCAGAATTTCTTCACCCTTGAATTTCTGGCCGCCAAAGAACTGTAGGAAGTGTGCATTGTGTAAAGCCTGCTTGCACACCCCCAGCAGGTGCTCATCCAATGTCTGTTTAGCCTCTTTCTTCTTGGAATTTTTCTTCGTATGGGTGTTGGCGATCAACCCTAATTCTCCTGATTTAACCCGCTTAGGGCTATCAGGCTCTAATGATGAATAGTAGTGATCGCCCAACATCAGCGCTAAGCGACAATGCTGTAAAACTGCTCGCCAACTACCATCTGCCAACGCAGCCTCCAACTTGGGTAGCTGCGCCTGTAATTTTTCTGCTTGTTTACGTACCTGTCTAACCCAGGTAGCTGAATCAGCAGGCAGGCCCTTTGAGTAGTCGAAACAGCGCACCACATTCGCCAGAAATTGCTCTGGCGGCTGGCTGCAATAGCCCCATTCATGCAAGATGCGATTTAACAACCCCTGTAAATTTTCAGCACTACCACTGTCAGCACCATCCGTTAATAAAGGCAGTCGGTGATGTGTTAGCACCAACCATGCCACTGCCTGTGCCGCCGGGGTCGTTAGCTTTTTAAATGGCTTCTGGTTGTGCATGCCGCGCTGGTATTTATCCGCCGCCACCTTTAATGCCTGCTGCACCCGCTCAGCATCAAATTCGCCTTTACTCAGTTGTTCCAACCACTGCGCATCGGCCTGCTTATTAACGAAAGCGCTAAAATATAGCAAAGAAACCCACTCGTGCCGCAAAGGGTCGCCTACTGCGCCGGGCTGCATGAGTTTATATTGGAAAAATTCAGAGGCTTTGCCCCAGTCATGCAGCAGCGCAGCTAACCCAGTTAGTGCTTTAATCAAAGGTAAATATTGCCACTCCTCTTCACCGATACTGTTTAAGATACTTTGCTGCGTCCGGTTTACCGGCACAACCCCTTGCGCATTAAATTTCCCCCGATTCCCCACAATCCAAACCAACTCACTCCGCGCCCTTGAACGAATCCAATGGCAACTCACCGCCGTATTCTTACTCGCCGTCTTACGCAGCAACTTTTTAACGGCATCTAACCCCTCATTGGTAATCACCGTCTGCCACGTCCGGCTACCAATCCGGTTAGCAAACGCATCCAACACCCGCCGCGTTTTCGGTAATGCCTTCTTCTCACATTCGGACACAAAGGTGACCATCATGACGTGGCGTCCTCTTCCCAATCCTTATTCAACGCCACCGCCTTCACCGCATCAAACATAAAATCCAGCGCCTTATGCTGGGTGAAATTCTGTAAACACTGCTGGCGAAACTCCTGCTCCGTTGCGCCTTCTTTGGCACAAATAAACGCCCACGGTAAAATCAGCGTATCCTTAATCAAATCCGCCACGTCAAACACCAGTGCGCCACGCCGTGTCTTCCCATGCATGACCGCGAAACCATGCGGAATTCCCAACACCCATAGCGTGGTCGCCGCCAGTCCATACGCCAGGTAATTACCGTGATTTAAAAACGCATTGGCGTCATCCGCTGCGGCATGATCGCGCACAAAATCCCCTTGTTTTGTGCGATTGGCCGCAATTTTGTAAAGTTGTTTGGTTAACTGGGCTTCGACCAGCAGTAAATCACCTGTGCTCGTGCTGCCTACCATGCGTGCAGAAAAATTATCGAGCGCTTTGCCAATAGCTAATTCATCCGGGTTAAAACCTTCATTTTTTAAATCCCGGTCTTTTGACCAGATAAGTTTTAGGTATTCAATGCGTTTTTGCTGGAATAAGCGGGCGGCCTGTAAGCGTTTATTATCTTTAAACCAAAAGCCCATCCAGCCCTGAATATACTCGGTGGGGCGGTATTCACTTTGTGGGGAAAGCCATTCAATTTCGTTGGCAGCAATTAACGGTGTGCCACCGCTGCCGCTGAAACCAATCATCACGCCAGCGGAAGCTAGCATTCTAACGGCAGCCTGGGTGATAGAAGTACCTGTTCCTAATAAAATGGCGGTCGTGTTAGCAATTGGAATGTTCCAGTATTGCTTTTCGTTTTTAGCTTCACTCAAATAAAGTACCCGGCCACCTTTTTGCATGACCCGGCATTTTTCCAGATAAAAAATATTCGCCCGTTTTGAATGCAGAATCGCTTTTAGATCGCTTAGCTGTTCCATAGCTGATGCTCAATCGGTGATAGCCAGAATCCATCGAATTTAACACAGCCACTTTATTATTGGTTAATTAAATTAAGCCGCTTCCAATTTAAATTCCCGGTTACTTAAAATAACCACACCCACAACTAATCCAGCGCCAATGATATTTACCACTAAAAACAACGGCCAGAACGCCCCCACTATCCCAGCTAATAACAGTGGCACATGCCATATTTGAAGCGGCCCCTCAGCGTAATACTGAATCAATGCATTAATCGCATAAATCCCAAACAGCGCAAAGAAACCGAGCTGAATAATTTCAAACCAGTTACCGCTAATTAACGGCGTATAGGCAAACATCAGCGGCACAATATACAGGCCCTTGGCAATCTTCCACGCCTGAAACCCGGTCGCCATCGGCGGTGCTTTCGCAATCCCGGCGGCAGTGAACGCAGCCAGACATACCGGCGGCGTGACATTACTATCCTGACTGAGCCAGAAGATAATCAGGTGCGCAATCAGCAGATAGCTGGTCAGTATTTCCTGATCCACCAATAATGGCCGCACGGTAATCGCCAGATCAAACGGCATCGCCGCCATTAATTCCAGCGCCTCCGGGCGCGTCATCCCGTCCGTTATTTTGGCAATATGCGGGCTATCCACCAGCATAAACATCGCAGACTTCATCGGATCAGCAATCCCCTGCACCAGCTGATCTACAATAATCGTATCGGTCAGAATCCCGGCCAGCGCAGGCGCACACAGAATCGCCAGAATAATATACGCCGCCGTCACCGGCAGCCCCATACCCAGCACCAGTGACGCCAAGCCAATCAATAGAATCGCCAGCACGGCTGAACCCTGTGACCACTGCGCGATCATCAGTGAGAAACCATTGCCAATCCCGCTGGTCACAATCGCATTGTTCATAATGCCAATCGCCACCAGCAAAATACCGGTCAGAATCGAAGCGCGTATCCCCATCATAAACGCCTCAGCGACCTTCTGTGGCCCCATGACCGTCGGGGTGAAATCACTGCGGCGGCTTAGCTTCGCAATGACAAACGCCAGCCACGACACCGCCACCAACACCGCAATCGCCCACGACGCGGCATAGCTCGGCGTCACGCCGGACATCAGCAGCCAGATCATTACCGCCAGCGGAATGATAAAGGTCATGCCACCGGAGAGGATCTTGCCTTTATCAATCGTCATATCCTGGCCGTCGCCGACCTGATACTTCACCGCCTCAATGCGCACAATGAACGCCACCGATAAGAAATACAGAATAGCGGGGACAACTGACACCGCCACAATGGTCGAATACGGAATTGAGGTATAGCTCGCCATTACAAACGCACCCGCGCCCATAATCGGCGGCATGAGCTGGCCACCGGTCGAAGCCGCCGCTTCCACCCCGCCGGCAAAGCGCCCCCGGAAGCCGTTAGACTTCATCAGCGGGATGGTAATCACCCCGGTAGACGCCGTATTCGCAATCGCCGACCCGCTAATTGTGCCGGTTAAGGCCGATGAGAGTACCGCCACAAACGCCGCCCCGCCGCGAATCCGTCCGGCGACTAATTTGGACACCTCAATCACAAAATCACTGGCCCCGGACACCACCAGAAACCCCCCAAAAATCATGAACAGCGTGATATTGGTTGAGGAGATACTGGCGAGAATGCCGAACATGCCTTCATCATTAAACAGCGAGCGGAACATCACATCATTTAACGGTAGACTCGCCGCCCGGAATACGCCCGGCAGGTGCTGCCCCAAAAACAAAATATACGCCAGCGACAGCAGCACCAAAATCGGAATCACCCAGCCCGATACGCGGCGCGATAAATCCAGCGCAGCAAACAACAAAATCCCACCGGCCAGCCAGTCGATGGCATTAAACTGCCAGGCCTGTCCGGTGACCGCCAAGGTATCCGCATACAAACGTGATTCAGAACCCGCTACCCAGAGCGCGGCTAAGGCCACCAGCACTCCATAAGCCAAATCCAGCTTAATCGCCCACGGCTGGTCGGCGTTGCGCCCAAACGCGCTGTACACACTGGACGCCAAAAAAGCAAAACCGGCGAAGTGAATCGCGTTCTGCCACATACCGGGTTCAGTGAGGTAGAGATTGGTGAGGATATGCCAGATGCCGAAGAGAACGGCGAAGACGGCGACAAACCACTGGATCGGTGTTTTTTGCTGGCCGTCAAGTAGAAGCCAGTGATCGCGGATGTGGGG